>DAIQQM010000183.1:0-2475 GCA_036786805.1 Candidatus Dormiibacterota bacterium | reverse complement strand
ACACGCTCGGGCGTGAGGCCGAGGGTGTCCTTCAATCGCTTTTGTTCCATCGGGCGCCTCCTGCGTTGACTTTGGGAAGTGGTCATAGGTCCCGGCATCCCGCGTCAGGCTGTTCCTGGCCGAGCCGACTTTGCTGATCTCGAGGCAATGGGAAAGCGAGAGAGCCTGCGTGCGCGCGGCGCGGGACAGCTCGTGATCGTGCGCATCGAGCTCGTCCCGGCGGACGCGTTCACGGTCTAGGCCGGGGCGTTTCCTTCGGGTAGGCTGGCAGGTGGATCGTGGCGCGTGACGTTCCGTGCGCCATGGTGATGTCGGGTCGAATCGAAGGGCGTGCGGCGATGGTGTTGAGGGCGGAGGAGGCCGAAGCGGCGCTCATTCAATCCGTCTGCGACCGGCTGCGCGACCAGATTGTGCCCGCGCTGGTAGATCAGGGGGAGGCGTTCGTGCGGCAGTTCTACCACTGGGTGCCACAGGAGGATTTGGCCGAGCGCAGCGTCCGTAATCTCTGCGGCGCAGCGATCGCGGTTTGGGACTTCGCTCGGGACCGGAGGCCCAGCTCAGCCAGCGTGCGGGCCTATAACCTCGGGCTCGGACAAGGTGGCTGGAAGTCGGCGAACACGATCGTCGAGGTCGTCACCGATGACATGCCATTTTTGGTGAGCTCGGTCGAAATGGAGCTTTCTCGCCGCGGATACGGGATTCACCTCTCGATCCATCCGGTCATCGATGTGCTCCGGGACGCGGATGGTCGCCTCGCCGGGGTGTTCCCACCGGGCGCGGGGATGACCGGCGCGCTCCCCGAGTCGCTGATGCAGTTCGAAGTCGATCGCGAGCCGGAGCCCGAGCGGCTCGAGGCGCTCGTCGGCGGCATCCGCCGGGTTGTGGGGGACGTCAGGGCGGCGGTGGAGGATTGGCGGTTGATGCGCCAGCGGTTGCGCGAGATCGTTGCTGGGTTCGAGTCTGCTGCGCCGCCGATCGATCGAAGCGAGGTCGAGGAGGTCAACGCATTCCTCGAGTGGGTGGACGGGGGGAACTTCATCTTCCTCGGGTACCGCGAGTACGACCTGGTCGGGGAGGCCGGCGAGGACTCTCTTCGCGCTGTCGACGGCTCGGGTCTCGGCGTCCTCAGAGATGGGAGCGCGATCGTCTCCTCGAGCTTCGCTCGGCTGCCCATCGAAGTCCGGGCGATGGCTCGGTCGCCTCAGCCGCTCATCCTGACCAAGGCGAACTCGCGCTCGACGGTGCACCGGCCGCTGTACCTAGATTACATCGGCGTGAAGCGCTTCGAGGCGGGCGAGGTCCGTGGCGAACGTCGTTTCCTCGGCTTGTACACCGCCGTCATCGAGCAGGCGAGCCCGCGCATGATCCCGGTCGTGCGGGACAAGGTCGAGCGCGTCATCCGCCGGGCAGCGTTCCGCCCTGAGAGCCATGACGCGAAGGCGCTGGCAAGGACGCTCGAGCACTACCCGCGGGACGAGCTCTTTCAGATCACGGACGACAAGCTGTTCGAGATCTCGATGGGAATCGTCGCGCTCGGCGAGCGCCAGCGTGCCCGCCTGTTTGTCCGGAGCGACCCTTACAAGCGGTTTGTGTCGTGTCTGGTGTTCGTACCCCGCGATCGCTTCAGCACCGACAATCGTGAGCGGATCGCCTCGGTTCTGGGCCACGCGTTCGGCGCGAGCGAAATCGACTGGGCGCTGCGCCTGTCCGACTCGAAGCTCGCGCGCATCCACTACATCGTCCGCTGCAGCGCCGCCGAGGCGGACCACGACGTTGCTGAGATCGAGCGCCGGATCGCCGCGGTGACGCGGCCTTGGACCGGCGACCTCGCGGATGCTCTGCGCGAGGTGCATGGGGAGGAGCGGGGCAACACTCTGTTTCGCCTCTACGGGGCGGCATTCCCGATCGCCTATCGCGCCGACTGGCGAGCTCGTGCGGCGGTCGACGACATCGACCGTGCCGAGGCTCTCGCGGCGGGCGGCGGGCTCGTGATGAGCGTCTACGAGACCGTCGAGCCCGACCGGGCCTCGCTGCGATGCAAGCTGTTGAGCCCGGGCGAGCGCATCGCGCTCTCGGATGTCTTGCCGATCCTCGAGAACATGGGGTTGCGGGTCGGCGACGAGCGTCCGTACGAGATCAAGCCAGAGGGTCGGCGTTCCATTTGGATTTACGACATCGGCGTCGTTTGCGGCTTCGACGTCGACCTCCGGACCGAAGCGACTCGCACCACCTTCCAAGACGCCTTCACAAGGGTCTGGAGCGGTGAGTTCGAGAACGACCGGCTCGGCGCGCTGGTCCTGCGAGCCGGTTTGACCGGTCGCGAAGTCTCGCTGCTGCGCGCGGTCGTGAAATACCTGCGGCAGGCCGGCACAACCTTCAGCGACCGCTACCTCGAGCAGGCGCTGACCGGGAATCCGGCTGTGGCGCGGCTGCTGGTCGAGCTTTTTGGTGCGCGGCTTGACCCCGACCGCCACG
>DAIQQM010000006.1:33422-35279 GCA_036786805.1 Candidatus Dormiibacterota bacterium | reverse complement strand
CAGATTGACTCACACTCGAGCAATCCTGAGGCGAATTGCTCAGCAGTCTCCTAACTGGCCGCGCCGCTCATCAGCGCACCGGATTCGTCGTCCTCGTAGCCGCAGGGGCTTCCCGACGGCTGGCCCTCGACGCTGATGCGGTCATAGATCGCGGCCAGGCGGTCGACCGCACGGAGCCAGGTGAACCGGCCGGCTCGACGGCGTGCCTCCTCACCCATCTCGGCGCGCCGGGCCGGGTCGTCGAGCACATCGGCGATCGCGCGGGCGAAGTCGTCGGGGTCGTGTCCCTCAACGAGATAGCCGGTCACACCGTCCTCCACGACCTCGCGCAATCCACCCACCGAGGCGGCAACGACCGGCGTGCCGAGCGCCTGCGCCTCCAGGGCGACCAAGCCGAAGCTCTCGGTCAGCGAGGGGACGACGCACAGGTCCGCCATGGCGTAGTACTCGGCCAGTTGCTCGTGGGGCACGGCGCCGACGAAATGGACGTGGCCGCCAAGACCGAGGCGAGCTGCGTGGCGCTCGAGGCGGCTCCGCTCACCACCGCGGTCGTGATGAGCGCCGTCACCACTGTCGTCACCGGCGATGACGACCGCCAGGTCGGCGAACTCTGGGCGGGTCCTGAGCCGAGCGGCGGCGTCGAGAAGGATCTGCGCGCCCTTGAGCGGCTCGAGCCGGCCGGCGAACAGCGCCACGCGCGCGCCTTCGAGCCCGAGGCTCCGGCGCAGCGCAGAACCGTCGTGCTCGGCGAAGAGCCGCGGGTCGACGCCGGGCTGCGCAACGCAGATGCGGTCTCTCGACGCGCGGTACAGCCGGATGAGGTCCTTGGCCTCCGCCGCGCTGGCCGCGACGAGCCGGTCCGCCTGGGCGGCGAGCTCGCACTCGGCCTGGGCACGAAGGGCATCGAGCGGCAGTCCCGCGCGTGCCTTGGTCAGCGAGAGCGTGTGGAAGGACTGCACCCACGCGACACCCCATGCCTCGCGAAGCCGCCGGCCGACCAGGCCGCCGTGCCAGTAGTGGCCGTGGATGGCGCGGTACGACCGGCGCTCGGAGTCGGCATGCCGGATGGTCGCATCGCTGAACTCGTCGAGCAGTGCGCTGACGTTCTCCTTGCGGAGCGGCTCCGCCGGGCCGACGGGCAGGCGCACCAGCCTGCTGAGTGGGGCGATCAGCTCCTCGTCGGGACCCGGGCCGTCGCGCCGTACGAACACGTCCGTCGGAACGCCGCGCAGCGAGAGTCCCTCGCACAAACGGCGGATTGCGAGGTTCATGCCGCCGTTCTCGCCGCTCCCGAGATCCGACAGCGGGGACGCGTGCACGGAGATGACGGCGACCGCACGCGAGCCCTGGCGCATGGCCCCAAGTGTACCCACCGGTCCCTTGACGAATCCCTGAGGACCCGGCGCATACTCGACGGCCACAACTGAATAACGCTCCGGGTGACGGGAAGCCGGTGAGAATCCGGCGCTGTCGCGCAACTGTGAGCGGGGAGCCGGCGGCCATCGTGCCACCGGGGGAGTGATCTCCCGGGAAGGCGGCCGTGTCGGCGCTGATCCGCAAGCCAGGAGACCGACCCGAGGCGTCGACCTCCATCCCCGCGCACGACGGGAGGAAGCCTCATGCGGCGAGGACAACTCCGGCAAGGGTGGAGACCGCGTCGCCGCGTGGGGTGCCACATGGGCAGGACCAGGAGGGTCGCCGCGCTGGCGACCACCGGGGCGACAGGCGCAGCCCTGCTCGCCTTCGCCATCGGAACAGGCAGCGCAGCCACGCAGGTGGACCCTGCTTCGCGGGCGATCGAATACCTGCAGGGGCAGCAGTCGGGGAGCGACGGGTCGATCCCGGTGGGAGCGAGCA
>DAIQQM010000006.1:0-33322 GCA_036786805.1 Candidatus Dormiibacterota bacterium | reverse complement strand
CCTTCCCCGGCAACCCCGCTCCCGACCCCTTCACCACCGCCGAGGTCCCTCCCGCCCTCGAGTTGGAGCCGTACCCGGCGCACGTGGTGTTCACCCACGGCTTCACGCCGGCGACCGAAGCACAGTCGGCGACCACCTCACTGCTCTACCTGCAGGGGCAGCAGTCGGGGAGCGACGGGTCGATCCCGGTGGGAGCGAGCACCGACAGCGTCAGCGAGGAGTACGCGATCGGGGCGGCCGCCGCCGGCTATGACCCCAACGCGCTCCGGCACGGCTCCGGACCGTCGGTCATGACCTATCTCGCCGCTCACGCCGCCGCGGCCTGCGCCACCGCGGGTGCCTGCGGCGAACTCCTGCAGGCGGTCGCCGCCGCCGGGCTCAGCCCCACCTCCTTCGGTGGCGTCGACCTGCTCAGCACGCTCAACAGCTTCTACGACGCCGGCACCGGGGTCTTCGGTGACGGCGAGGCCTTCACCGAGTCCCTCGCCATCCAGGCCCTGGTCGCCGCCCACCAGACGGTCCCGGCGGTGGCGCTCGGTCATCTCGTCGCCGCCCAGGACAGCGACGGCGGCTGGGACTTCCTGCTCATCAGGAACGACCACACCGGCTTCGACACCAGCGACACCAACTCCACCGCAATGGTGCTCATGGCGCTCGACGCCGCCGGGGTGCACAGCCGGGACCGCAGCGCCTTGACGTGGCTGCACACCCAGCAGGATGGTGACGGCGGCTTCCCCTACCAGGCCGGCTCCGGCACCGATCCGGATTCCACCGCACTCGTCCTCCAGTCCCTGATCGCCGCCGGCCAGAACCCGGACGCACCCGCCTGGGCGCCGGGTGGCCACACGCCCCTCGCCGAGCTCATCGCCACCCAGGACGGTGACGGCGGCTTCACCTTCCCCGGCAACCCCGCTCCCGACCCCTTCACCACCGCCGAGGTCCCTCCCGCGCTGGTGCGTGCCGCGTTCCCGCTGACCTGCGGCACCGCCCGCTGCTACGAGCCCGGCACGACTCTGAATGGGCCACCCCCGACGCCGACGCCGGCGCCCACGCCCCGGCCGACCGCGAAACCGGGGCCGTCATCGAACGGCGGCGGAGCGGTGACCCCCGCGCCGAACGGCGCCGTGCTCGGGGTCACGGCAACACCCTCACCCGCACCCACGACCGCCGGGGAAGCGACGGCGACGCCCGCCCCGGTCAGCCCGAGCGCGAGCTCGGCGCCCGCGCTCGCCACCGCGCCTGCAGGCGCGAGCGGGTTGCCCACGATCGCGATCTACCTCCTCGCGGCAATCGCCGCGTGCGTAATTGCCGCCGGCGCCGCGATCGGGGCACGGCGCCTGCGTGGGGCATGACCAACACGTGATCCGGCACCTCATTCGCATCACGCTCGCGCTGCCGCTGCTGGCCGCCGGTCTCGGCGCGGCGTCGGCCACCACGGGCGCCGGCCCGGCGGCACCGCTCTGCGCTCACGCGGCGCTCTCACAACGGGTCGGGCTCGTGGTGGAGCACGGTGACGGGCAGGTGACCCGGCGCTGCGTCGGCTTCGACACCCCCTCCGCCACAGCACTCGTGGTGCTTCAGGCAAGCGAGCTCGAGGTCGGCATCTCGTCGTATGGCGGCGGTCTCGGCGCCGCCGTCTGCCAGATCGACCATGAGCCGGCGACCTATCCGCCCGGCTGCTTCACAAGCTCCGGTTCGTACTGGGTGCTCTTCGTATCGCGGGGCGGAGGGCCATGGCTCGACTCCGATCTCGGTGCCTCGAGCATCACCCTCGCCGGAGGCGACGACCTCGGCTTCCGCTACGACTCGCAGACCGGCGCCGACCCGCCACCACCGTCGCCGGCGGGCACCTGCCCGGCCGTGGCACCCCCGTCGCGAACGGCGGCCCCTTCGCCGGCTGCCCCGAGCGCGTCACGTGCGACATCCTCGTCGACGCCGGCGAAAGGTACCGGCGGGACGGTGGAGTCTCCGCCGGCGACACCGGCATCCGGGGTGCTCGGAGTCGTGCCCCCCAGCGCGACACCCGCCGCGATCGGAGCGCTGACGCGTGCCGGTGCCCAACCGGGTATCGACGGCGGGCTCCTCCTCGCCGCCGTGGGGGCGGGAGCCCTGATCGGGCTGCTCGGAGCCCGGTCGCTCCGGAGGCGTCGCGAGTGAATCCGCGAGCGCTCGCCGTCTGGTCGGTCGCGGGCATCACGATCGCGCTCGCCTCGGCGAATCCCGTCTATCGAATCATCGTCCTGCTCTGCGCGCTGAACGTGCTCGTCGCGCTGCGCAGACCGGACGTGTCGCTTCGCGGCCTGACCATTGCGCTGACGGTCGCCGCGCTCATCGCAACCGTGATCACGATGCTCGCGAGCCACACCGGTGATCACGCCCTCCTGGTGCTCCCGGCCGGTCTCCCGGTGATCGGGGGACGCGTGACGATCGAGGCGGCGCTCTTCGGCCTGTCGAGCGGCCTCGGGATCGCCGCCGCCGTGCTCGCGGCGGCCCCGCTCTCGCTCGTGCTGATGCCGAACTCGCTGGTCGACGCCCTCCCGACGGCTCTCGCTCGGACCGGTGCGGCGATCGGGACGGCGCTCAACCTCATCCCCGGCATCGCGCGCAGCGCCGCGGAGATCCGCGATGCGCAGAGGATGCGTGGATGGCGACCGCGCCGTGTGCGCGAGTGGCCGGACCTGGCAGTGCCCGTGGTGCTGACCGCCCTGGAAAGCTCGATCACACTCGCCGAGGCGATGGAAGCTCGGGGATACGGGTCGGGCGCGAGAACGCACTATCGCGATGCGCTCTGGCACCCGACAGACGTGGTGGTGTGCCTCGTGGCCGCCGCAGCCGCGGTGACGTTTGTGGCGCTCCGGTTCAGCGGTGTCATCGGCGACTGGTATCCGTTCCCCGACGTGTCGGTGCCGCCGATCAACATCGCCGGCGTTGCGTGCTGCCTCGCCCTCGCCGTGCCGGCCCTCGTGTGGCGCCGATGACCGGGCCGGTCGCCGCTTCGCTGGCGCGATTCACCTACCGGTATCCCGCGGGACGGATGGACGCGCTCGACATCGCCGAGCTCGAGGTCCGTGACGGGCTGACCCTGATCACCGGCTCGTCGGGATCCGGCAAGTCGTCGCTGCTTCGAGTGTTCAACGGGCTCGTGCCCCACTTCCACGGCGGCACCATCGGTGGGTCGGCGACGGTGTTCGGCCACGACGTCATCACGACACCGACCCGCGTGCTCGCGACCGAGGTCGGTTTCGTCTTCCAGGACCCCGAGCTGCAATCCGTGTACCCGACGGTCGAGCGTGACGTCGCCTTCGGACTCGAGAACCTGGGGCTGCAGCCCGCGGCGATGCCGCAGCGCGTCGGTGAGGCCCTCGAGCGGACCGGGATCGCGCATCTGCGCGGCCGGGCGGTGGCCACCCTCTCGGGGGGCGAGCGTCAGCGCCTCGCGCTCGCGGGCGTCCTCGCCATGCGTCCGCGTGTCCTCGTGCTCGACGAGCCACTCTCGCAGCTCGACGAGGCCGGGGCACGGGCCGTGGTCGCCATCCTCGGCGTGCTGGCACGAGCGGGAACCGCGGTTGTCGTGGCGGAGCATCGCCTCGAACAGCTGGCGCTGCTCGACGCGCGCACCCTGTCGATGGATGGCGGCCGCGTCGTGGCTCCGGACATCCGTCGCGTCCCGCGAGTCGCCGCGGTCACGCCACAGAGCACCGGAGCCTGCATGCCGGCGTCGCCGGTCGCCTGGCAGCTGACCGGCGTGACCGCTGGACCGGGGCGCTCGCCGGTCCTGGAGAACGTCTGCCTGGAAGGCCGAGCGGGTGAGGTGGTCGCTCTCGTCGGCCCCAACGGCGGCGGCAAGACCACGCTGCTGCGGACCATAGCCGGACTGCTCGCCCCCCTTGCCGGCGATGTGCATCGCGCGCCCGGGAGGGTCGCATTCCTGCCTCAGAACCCGATGGCACTCCTCCACCGGGCGACCGTCGCCGCCGAGGTCGCGTGGACCGTGCGCGGGGACGCCGCCACGGGTGAGGCGGAGACGCTCATCGCCGAGCTCGGTCTCGCGCACCTTGCGACACGAGACCCCCGCGACCTGAGCACCGGGGAGCGGCAGCGAGCGGCCATCGCCGCGGTCCTCGCCGGCCGCCCGCACATCGCGCTGCTCGACGAGCCGACCCGCGGCATGGATGAGGCGGCTCGCGAGTCGCTCTCCCGCGCGGTGCACCGCATGCGCGCGGCCGGCTGCTCACTCGTTATTGCCACACACGACAAGAACCTGGCTAACGCGCTGGCCGATCGCACCATCGCGGTCGGCGGCGGCGGCGCGCGCGAGCTCATTCCGGTGGCCGTGGCATGAGGGTTGGCGTAATCTCGATCGCCGGCCTGGCGTTGTTCTTCTGGCCGTTCGTCGCGGCCGGCGCGCCACCGGCGGCCGCGTCCGTCGCGCTCAGCCTCGGGGTCGTCGCGGTGCTGGTCTTCGTCGAGGCGTCGACGCGGCGCCTCGACTCTCGCCGCTTCGCCCTGCTGGCCGCGATCGCCGCCATCGACGCCGCCCTGCGTCTCGTCCTCGTCACCGGGCTGGGCGGGTTCAGCCCGATCTTCTTTCTCATCCTCGCCGCGGGCTACGTCTACGGTCCCTCCTACGGCTTTCTTGCCGGGGCCGTCGCACTGCTGGCCTCGGCGGTTGCCACCGGCGGCATCGGACCGTGGCTGCCCTACGAGATGTTGGGGTGCGGCTTCGTCGGCCTGGCCGCCGGGCTGGCGGGGCTGCGTCGATCGGGCTCGGTGTCCTGGCGAGACATCGCGGTGCTGGCAGCGGTCGGCGCGATCACCGGCTTCGCGTACGGGGCGCTCCTGGACGTGTGGGACTGGACCGCCTTCTACCGCGGGACCCCCGGCTTTGGCTGGCAGCCGGGACTCTCGCTGCCCGCCGCGCTCTCCCGGTTCGGACGGTTCTACCTGGCGACGTCAGCGTTGTACGACAGCTTCCGCGCCATCGGGAACGCGCTCGCGGTCATCGTCCTCGGCGCTCCGGTGCTCGCGGGGTTGGTGCGGATGCGCTCGCGCTTCAGCGTGGTCGTTGTGGATCGATCGCCTCAGCCCGCAACCGGTGTCGGCGCCCGCGTCACCCCGACGTGAGCGAGAGGACCGCGAAGACGACCGCAACGATCGCGCCGATGACCAGCGGCAGCTTCGAGAGCGGCCACGGTGTCCGGCTGCTCACCGCGAACGTGATCCCGAGGGTGACCGCCATTCCGGCTCCGTAGAGGTAGTGCAGCTCGTGGGCCGGGCGATGGCCCATCAGGTACAGCGCGGCACCGAGGACGATCTGGACGGCGACCGCGAGCAGGAGCAGGCGCAGGTAGATCTTGAGCACCACCCCGACGAGCGGCGTCACCAGGGAAAGGAGCGCCACGAGCCCGCCGAGCACGGCCGCGACGACAAGGATGAATCCGAACTTCTGGTGCAGGGTCACCCAGTCGATCGATGCGAGCATCAATCCGGCCAGTACTGCTCTTCGCGGATTGCCTCGTTGTCGAACCCGGCGCGCCGCATGATCGCCCGTGCCCCGCTGATCATCCCCGGGTGGCCGCAGAGGAAGATGCCGCCGTTGCCGGGGCTCATCCCGGCGCCGTCGGCGTACTTGCGCATGATGTCCTCGACGCGTCCCAGCTCACCGGTCCAGCCCGGGTCCTCCCACGGCCTGCTCACGGTGGCGACGTAGGTGAACCAGTCGAACTCGCGGTCCATGGCCACGAGCTCATCGGCGTAGCCGAGCTCCACCGACCGGGCCGCGCCCTGGAGCGTGACCACCGGCACCGGCGCCCAGTCGCCTGCCCTCGCGCGCGAGGCGAGCGTTCGCAACAGGCTCACGAACGGAGCGATCCCGGTCACGGTGGCGACGAACAGGTGCGGCTCGTCGAGGAGCGGCGCATCGCGGAGGAACAGGCCCTTGGTGCGGCGGCGGACGATGAGATCACCACCCACCCCGAGGGCGAAGAGCGGGTCGGACAGCTCGCCGTCGGGCACGCGCTCGATGAACAGCTCGATCTCGTTCTCGAGTGGCGATGAGCAGATGGAGTACGGCCGCTCGATCACCCGCCCATTCGACTGGAGCCCGACCGTCACGTACTGCCCGGGGCGGTACGGGAGCTCGATCTCCGTGCGGATCCGGATGATCCAGAGATCCGGTGCCGGGTCGCGGCGGGCCACGACGGTCGCGGCGGCGTACTTCTCCGGATCCATCATGAGCGCGGTCAGAGTGTAGGGGGAAGGACCCCAGGCGCCTCTTTTCCGGTTAGGGTGGAGACTGTTCATCGCAATGTACGGTCCCCTCGCCCTCGTTGGCGGCGACGAGTTCAATCCCGGCAACGAGCGTCAGGACAGGATGCTTCGTGACGCGTGCGGCGGTCGGCCGGCGTACGTGGTCGCGACAGCGGCCCAGGACTTTGCGGCGGGGGCGGTCGACGCCGCGCGTCGCTGGTTCGCGAGCCTCGACGTCGAGATGCAGGAGTTGCCTGTCCGAACCAAGGACGACGCGCGCTCGCCCGACATCGTTGCCCGGGCAGCCCACGCCGGCCTCGTGTACATCGCGGGCGGTGACCCGGGGAGGGTGGTCGAGGTTCTGCGCGCGAGCCCCGTCTGGAAGGCAATCCGGTCAGCCTGGCGGGCCGGGGCCGCCCTGGCGGGATCGTCCGCCGGCGCCATGGCCCTCTGCCAGTGGTGCCTGGTCCAGACGAGCTGGCCCGGGGAGGTCGATGAACGATCCGTCGACGCCCTCAACCTCATCCCGGGATGCGCGATCCTGCCGCACTTCGACGTTCTCGGTGACGCCTGGGTGCCCTGGGCGCAGGAGGGCCTCGGCGAATCGGCGCAGGTGATCGGGATCGACGAGCGGACCGCGGCCGTCCTGCGCGACGGCACCTGGGAGGTCGTCGGTCCGGGCGCGGTCACGATCTTGCAAGGACCGCTGCGCCGTCGCCACATCGAGGGCGAGAAGATCGAAGGAATGTCGCACCCGGAACCTTAACCCTGTTCAGGCCGTAATCCGAACGTAACCCTGCTCCGTTTACTTGTATGGCAGGCTGGATAACCTGAACAGCGAAGGCATCACGTGAGACGACAGACGACATGAGCTTCCAGAGCGCGATCACCGACATGGACGCGGCCAAAGCCCGCGCCGACGACGCAAAAGCGCGCCGCAGGCTCCGCATCGAGCACATTCAGCGGCTCGAACGCGTCCTCGACAGCGTCGAGCATCACAACCTCCAGCGCGATCGCCAGGTGCCGCCGGACATGTGGCGGCAGCTCGCGGAGCTCGAGGTTGTCCTCCCGGTCCCGGCTCCGCCGGCACTCTGGCAGGCGCGCAACACAGCGCGGCTCCATGACGCGCTCCTCGACTGGGAAGCGGACCTGCTCGATAAGGTCGCACCGCACCGCGTCGCATACGACGACACGCACGACGACTGACCTCACCCCCTGAGGCGGGTCTGGCACACTCAGCGGACGTGACCACCGCTGAACGAATGGCGCTCGTCGAGCGCAACACCGCCGAGGTCATCGGCGCGGACGAGCTACCGCCACTGATGGATGCCGGCCTCGAGCTGCGCCATTACATCGGATTCGAGATCTCAGGCAAGGCGCATCTCGGCACCGGGCTGATGAGCATGGCCAAGGTCCGCGACCTCATCGCCGCGGGCGTGCACTGCTCGGTCCTCCTCGCCGACTGGCACACATGGATCAATGACAAGCTGGGCGGCGATCGCGACCTGATCCGCCGCATCGCCACCGGTTACTTCACCGAGGCCTTCCGCGCCTCACTGCTCTGCGTCGATGCCGACCCCGCATCGGTCGAGTTCGTGCTCGCGTCCGAGCTGTACCGGAGTGACGACGAGTACTGGGCGACGGTCATCGAGGTGAGCAAGAACACGACGCTCGCCCGGATGCAGCGCAGCATCAGCATCCTCGGCCGGCAGGAGCGCGACAGCGTCGACTTCGCCAAGCTCATCTACCCCGCCATGCAGGCAGCCGACATCTTCACCCTGGGGGTGCACATCGCTCACGCCGGCATGGATCAGCGCAAGGCGCACGTGATCGCTCGCGACGTGGCCATGCAGATGCGGATTCACGCGGTTCGCGGCGTGAACGGGGCACCCATGAAGCCGGTCGCGCTGCATCATCCCCTGCTCCTCGGTCTCCGCCGCCCACCGGTGTGGCCGGTGCCGCCCGAGTCGGCGCGCGACGTCTTCTCGGCGATGAAGATGAGCAAGAGCGACCCCGCCTCGGCGGTATTCGTTCATGACACTCCTGACGAGATCATGGCGAAGATCAGAAAGGCGTTCTGCCCCCCCGGCGAGGTCGTCTTCAATCCCATTCTCGACTGGATCGAGAAGCTCGTCTTCGGTATCGCCGGCGGCCCGTTCACGGTCGATCGCTCGGAGGCGAACGGCGGGCGAATCGTGTTCGACACCAACGACGAGGTGACCGCCGCCTACATCGACGGGTCGTTGCATCCCATGGACGCCAAGGCAGGGCTCGCAGCGCGGCTCATCGACCTGCTCGAACCCGCGCGCGTCCACTTTGCGAAGCCCGAGGTGCACGCGATGCTCGAGGAGATCGACGCGGCGATCGCCTGACCGGTCAGCGGAGGCCGACCGCCTCCTGCACGCGCCGCAGCGTGTCGTCCGCGACCACGTGCACGCGCGCAGCGGACTCGGCGAGTACGCGGCGCAGGCCATCCTCGTCGGCGCGCAGCGCCGCATAGCGGGCCTGGATGGGCGCAAGTGCCTCCACGATCGCATCCGCGACGGTGCCCTTCAGCTCGCTGTACCGCCTGCCTTCGAATGCTTCGAACGCCGCCTCCGCGCTCACCCCGCGCAGGGCGGCATGGATCTCGAGGAGGTTGGCCACTCCGGCGCCCACCGGTTTGCGCACCGCGGGCTCGGTGTCGGTCGTGGCCCGAGCGACCTTGCGGCGGATGACATCCGGTGGGTCGAGCAGGAGCACGGCATGGCCGGGGCGATCCATGGCGACGCTCTTGCTCATCTTCTCGCCGGGTGTGTCGAGTCCCATGACACGGGCGCCGACCTCGCTGATCAGCACCGCGGGCACCTTGAACACGTCACCGCGCTGCGAGTTGAGCCGGTTGGCGAGATCCCGGCACAGCTCGACATGCTGGCGCTGGTCCTCCCCCACCGGGACGAAGTCCGCGTCGTACAGCAGGATGTCCGCCGCCTGGAGGACCGGGTACGTGAAGACTCCGGTGTTGATGCGCTCGCGCCCCTGCGCCTGGCTGCGTGCCTTGAACTGGGTCATCCGGTCGAGCCACCCCATCGGGGTGAGCGTCTCGAGGATCCAGCAGAGCTGCGCGTGGGCGGGGACGTGCGACTGCACGAAGATCTCGCAGCGCTTCGGATCGAGGCCGCACGCCATGTACATCGCGGCCAGCTCCAGGGTCAGCGAGCGCAGGCGATCCGGATCCGGATGCTGCGTCAGCGCGTGGAGGTCGACGATGCAGAAGTAGTTCTCGAATCGATCCTGGTCGCGTGCCCAGTTGCGCAGGGCGCCGAGGTAGTTTCCGAGGTGGAGGCCGAAGTCCGGCTGGATGCCGCTCAGGACACGCGGGCGTGGGGCAGCGGTGGCGGACATCTCGGCCCCAGCCTAGCGTCAGGCTGTGCGAACGCGCTGCCGCCGAGGCTTGGCGACGGCCCTCGGCGACCAGCAGGTCCCGACGAATCCGACGATCTCGGCGGTCAGACGGTCGGGCCGGAGGCGCAGCTCGAGGATGTCCGACGCCTCGACGAGGCGTGAGTTCGGAAGCTCGCTGGTGAGGACGCCGGCATCCGAGAAGGGGTGCACCGGATCGATGTGATGACCGATCACGAGCGCCGGCATGGTCATCTCCCGGCGCTGCGCGCTGTACGGGGCGATGTGGCTGAAGAACAGGCCCTTGAGCAGCGCGGCGCTCGGCACCGGGTCCTGACGCACGACGTCCAGCAGGACGTTGCCCCAGAACGGCACCAGCCGTCTCGGGATCATCCGGAGCGCCGCCGCAAGCGGGCGCATCAGCCGCCCCCCGAAGTGGAGTGCGACGAGCGGCGGCCCGAACGCGATCACCGAGGCGACCATGGCATTCTCGAGCACCGGCATCTCGATGATCATGCCCCGCACCCGGTGGGGCGCCTTACGAGCGATCTCGAGCGTGACGTTCGCACCCAGGGACGTGCCCCCGATCACCGCTTCGTCGATGTCGAGGTGGTCCAGCAGCGCGATCGCATCGCCGGCGAAGGACTCGACCGAGTACTCGGCCATGTCCTCGGGCCTGTCGGAGCGACCGTGCCCCAGCGGATCGAGCACGAGGACGTGCGCCCCGTTTCTGGCCAGTGCCATCGCGAGCGGCTCCTGCATCAACGCCGGGACCAGCAGCCCGGGCATCAGCAGAACCCAGCGCTTGCCCTCACCGAACTCGGTGTAGGCCAGACGGTGTCCCCGCGCCCGGAACATGGAGGGGACAACCAACGGTTGGCGGTCGACGGCCATCGCTCGAACTATGCCCCAAAAATGGCGCGAACGCGCTACTCGTTCTCGTACTTGAAGGAGACGTTGAGGCGTGTCCGAAAGCGGGCCACCTTGCCGTTCTCGACGGTCATGTCCAGCTTGACCACCTCGGCGACGCGTAGATCGCGCAACGAGGAGGACGCGGTCTCGATGGCGAGCTGGGCCGCCTTCTCCCAGGATTCGGCGCTGGTCCCCACGAGCTCGGTGACGCGGTAGACGCTCTCAGCCATGAGTTGACTCCCCTGGACGGTGGACGTACGGATCGCCATTCTGACCGGACACGAGATGGATCGGTGGGGCGTACATCTGGCCTAGAGTCATCAACCATGCGAAGGCTCTTCCGCACCGCCGCTCGGTTTCTGCTGGCCGGGATCTTCATGTATTCCGGCTACAACATGTTCAATCACGCCGATCGCTACGCGAAGCAGGCGGCCGCCGCCGTGCCGATGCTGCCTGAGGACCCGATGATTCCCAAGGTGCACGGCGCGATCATGGTGGGAGCAGGCGCCACGTTCGCTCTCGGCATCCTGCCCAAGATGTCGGCTCGGATCCTCGCCGTGTCGCTGATCCCCAATACGATCATCGGGCATCCGTTCTGGAAAGCCGAGACCCCTGAGGATCGGCGGCGTCAGATCATCCAGTTCCTCAAGAACGCGGGGCTGTTCGGCGGCCTGCTCTACGTCACCGCCGACAAGCGCACCAAGCGGACGCCGCAGGCCGAGGACTGACCGGGAGGGTCAGCCGGCGTCGAGGCTCGACAGGTAGGCGCGCAGCCCCTCCTCCCAGCCGGGGAGCGGGGGTTCTCCGAGATCGCGCCAGGCGAGGTTGTCGAGCACCGAATAGGCGGGCCGCGCCGCCGCGGTGGGGTACTCCTCGGTAGTTATGGGAACGACCTCCACCGCGAGCCCGCGCGCCTTGATGACCGCCACCGCGAGGCCGTACCAGGTCGTGACGCCGCTGTTGGTGAGGTGATAGGTCCCGGGAGGTCCGATCTCGAGGAGCCGGAGCATCGCCGGCGCAAGGTGGCCGGTCCACGTCGGCGCACCGCGCTGGTCCGCCACCACCCGGAGCTGCGAACGCTCGGCGGCCAGGCGAAGCATGGTGAGCACGAAGTTGGGACCCTGGCGCCCGTAAAGCCAGCTGGTGCGCACGATCAGGTGGTCCGGGCACCGCTCGCGAACCGCGACCTCGCCGTGCCACTTCGTCCGCCCGTAGGCGGACCGGGGCGAAGGCGTCGCCCCCTCGGGGATGGGCGACGTCGCGGTGCCGTCGAAGACGTAGTCGGTGCTCACGTGGCAGCAGCGGACGCCGGCAGCGGCACAGGCGGAGGCCACCAGACCGGCCCCTGTGGCGTTCACCGCCTCCGCCTCCGCCTCGTGCCCTTCCGCCGCGTCCACCTGCGTCCACGCGGCGCCGTTGATGACCACGTCGGGCCGGGCCGTCGCGATGGCGCGTTCGACCGCGGGACCGTCGGTGATGTCGCAGTCCCACTGGGTGAGACCCAGCATCTCGTGGCCCTGCCGCACGCCTTCGTCGACGAGGTCACCGCCGAGCTGCCCGGGGGTGCCGAGCACGAGGTACCTCAGCGCCGGGCACTCCGCCAGGGATCGACCGCGGCCACGCGCCCCATGCCGGCCGTCAGAGCTCGACGCGCGAGTGATCGCCGAGCATCAGGCGCAGCGCGGTCGGACGCGCCGGGGACTTGCAGACCTCGCACTCCTTCCCGATGAGTGATCCGTCGATCTTGCCAGTGATGTCATGGATCCGGGTGCCCTCGAGGACGATGCTGTTCTCGATCTCCGCGTTGCGCACGACACAGTCGAAATAGATGGACGTGAACGGACCGATGTAGGCGTTGTCGACGACCGTCCCGCTGCCGATGATGGCCGGCCCGCGAACCACGCAGTTGCGCAGCGTCGCGCCCTCCTCCACCACCACCTTGCCGTGCAGGCGGACGTCCTCACTGACCGTCCCGTCGCAACGTGCCTCGAGCGTGTCAAGGATCATCCGGTTGGCTTCGAGGATGTCGTCGAGCCGCCCGGTGTCCTTCCACCACCCCTCGATGATGTGCGGCATGACGCGCTTGCCGGTGTCGATCATGCGCTGGATCGCGTCGGTGATCTCCAGCTCGCCGCGGGCACTCGGCTCGATGGCATCGATCGCCTCGAAGATGAGCGGCGAGAAGAGGTAGACGCCGACCAATGCCAGGTCGGACCGCGGCACGGACGGCTTCTCCACGAGCGAGATCACGCGTCCATCCTCGAGCTCCGCGACCCCGAAGCGCTGCGGCTCGGGCACCCGGGCGAGCAGGATCATCGCGTCCGCCTGCGAGCGACGGAACTCGTCGACGAGCGTGCCGATCCCCTGGGCGATCAGGTTGTCGCCGAGATACATCACGAAGCTGTCGCCGGCCAGGAAGTCGCGGGCGATCCCCACGGCGTGCGCGAGCCCGAGCGGCGCCTCCTGGGGGATGAACGTGATGCTCGCGTCGAACCTCGAGCCGTCGCCGACGGCGGCGCGCACCTCGTCGGCCGTGTCGCCGACGATGATCCCGATGTCATGGATCCCGGCCTGGGTGAGCGCGTCGATGGCGTAGAAGAGAATCGGCCGGTTGGCGACGGGGATGAGTTGCTTCGCGCCGGTGTGGGTGATCGGTCGCAGCCGCGTTCCCTTGCCGCCGCTGAGGATGAGCCCCTTCACCGGGAGCCCGGTGCTCGCATAGCGGCAGAGTACCAGCAGGTCACCGGGTCGCCCACGCGGCAACGGACCGGCAACGACGTCGGATGCGTCTGTGCCGGCGGTGGTGACGGTGCAACAGGCGGCAAAGATCGGTCTGACGAACGGGTCAATCGGCTCGAATGCCGCTACGCTCTGTCACGGCGACGCTCCGAGAGGGGGAGCGCCGCTCCTACCCCTTGTAGGATGCGCCGATGGGTCGACAGCTGATCACGAGCGCCCTGCCGTACATCAACGGGGTCAAGCACCTGGGCAACCTCGTGGGCTCGATGCTTCCGGCCGACGTGTACGCGCGCCACATGCGCCTGCGTGGCCACGAGGTCCTCTTCATCTGCGCGACCGACGAGCACGGCACACCCGCCGAGCTTGCGGCGGCGGCAGCCGGGCTGAGCGTCGCCGACTACTGCGCGGAGCAGCATGAGATCCAGGCGGATCTGGCACGGCGGTTCGGCCTGTCATTCGACCATTTCGGGCGCAGCTCGTCGCCGCAGAACGCGGAGCTCACGAGGCATTTCGCCGAGCAACTGAGAGCGAACGGCATGCTCGAGGAGCGGGTCACCGACCAGGTCTACTCACTCGACGACGAGCGGTTCCTCCCCGACCGGTACATCACCGGGACGTGCCCGCACTGCGGGTACGAGCGAGCGAACGGCGACCAGTGTGAGAACTGCGCCCGGTTGCTCGAGCCGTCGGATCTCATCAATCCACGCTCGGCGGTTTCGGGCAGCACGCGCCTCGAGGTGCGCGCGACGCGTCACCTGTTCATCCGCCAGTCGCTCATGGCCGACCGGGTTCGCGAGTGGATCGACTCGCACACGGAGTGGCCGATCCTGGTGACCTCGATCGCGAAGAACTGGCTCAACGTCGGCCTCGAGGATCGGAGCATCACACGCGACCTGAAATGGGGCATCCCGGTCGGGTGGCCGGGGTTCGAGAACAAGGTCTTCTACGTCTGGTTCGACGCGCCCATCGAGTACATCGGCGCCACCAAGGAGTGGGCCGACCTGGCGCCCGAGACGCGGGACTGGCGGTCGTGGTGGTTCGAGGCGACCGACGTCCGCTACACCGAGTTCCTCGGCAAGGACAACATCCCGTTCCACACCATCAACTTCCCGATCACGATCATGGGGTCGGGCGAGCCGTGGAAGCTCGTCGACTACATCAAGGGCTTCAACTACCTGACCTATCAGGGCGGTCAGTTCTCGACCAGCCAGAAGCGAGGTGTCTTCATGGACACCGCGCTCGACATTCTGCCCGCCGACTTCTGGCGGTACGCGTTGCTGGCCGCGGCGCCGGAATC
This sequence comes from Candidatus Dormiibacterota bacterium, assembly GCA_036786805.1. Taxonomy (GTDB): domain Bacteria; phylum Chloroflexota; class Dormibacteria; order Aeolococcales; family Aeolococcaceae; genus Palsa-851. The sequence goes on along the minus strand of DAIQQM010000006.1, from coordinate 18,744 downwards.
CGATGACAGCGAGTTCACGTGGGAGAACTTCGCCAACACGGTCAACAAGGACCTGGCCGGCATCTTCGGCAACTTCGTGCAGCGCACGCTCAAATTGACGGAGAAGCTCTTCGGGCTGACCGTGCCCGAGGGCGGCGACGCCGGCCGGGAGGAAGCCGAGCTCGCGACCTCGCTCGACGCCGCGCTCGCGACCTACGCCACCGAGATGGACGCGATGCGCTTCCGGCCGGCCGCGTTTGCGCTGCGAAGCCTCTGGACGCTGGGGAATCAGTACCTCGACCGCTGCGCCCCCTGGCACGAGACCGATCAGGCTCGGGTCGCCTGCATCCTTCGCACCGCCATCAACGTCGCGCGCATCGAGGCGATCGTGTCCGCACCGTTTGTTCCCTTCGCATGCGACCGGCTGGCCGCCGGGCTCGGTCTCACCGACGGCGAGCGTACGTGGCCAGGCGCAGCGAGCGACGAGTTGCTGACGCTCCGCCCCGGTCGCCTCCTGCAGATCGGCGACCCGCTGTTTCCCCGGATCGGTGACCGGAGCACGCTCGCGTCCTGGGTCACCGAGATGGAGCAGCGCTTCGGCGGCACCTCCTGACGTTTGGCGCTTCTGGAGCGTTAGTAACCTTTTCGACAGGTCGAAGGGGTATTCTGGTCTGCACTTATGAGCCCCGACTTCCCCGAGCCGCCGCCACCTCCACCGCCCGTTGAGCCGGCGCGCAAGCCTGGCGGTCGGCTGCGCGTTTTGGCGATCGGGTTGACCATCGCGGTGCTCGGTGCCGGAGCAGGGTTCATCGTGACCCGCGCCGCCTCGCCAACTGCGGCGAACACCACTGCTGCGGCGAGCAAGCCGAGCCCGTCACCGTCGACGCACCGGCCCTCATTCGCGCCGCGAGGCGGGTTCGGGTCTCTGTGCGGGGCGCCGTTCGCCGGTGCCGGATTCGGCGGGCCATCCTTTTTCGGAGGAGGGTTCTGCGGCGGAGAGACCGGTACGGTCACCAAGATCAGCGGATCGACGCTGACCTTGCGCACGATCGCCGGCACCGTCACGGTCACCACCAGCTCGTCGACGACCTACAGTCGTGAGGAGCAGTCGGTGAAATTCAGCGCCGTCAAGGTCGGCGATGTGGTCGCGGTGCGGGGCAAGCGCAGCGGCACAGCACCCACCGCGACATCGCCCATCGCCGCCACCGCGATCACGATCGAGGTGCCGAGCGTTTCAGGGCGTGTGCAGTCGGTCAGCGGCAGCACCGTGACGTTGGTCACCGGGAACGGTCAGCTCGAGTACGTGACGATCTCCAGCTCGACCGTGTACCACGGCTTGCGCGGTGCGGCGGCAACGAGCAGCTCGCTCAAGGCGGGCGTCGACGTCGTGGCCCAGGGAACCCAGGTCAGCCTGACGACACTCAACGCGGATGACGTGGAAGTGCTGGGGGCGCTGAACTTCGCACCCCACAGCGCCGCCGGCGGCTGGGTGCCGATGCCGAAGCAGTCCAGCGGCGCGACCAACTCCGTCTAACTCGGGGCGCCGGCCAACCCGCAGCGCATCGGTTGGCGCGCGAAGCGCGATCCTCTTCGGACGCCCCAGTTAAGGTGAGCGCTGCCGCATCGCGCGCGCCCGTCGTCGCAACTCGCGACGCTGCTCCGCCTTGGCCCGAAGGTCGCGGGCGTTGTCGAGGCGCTCCTGCTCGCGTTCGAGCTTGCGCTTGGACTCGAGCCGGGCGAGCACCGTGGGGTCGCCCGCTGCCGCGGCGCGCACCGCGCATCCCGGCTCCTGCTCGTGCTTGCAGTTGCGGAAGCGGCATTGCGCCGCGACCTCGGTGAGATCGCCGAACACCTCGTCGATGCCCGCGCCGGCATCCCAGAGGCCGAGCTCGCGGGTGCCCGGCGTGTCGATGATGAGCCCGCCTCCGGGCAGCTCGACGAGCTCGCGGCGGGTGGTCGTGTGCCGGCCCTTGCCGTCGGCGCGCACCTCGGCGGTCCCGAGCGCCTCATTGCCTGACAGCCGGTTCACGAGGGTCGACTTGCCTGTGCCGCTGGGGCCCACCAGGACGGCGACCATGCCCTCGAGGAGCACTTCGCGAAGGCGCGAGAGCCCGGCGCCCGACGCGTTGACCGCGATGACCTCGGTTCCCGCCGCAACCGATCGCGCCGCGCGGAGATCCGTTTCGACCTCGATGCTGAGGTCGGACTTGGTGAGCAGCACTAGCGGAGCCGCGCCGCTCGACCAGGCCATCGCCAGCGCGCGTTCTATGCGCCGGAGCTTGAGCGGGGCGCCGAGCGCGACCGTGATGAAGACGAGGTCGATGTTCGCCGCCACCGCCTGACCGGCGGTGGCAACCCCCGCGGCACGGCGCATCAGGACGCTCCGTCGGGGCAGCAGGTGCACCGCCACGCCGCTTTCAACGACGAGCCAGTCGCCGGTGGTGATGCCACCGTCGTCGGGAGCACCGGAGAGGGTTGCCGCGAGCGGGACTCGATGCTGGCCGGCATCGGTCAACACGGTCACCACGCGCCCGTCGACGCGAACGACAAGGCCGCGGCGGCCGTCGCTCGTGGCGCCAGCGAAGGCCGATTCGAGTGAGCCGTTCCACCCTAGCGCGGTGAGACGGCGAGGATCGTGAGACAAGTGGGAACTCCAAGCTGCAGTGAGAGCCCGGAGCTCCGATTGCAGTCCCGCACCAGCGTGTGGCGCGGATTCAGCGGACGATCAGGCGGCGGAGCCGCCGGGCACGACGTCAGTGGTGGGCGCTGCAGGCGCAATCGCAAGTGCCATGTCCGTGCCCTCCAGTAGTCGTGTGGATCGGTCTCCGGAATCGTACCGCAGACACGGAATCCGCGCGTCAGCGCGCCCGTGTGGTCCGCATCACGAGGAACGAGGTCACGCTCGCGAGCACCAGCCCACCCGCCACGTCGGCGAGATAGTGCTGTTTGACGAGCACGGTTGAGGCGACGATCAGTGCCGTCCAGATGGCGGCCGGGATGCCGATCCGCCGGTCGAAACGCCACCAGTGGATGGCGATGATCGTCGAAAGGGATGTGTGCAGGCTCGGGAAATCGTTGTAGGGCTGATCCGACGCGTAGACGCTGCGAATCATCCCGGAGAAGGGATCGGTACCGGTGATCTGCGGGCGGGCGATGTACGACTGCAGGAAGAAGTAGAAGGCGTAGCTGATGAACCAGGCGATGATCATGGTGAGCGCCGCCGACCGGTAAATGCGCACCCGAAAGAACAGGAACACGAGCAGGCTCACGCCGATGTACGGGATGAGCGATACATAGGGGATGGCGAAGATCGGCACGACCGGCAGCGCTCGGTCCAGCGGTGTCTCCAGGAAGACGCGATTCGGCCCGTGGTTGAGCGAGTCGTAGATCAGATTGGTGCCGAGGATCGCGGGGATGAGCACCAGGCTCAGGATCAGCCCCCAGCCCCGCTCCGCGAGGATCCCTCTCCGGAGCTGGGTGCCGGGCCCCGCCGACGTGGGGGCGGCCGCTGCCTGGCTCATGTGCCTCCTCCCGATGATCGATTGCGGGCGTCAGCCTACAGCCGGAACGTCGGGTGTGCGAGTGGCGGGTACCATGGACGGAACGCGGGAGTAGCTCAGTTGGTAGAGCGCTAGCCTTCCAAGCTGGATGTCGCGAGTTCGAGTCTCGTCTCCCGCTCCATTCCTTCCGACATTCTGTCAATCCGTGATCTGACGTTTCTGGGGATGGACGGTCTCCCCGCGAGCGAGCATGGCGACGAACTTCTCGATGTTCGCGGCCCGCGTCTCCGGCCGCCGTGCAGCCTCCACTCGATAGAGGATGGCGTACCGATTCTGCGAGGTGAGAATCTCGAACATCGCCTGCGCCGCCGGGTTGGCGCGCAGTGCAGCAGCGAGGTCAGCGGGCACGACACTCTTCGCCGGCCCGGCGTAGGCTTCGGCCCAGCGGCCGTCGGCTTGCGCCCGCGCCACCTCGGCCTCCCCCTCCGGCTTCATCCTGCCCTCCGCGTGCAGCCGCTCGACGATGCCGACGTTGCGAGCAGACCAGCGGCTGCGCGGCCCGCGGTGGGTGAAGCGCTGCCGGGCAATTGTGCCGTCGCCCGCTCCCCGCTGCCCGTCAATCCAGCCGAAGCAGAGGGACTCCTCCAATGCCTCGTCGTAGGTCAGCGTCGTCGGGCCCGGCTTCGCCTTCTTGGCGAGTGTGAGCGACACCCCGGGCGATGCCCTGTGGTTCTTCTCCAGCCACCGCCGCCACGCCGCTCTGTCGTTGACGGTCAGCTCGATGAGTTCGACGCCCACGCAGACGATCCTAGCCAGTCGGCAGGGCGGGAACAAAAACCGGGCAGGATGCGGCCGAGCCTCGCGGGCGGGCTTCTCCGCCGAGTCTCGGCCGAAGACGGCCGATCGCAGAGGCCTTGTCGGGCGCTCTGCACTACGTAAGCTCTCGCTCCCCCGCAGTCAACAATTCGAGCAATTTGAAGCTATATCAAGGAGGGTTCAACTATTTGCAAGCAGAAGCTGCTAAGTGCGCTTTTGTGCACGTTACCGCTGCTGCTGAACTCGGAAATGGTCAAAATGAGGCCAATCGGTATAGCGGTTGGCTTTCCATTGCTGCCACCCTTGTCACGAACAGGGATGCCGGCGCCATTGCGGGAGTAGCTCAGTTCGCAGAGCGCGACCCTTCCAAGGTCGATGTCGCGAGTTCGAGCCTCGTCTCCGGCCCAGCGTTTACGGCGTAGCCGCGCGTCAGAATGCCGACCGAAAAGGAGCCGCTCTCTTGCGAGCCTGGGATCAGGCGCGGCGTCCCTTTGGTTGGCCATAACTGGCATGAGTACTTGCTTATGGTCGTTGGCGGGGTCCGCTCGAGCGGTTCCAAGAGTGACCGCCTCTGGAGCTCGCGCACCCGCTGGATCGTGCTCATCACTCTTGTTGTTTTGCTCACGCTTGTCTGGCTGCTGGCCACTCGGCAACAGTGACTCTTGTCGCTTCGGCGGCGGCCCTAGTGTTTGCTGACGACTGCGCTCATCCCACCATGCCCTCGCGCTTTTCTTCTTCGTAGAGTCGCTCAACAACGAATTCTTTCAGCAGTGTTTGATACCCCTTGTGGCGCCGGTGAGCTAATGCGCGAACGCGCTCCAATGTTGCATCGTCGAATCGAATTGCCACCGGATGCGTGCGAGCGCTACGAGCTGCATGTTCTTCTGTAGTCAAAGGTCCTGGCTTCATCTGAGTCAACAGTTCATCACCGGGCTGGTGGGTCGACCACCATTCAGCTTCGTCGGCCTCGGTCGTAAATTTCGGTACGTCACTCCAAGAGCCGACGGTGCTCATATTCTTCTTGCGCGCTGGCATGTCACTTACCTCGCTGACGGTAACGTCGTCTCATTGCTGTGGATGCGTCGCGAGCAGTCACGACGCGAACCCGTCCACGCCGGCGAACTGTGATGAGAAACAGGACGCGCCCTGCGTCCGTAGCTCCGATCCAGCCGGAGCGTTGTTCGCGACCCACTTTGTAGGCTGGTGCGCCGAGGCGGAGGGGGTCGAGATAGGCTTCCTCGGCCTCGGCGGGCTCGACACCGTGCTAGCGGACATGGTCCGAATTCCCATTTTCGCGGTCCCAGTCGAACGGGGTGCACCTCCTTTCATGTGAATACTATAGTAGATACCATTTGAAGGGAACAAGAGCCGACGAGCGCTGCCTGAAACCGTTCTACTTTGGCCAAAGATCGGTGTCTAAGGCTGGTGTGCTTGAGCAGAGGATTCAGACAGGCTGGCTCTGTACGTGAACTCGCAACCCCGCCCCATCGCCAGAGAAAGAAGAACGGAACGGTTCCAAGCTGGATGTCGCGAGTTCGAGTCTCGTCTCCCGCTGACCTCTTCGCTCGCGCGGCTTCGAGCGCCGGTACCAACTCGACGAGATCGCGGCGGTTCGACGGCCGGCCTGGTGTCCTGACTCATGGAAGGCGTGCGGCAGCCACGCTGACCCCGAGATGACTCGACGCTCGACTACGAGATCTTGCGGCGGTAGATGACCGTGGCGAAGATGAAAGCGACGATGAGGATGCCGACACACCAGCCGAGTGCGGTCCAGATGCCCGTGCCGACCGGCTGCTGTGTGAACAGGTCGCGGATCGCATTGACGATGGACGTCACCGGCTGATTCTCGGCGAATGCGCGCACCGGGCCGGGCATGGTGCGGGTGGGCACGAATGCCGAGCTGATGAACGGCAGGAAGAGGATCGGGTAGGCGAACGCGCCCGCGCCGTCCGCGGACTTCGCGGAGAGACCGGCGATCACCGCGATCCACGTCAGTGCCAGGGTGAACAGGATCAGGATGCCGGCGACCTCGAGCCACGCAACCACTCCCGCCCCCGAGCGGAAGCCCATGAGGAGGGCGACGAGCACGACGATCACGAGGGCCAGCAGATTGGCGACCAGCGAGGTCAGCACGTGCGCCCAGAGCACGGACGAGCGCGCGATCGGCATGGAATGGAATCGCTGGAAGATGCCGGTCTGCATATCCAGGAACAGCCGGAATCCGACGTAGGAGATGCCCGACGCAATCGTGATGAGCAGAATGCCCGGCAGCAGGTAGTTCACATACGAATGCGAGCCCGAGTTGATCGCACCGCCGAACACGTAAACGAAGAGCAGCATGAAGGCGATCGGCATGATCGTGGTCGTGATGATCGTGTCCAGGCTGCGCGTGATGTGGCGCAGCGATCGTCCTGTGAGGACGGCGGTATCGCCGAGGAAATGCGTGGTCATCGTTGCTCCTTGCTTGCCGGTGCCGGGACGCTGCGGTCACTGCCGGCGTCGCCGTCCTTGGCTTCTTCACCGACGATGGCGAGAAAGACATCCTCCAGGGTCGGCTGTTTCTCGACGTATTCGACCTTGGCGGGCGGGAGCAGTTTCTTGAGCTCGAGGAGCGTGCCGTTCACGACGATCCGACCCCCGTGGAGGATCGCGATGCGGTCCGCGAGTTGCTCGGCCTCATCGAGATACTGCGTGGTGAGCAGCACCGTCGTGCCCCGCCCGGCGAGTTCCTTGACCGCCTGCCACACCTCGAGACGCCCCTGGGGGTCGAGCCCGCTCGTCGGCTCGTCGAGGAAGATGACCGGCGGACTCCCGATGAGGCTCATCGCGATGTCGAGGCGGCGGCGCATGCCGCCCGAATACGTCGACACCCTTCGCCCCGCCGCGTCGGTGAGCGAGAAACGATTGAGCAGGTCATCCGCGATCGTGCCCGGGTCCTTGAGGTGCCGCAAGCGAGCGACCAGTACGAGGTTCTCCCGCCCGCTGAGAATTTCATCGACGGCCGCGAACTGTCCGGTGAGGCTGATGGACTCCCTCACGTCGGCACTCTGCGTGGCAATGTCAAAGCCGTTGACACTGGCGGTACCCGCGTCGGCCCTGAGCAGCGTGGACAGGATGTTCACGACCGTGGTCTTGCCCGCCCCGTTCGAACCGAGCAGGGCGAAGATGCTGCCCCGCGCCACGTCGAAGTCGACGCCGCGCAGCACGCGCAGCGTCTTGTACGACTTCTCCAGGCCATGGACGTGGATGACGTCCTGGGTCGCCATCAGACGGCCCTCCCTTCCCCGGTGTCTTCTCCGGCGGCGCGCTCGATCGCGTTGATCAGGCGCTTCCGCTCCTTGAGCCTCCACTGTCCGTCCGGGTAGTTCTGAACGAATGCCTCGAGGAACTCCACGGGATCCTCGCCGACGATCTCGCGGATCGGGGTTCCATTCGCCGCGCTCTGCTCGAACAGGTCGAGAAGGTCCTCGAACATTGAGATCGCCTCGGCGCCGTCCCCCCCGGGCCCGGCATGCATCAGATATCGCTCCAGGGCCTCGAGCGCCGTGCGATAGCTCGCGGGAAGGTGTCGCGTGCGCACCTTGTGCTGCCGCCATTGCCGCTTCTCACCGATCACTTTCGAGATGACCTTGTTCATCTGTCTCCTTCATGGAGCTGATCGAGTTGTTCCGCCAGGAAACGCCATGTCCTCCAGAACTCCTCGAGGTATTCCTGTCCCTGCGCGTTGAGCGAATACACCTTGCGCGGTGGCCCCTTCTCGGACGGGATCTGCTCCACGTCGACGAGGCGCCTTTTCTCGAACCTGACGAGCAGGGCGTAGACGGTGCCTTCCGCGATGTCGGAGAAGCCCCGCTCCCGCAACCGTGCCGTGATCACGTAGCCGTACGCGGGCCCGACGGACAGGATCGCGAGGACGATGCCCTCGAGCGTGCCCTTGAGCATCTCCGTCATCTGCTTGCCCACGGAACCTCCTGCGGCCTACTCAGCGGTGCTGACTACTAGTACATAGTAGCACTGAGTAGCGACCAGGCGCGAGTTCCAGCAGCAGGGCTCCAGCGTTCCTCGCGATCGATCACCCTGGGGCGAGTTCGCCGAAGAAGTAGGACGCGGTCACGCCGCCGTCCATGAGGAAGTCGCTCCCGGTGATGAACGCACCGTCGGGGCCCATGAGGAGCGCGCCCACCGTTCCGACCTCGTCCGGTGTGCCGCCACGCCCGACGGGGCACAGCTCGATCATTCGCCGGTAACCCTCGCCGCGCGGGCCGCTCAACTCGTCCCTTGCCAGCGGCGTGAAGATGATGCCTGGGCTGATCGTGTTGACGCGGGCGCCGCGTCTGCCCCACCGGACGGCCTCGGCCATCACACGGAGCGAGTTCCCACGCTTGGCCAGCTGATAGGCCTGGAGAGAGTCGGTCACCCGGTCGGGCTGGAGCATGGGGAGCTTCAGGAGATCGTCGACGGGAGTGGTCGCCAGCGCACCGTCCTGGTCCGCGGTGAGGGCACCCAGACGGTGTCCGGATTGCGATGCGATGACCACAGCAGCGCCGCCGCGTGCGATGACATTCCCGAACTCCTCGAGGACCAGCGCCGTTCCGTACAGATCGACCGAGAGGATCGTCGCCGGGGAGGCCTGACTCGGCGAGACACCCGCGGCATGGATGAGGCCCGTGACGTCTCCGAAACCGGTGGCCGTCTCGACGAGAGCGTGAACCGATTCCCGCGAGGACACGTCCACGGTTGCGGTGCTCACGTCGAAACCGGCGTCGAGCATCACATCGGCCGCGGCCTTCGCGTTCGCTTCGCGCAGGTCGGCGAGCACGACATGCTTGCCGGCGCTGACGCGACGGGCGATGGCCTGGCCGATCGAGCCCGCTCCGATGACGACCACGACTTCGCTCATGGCTGACTCCCCACTTCTTCAAGAGACGGACGGTGACCGATCCGCCGCTGGCCGTCGCTGCTCCAGGTCGCCGTCAAATCGAACTCACCCGAATGAGCGATTTGATGGCGCGCTGCTCGTCCATCGCCGCGTACGCCTCGGCGATACCACCGAGGTCAGTCTCGTAGTCGAACACCAGGCCCGGATTGATCCCTCCCGCCAACACGTCCTCCATCAGCTCGGGGATGTAGGCGCGGGCTGGAGCGACGCCGCCGCGGATCCCGATGTTGCGATACACAACGGTTTCAACAACGGGGATGTCAACGCCATGCGGGGCACCCACAACGCCGACCATCGATCCCGGACGAACGATCGCCATGGCCGTGGCCACGGACTGACCCGTTCCGACGCATTCCAGCGACGCATCGACGCCGATTCCGCCGGTCAGCTCCTTCACGGCGTCGCTGGCCTCGTCACCGCGCGTGTCAACGATGTCAGTGGCGCCGAAGGCCCGCGCAAGCCGCTGACGAGCTGGATTGCGACTGAGGACGATGATGCGATCCGCACCCAGACGTCGGGCGGCGATGACAGCGCACAAACCGACGGCACCGTCACCAACCACGGCGACGACATCGCCCGTCTTCACCCCGGCACTGACCGCGGCGTGGTTACCGGTGCACATCACGTCTGACAGCGCCATCAATGAGCGCATGGTCTCGTCCGAGTGGCCAGAGCCGGGAACAGGGACGAGTGTTCCGTCAGCCAGGGGGACGCGTACCGCCTCACCTTGACCGCCGTCTATGCCGTGATTCCCGAACCCCCCACCGCGGACACATTGCGAGGTCACACCGGCTCGGCAATTTGCGCAGGTGCCGTCACTGTAGGTGAACGGCGCAACCACGAGATCGCCTCTGGTGACATTCCTCACATCCGCGCCAACCTCTTCGACGACGCCCATGAACTCATGGCCGATGGGCCCGAGATCGTGAGACGATTCGCCGCGCAGGTACCAGAGATCCGATCCGCACACGCAGGCGAACACGACGCGGACCACCGCATCAGTCGACTCCTGTATCGACGGATCAGGACGCTCGCCAGCGGTGATCGACCGGGGTCCGCCGTAGATCGCTGCCTTCACCCGACTTCCTCCCCTTCCAGTCGCCGGCCGGCACGGTACTCCTCGTCGCTCACGTGCTCGCCCCAGGTCGCGCTGTTGCCGTTGTCATCCACCTCGACCATCGAGAGGTGTGTCATGAAGCGGGATGGCGAGGCACCGTGCCAATGATCCTCGCCAGGGTCGAAGAAGACGCGATCGCCGGGCCGGATGACCTCGACGGCACCGTCGCGCCGCCCAACACGTCCGACGCCTTCGGTGACGTGGATGTTCTGCCCATTCGGATGCGTGTGCCAAGCCGTGCGCGCGCCGGGAGCGAAGTGCACAGTGCTTGCATTGAGTCGCGAGCCGTGCGACGGCGTCGCCACCGGGTCGATGTACACATCGCCGGTGAACCATTCGGTTGGGCCCTTGGTCGTGCCTCTGTTGTTCCTGGTGACTTCCATGGGTTCTTCTCCTGTTATTCGCTGCGATACGCGCCATTCGCGTGGGGCGGTCCGAACCAGCGAGTCAGCGCCTCGCGCAACCCAGCACCGGTGCCTTCCCCCACCCAGGCGACGTGTCCATCAGGTCGAATCAACACCGCAGCGGGAGCGGTGACAGTGCCAAGCACGGGAAGCTCCCACGCACCGACGTGCTGAGCGTCGATCACCTGGACCCGTTTCGCCCACGGAGTGATGTCAAAGGAGCCGGGCACACCGAGGTTGAGCAGCACCGGCCTGGCGTCGTGCAGCAGCTCGAATACTCGGATCGGGCCGTCGGCGGTCACGAGGTCCAGATCTGGCATGCGGCGTCCGAGCAGCGGGTGCCCCTCGCCGAGGTCGTAGTGAATGTCCAGCCCGGAGATGATCCCGGCGAGCCACTGGCGAGGCTCATCCATCCTCGCCAGCTCCGACACGAGATCGACCAGCGTTTTCATCCGATCATCCTGGCGTTGGAGCAGGGCCAGGGCCATGGTGTGCCGAATGGCGCGGGCCGCGACCGGGTGCCGCTCGTCCTGATACGTGTCGAGCAAGCTCGCCGCGGAGGTCCCGTGGACCACCTGGGCCAGCTTCCATCCCAGATTCACCGCATCCTGCACACCGAGGCTGAGGCCCTGCCCACCCGCCGGGTAATGCACGTGCGCCGAGTCGCCGGCGAGGAGGACCCGTCCCGCCCGGTAGGCTGCCGCCTGACGCGTCATGTCGGTGAACCGCGAGATCCACGTGGGATTGTGGATCCCGAAGTCGGTGCCGTACACCGCGATCAGTGCCTCGCTGAGGTCGCCGACGGTGGGCTCGGTGTCAGGGCCGACCTGCTGCTCGGTCACGACGACCCGCACGGTCCTCCCATCCTCCATCCTGTGCAGACCGTGGACGCCCGTGGCGTCGTTGCGCATGCCCTTGGGCGGTTCCTCAGCCGTCTCGACCTCGGCGATCAGGTTGCTCCTGGTCGGATCCCATCCGGGGAAGTCGATACCGGCTGCCTTGCGGATGACACTGCGTCCGCCGTCGCATCCGACGAGATACCGTGCCCGCAACGAGTGGTCGCCGGACAGCTCGACGTCGACGCCGGTGTCGTCCTGCGCGAGGCTCGTCACCTCGCGTCCGTGGTAGATGCGCACCGGCAGCTCGGTGATCCATGCGGCCATGATCCGCTCGATCTGGTTCTGCCAGATCCCGAGCGAGTACGGATGACGCGTCGGGAAGTCGCTCATGTCCAAAACGGTCGTTCCGATCATCGCGGCCTGGACCGCCCGACCCTCGGCGAGAAACCGATCAGCAACGCCGCGCTGATCCAGCACCTCGATGGTGCGCGAGTGGAAACCGCCGGCCCGTGAACCGATGAGCACGTGCTCGGGACGCCGCTCCACGATCGCGACGTCGACCTTCGCCAGCGCCAGCTCAGCCGCCAGCATCATCCCAGTCGGACCGCCCCCGGCAATGACCACCGCATGCTCCGCCATAGACAAACCCTTCTCGTTCCGTGCGTTCTTCCTTCGGCTCGAGATTCTGGAGCACGGTCCCGGGCTTGCCGCAAGTGCCCGGCCGGCTGGTACATTGAGGAGGAGGGGCGGCCCGTCGCGGACTGGCGATAGCATCGGAGCCATGGGACTCCGGGCAAGCTCGAATTCTAGATCCCGGCCCATCGCTATCCTCGCCGGTGGCGCGGGCGCGATCGTCGCGGTCGGTTTGATCCTGGCCCTGGCTCGACCACCTGCGGGGACGCAGCCCGCAATCCCCTCGCCGACCCCGACGGCCCTGGAAGCTCCGACGCCACTGCCGGGACCACCGCAAACCGTTGTCCCACTCGACATCACCGCGCACCTCGATGTCGCGCCCCACCCTGTCAACGCCATGTCCGTGAACCCGGGCGTCGTGTGGCTTGCGACGCAGGGTGTCACCGATGGCGAAGCGGGAACGCTGATTCGCGTCGACGCCAGAAGTGCACAGCGGACCGCAAGCTGGGCCATCGGCGGAGACCCGGTCGCCGTTGCAGCGGCCGGTGACTTCGTGTGGGTGGCCAACGGTTTCGGCGATGGCTCGAAGGCGCTGCCCGAACAGAACACCGTCGAGCAGTTCAACGCCGCGACCGGCGCGCTGGTGCACGTCTACCGGGTCCGCGATCCTCGTGGCCTCGTCGCGAATCCAACCTCCGCACTCGTGATCTCGGCAGGCGTCGGCCAGCAGACGGCACTCAGCCTGCTCACGGCGGGGAGCGCGCAGGCTGTCGCGACTCTCCCCGGGACCTTGAACGTGCCCGTGTCCTCGCTCTCGCCCGAGGTTGCCGTCGCCGTGTGCGCCCATCAGGCGTTCCTGGCGTTGACCGAGGTGCTGACGGACAGCTCGAACGTGACCATCTACTCGGTGCCGCCCGGCGGCGGCCCGATCCGGAAGGTTGCGACGATTCCCAACGACTATGAGGCGTCCATCGCGTGCGACTCGACGTCCCTCTTTCTCCTCGGCACGGCCGGAGACGGCGACGTCTCGGTCGCACGCGTGAGCAGCGCCGACGGCAGCCTCACCCATCTCTGGGAAGGACCCTATCCGGTGGCGATCGCATCGCTTTCCGGGCGCGTCTGGATCGCATACGCCGACGACTCCCTGGACAAGTCCTTCCTGACGTCACTGAACCCGGTCACCGGAATCGCGGCAACCGCGCGCTCGATTCTCCCCGTGGTTCCGAACAGCGATGCGCAGGGTCTCCTCATCGCAGACGCCTCCGGCCTCTGGCTCGTCGCGAGCCAGGGAAACCAGCTCCTGCACATCGCCACGGGCTAGGCACCGCAGCGGGTGAGCAGTATCCGGCGCACACGTTGAGCCTCACGCGCGACGAATACAATCGCTCCCTTTCCGCGCCGACCCTGCACGAAGACCCGAGATGAACCATTCGTACGCCGGCACCATGCTCGGCTGTGCGGGCCAGCCGTTGATCGCCCCGATCAAATGCCAGTAGCGCTCGACGCGGCGATCGCTGAACCGCTCGAGCCGGTCTGCCAGCTCCGCACGGTGGGCGGCGGAGTCCTGCCCGCCTGATGCGGCACTGAATCCACGCGCGAGCTCGCTGACGATGACGGCACCCTCGGCCGAGCCCGGAGCGATTCCCCGCTGGATCGCGTCGCTCCCTCGTTCCACGACCGCCTGGCCCGCGCTCCGGTCGGCCGCCTCAGCCTCCTGATCGCCGGCTTCCGGCCGTCGACGCGAGCCTTCGACAACCATCTCGCGAACCCGCCGGCGGAACCCCGGGTCTCCGACAAGATCGGCGAGCTCGACCCACGCGTCGATCTGCGCGTCCGAGGGCTCCGCCGGCAGCATCGGGATCGCTCCTCGCATGCGCTCCGCGAACGGGTCGGTCTCGTGGTCGGCGAAGACGGCGGCGAGGAACTCCTCCATGACGCGACTCGCCTCGTCGGCAGATGCACGCGCAAATGCGGTCATACGCTGTACCTCCTCTGGTCGAGCGCCTTTTCGGGCGAGTGCCCGAAGCACTGATCGACGCAATGTGAGCTGTTGGATGTGGAGGTTCACTGCGTCGGCCTGGGTGCCGGCCAACTCCTCGAGGGTCATCTGCTTCTCCGCCACCCGGCGAATGCTGGTCAGGTCGATGCCGAGGTCGCGGAGCGCCCGGACCAGCTCGAGCCGCGCCAGACCTGCAGCGTCGTAGCGCCGGTACCCGGCGCCGGTCCGGCGCGCCTCGGGCACGAGCCCGAGATCCGAGTAGTACCGGATGGTCTTGACGGGTAGTCCCGTGAGCTGAGACAGCCGGCCGATCGAGAGGTCCACGACGCCACCTTGAAGCCTCCAGTCACTGGAGAGTCAAGCGGTCGCGGCCTGCGCGCAGAACGGGCCCTCATGTCGATCGGGGGCTGTGTGCGCTTGCGGACCGACATCGAGATTGCGGGAGCGCAGAATCCGAATCCTCGGAAAGGAAAGGCGGGTGCGCTCCCACCCCACCCGCGCACAGCGTCGACCCCTCCGGGAGCGTCGGAGCCCCGTGTGCGCTCCAACGATCTGACCGGTATGACCGCCGCTGGAGCGTCTCTCCCCCTCCTGCTCCCGGCGGTCATACCTCGATCGTTTCCCCGGGAACGCGGATAATCTGCCGACCGGGCGACCCCGTCGCCGCAGGCTTCATGCGAGGAGAGCGCAGATGGCAGAACTCAAGGACTTGACCGACGAGAAGGCGGCCGAGTTCGGGCACGCGTTGATTCGCTGGCTCACCGACGAGGATCCCGCGGGGGCGGCTCATTTCTTCGCCTACCTCGATCCGCACACCGTGAACGACACGGCGGCTTCGGCGATCGGTCGCGGCGTGCTCGAAGACCTCCTCGCCGAACACTTCGTGGAATAGGCCCCGGGCCGTTCGAGGAGCCTCCTCGGTCAGATGGCTCCGGGCGTCGCGGTGGGCGTGGGCACGGGCGTCGCGCCTCCACCACTGCCAAACCCGTTCGGCGGCGTCGCGGTTGTCAAGCTGGACCATGCGACAGCGCCGGTCGGCGCGCTCACCGATGGAGCCGTCCCCCACGCGCTGAACGTCGTGGTGAAGGACGCGACGACGCCGGCTCCCGAGATGGTCGACGAGTACGTGATCGGGAGGTCGGTGCTCGGAGTGATGTCGAGATATCCGGTCCCGGCCGGCTGATTGTTCCCTGCCGGCACGATCCCCGAGATTCGGGTGGCCGCCACCCCGCCCACCGTGACCCGTGCGGTCGATTGGGCTGTGAGTGGCATCTCGCCGGCCTGGCTCGATGTCGTGATGCCCGGCTGCAACACGCTGTACGGACCGTCGCCGCTCACGACCGAGACCCACTTGCCTTCGACGCTCGCGGCGCTCGCCGCCACGACGCCGAGCTGATCCTCGACGGCGGGCGTATTGCCCTGGAAGTAGACGGTGGTTCCGACGAGCAGCAGGGTGAACTGCTCGGTGCCGTAACTGGCGTCAAAGGTGATCGCCTGCCTGCCCCCGGTGTGCCCCGCATCTCCCACGATCGTCTGGGCAGCTCCGCCGGTCGAGACCGCCACATAGTGAAAGCCGGCCGACGCGGCGGTTGCCGTTGTCGCCTGCTGGTAGAGCGCTCTCGCCTCACCCGCACCCGAGCTCGAACCCGGCCCCTCAGTCGGCGAGTTTGCGACCGGCTGGTTGCCCTGGACGTGCCGCACCAGGAGCACGCCACCAACACCGATCCCGGCCGCGACGATCCCGGTTGCGGCGAACAGAGCGATGGCCGCAAGGGTGCGTGGCATCCGCCTCGGAGGCGTGGTCGACGGTGCCGGCGGCCACGCCGGTGGCTGGGGCGGGAACGCCCAGCGGTCATCGTTCATCGATCACCATGGTGAACGGTCGGTCCTTTCTATTCGCTTGCATCGGCATGGCTGTCCTCGATACTAGTGGACGAGAAAGCGCGGGCAGCGAGCGGGAGATGGCAATGAGCGACGCAGCCATGGAAATCGTCTTCGACCACTTCCACGCCAGGCGGCGGCACGATCTCGACGCCGTCGCGGCCGGGCTTGATCCGGAGGTCGTGCACCAGGGGGTGCTCCCCGACCTCGTGTGCAACGGGCGGAGCGCGGTGTTGGACCGTATGCGCGCGTCGTTGGAAGGCGGCGACACCGGCATCGAACACCTCGAGCTGAATGCGGCCGGAGACCGCGTCGTAATCGGAATCGCGGGCCCGCGATTCCGGGAGATCCCATTTCTCGACGGCGAGATCTTCATGGTCTTCACCGTGCGCGACCGAGCGATCGTGCGCATCGACGACTACCGGACTCGCGAGCAGGCCTTCCGCGCCGTGGAAGCCGGCACACCGAAAGCCGGGTAGCCCGCGCGACCCGTCAGCTCGGCTCAGCCGTCGAGGGTCCTCCCGACGGTGTGGCTTCGGCAGTCGATCCGGTCGGTCCCGGCGCGGCCGAGGTCGGCGTCGCAGGCTCTGCTGTCGCGGCGCGCACGGCGTCACGGGTTTCGGCCGAAGCTTTCCTAAACTCGCGGATGCCGCGCCCCATCGCCGCTCCGAGGTCGGGCAGCTTGCCCGGCCCCCAGATGATCAGCACGATCACGAGAACGATGATGATTTCAGGCAGGTGGCCGGCGATATCCATTGCAGGATCAGTGTACCTCGCCCCTGCGACGCGAATGACACGTCTGGAGTGTCGAGGCCGGACTAGGCCGTCTGCAATCGACAAACGCGTCGAAATGGGGTTGACCGTTCAGAGCATGCCTGTTACGGTCGGGGACCGTTCCAGACCAGCTCGCGTCCAATTCATGGAGGCCCTTGTTGCTCGCTCGCCGCGTGTCCATCGTTGCCACTGCCGGCGCGATCGCACTGCTGGTGGCAGGCGCCCCGTTCAGTCAGGGGAAGGTCCTTGCGGATCAGTTCACCCAGCAGATCCAGACGCTCTCAGCCCAGGCAGCCGGTCTCAGCCGCGCAATCGCGTCACTGAGCAGCGCAAGCTCGGCTGCACTCGGCAACGCACTGGCATCGGAGCATGCGATCGCGGACACGCAGGGCCAGCTCGCGCAGGCGCAGCTGGAGCTCGACCAGGCCAACAAGAACCTTGCCGATACGAGCGCGCAACTGCAGATCGTTCACGGCGAGTACACAGCCGACCAGGCAGACCTCGCTCAGATCCTCAAGCACGTCTACGAGCTGACCGACGACGGATCGGTCACGGCGATCCTGGTCGACAGCAAGAGCTTCATCGACGCAATGGATGCACTCACCAGCGCCAACCAGGTGAGCGATCGCGTCCGGCAGTTGGTGACTGAGATCCAGGGAGAGCGGGACCAGCTCGACGCGCTCCAGAAACAACAGGAGCAGGATCAGCAACGCGCCACCCTGCTCGTCGACAGCCTTCAGACACTTGCCGGGCAGCAGCAGACGGAAGAGGCTGCATATCGCGAGCAGGCGTCGTCATTGAAAGGAAGGGCTGCCACGCTGCTCGCGCAGCTCCAGGGCGTGCAGGGCAAGATCGTTGTGGTGCGCCACGAGCAGGAGGCGGCCGCCGCGGCTGCCGCCGCCGCGGCAGGAGCGGGCGCCGCCCACGTCATCGGGAATGCGCTGCGCCCCTTCGCGTTCGGGCCACGCATGGACGACTACCCGTGGGGACAGTGCACGTGGTACGTCGCCTCTCTGCGCAACGTCTACTGGAGTGGCAACGCCTGGGAGTGGGCGTACACGGCCCGCGCAGCCGGCGTCAGCGAGGGCCGCACACCGCGGGTCGGGAGCCTCGTCGTCTTCGGGCCGGGTCACGGCTACAGCCAGTTCGGGCATGTCGCCTACGTCGTCTCCGTGCAGGGTGCGAACAGCTTCACCGTCGATGAGGCGAACATGCTCGGCCTCGGTGTTGTCGACCAACGCCAGATCGGATCGCTCTACGATGTGGAGGCGTTCCTGTACTAGGTTCCGGGGCGCCTCGGAGTGCTCCTGCTGGCTACCATGCAATCGCGATGCTGAACAGGCGATTCGATGCGCCACTTGAGAAGAGTCCCAACCCGGGTGGGTGGACCTTTGTGGTCATGCCCGGCTCGGTGGAGTACTTCGGCACTCGCGGCCTCGTCAAGGTCCGCGGCACCATCGACGGCCACCCGTTCCGGAGCGCATTCATGGCCATGGGCGACGGCACGCACAAGCTACCGGTCAAGGCCGATGTCCGCAGGTCCATCGGCAAGGAGGCGGGCGCCACGGTCACCGTGCAACTCGAGGAGCGGCTCGGAAGCTAGCCTGCTCGCCCCCGAGATCGGTCTGCCGCGGCTCCGGACCCGCATTGCCTTTGTGAGCCGGGCTCCGACGTCATGCACGTGAGCACGCATCAGAGGCGGACGCCCGCCGCCAGCGGTTTGCTGTACGGCCTTGGCGCATACATGCTGTGGGGGCTGTTTCCCCTGTTCTGGCCACTGCTGGAGCCGGCGAATCCGCTCGAGATCACCGCCTGCCGCATCGTCTTCTGCTTCGCCGTCATCGCGGTGCTCCTCGCGCTGCG
>DAIQQM010000005.1:0-35391 GCA_036786805.1 Candidatus Dormiibacterota bacterium | reverse complement strand
GCGATGACGACGGCTACCTGCTCCAGATCTTCACGCGTCCGGTCGGCGACCGACCCACGCTGTTCTTCGAGGTGATTCAGCGCAAGGGCTGCAAGGGCTTCGGCAAAGGGAACTTCAAAGCCCTGTTCGAGTCGATCGAACGCGAGCAGGCGGCGCGAGGGAACCTGTAGCGGCTTGGAGCGGGGGAGCCCTGGCGCCCTGCGACGCTTACTCCTGCTGGCGATGACGTGGGCCTCCCCTCGAGCCCGGCCTGGCGATCTGGATCAGAGCAAACGCTCCGAACGGACCATCAGATGTGCCAAGATGGACTGGCGTGCCGGTCGGCATGGCGGAAGGGGGACGGACGAATGAACCAGGAGGAAGACGCGTGGACGCGCGTCATGCGGTTGATGCGTGATCTCGAGGCGCAGCTGCTGACGATCAAGGAGGCTGCGGTTCCGGTGCTCACCGGTGGGGAACCGGATCAGGCGTGGCGGACCCGGAGGTTTCTCCGGCTTGCGGATCGCATGCTGGAGGATCTCCACGGCCTCCACTTCGGGTCCGAGGAGCCGAACGGCGGCTGACTCAGGCGTCGGTCAGAGGGGCGGCCACTGATCCTGGGACGGCTGGTTGCGAGGCTTGTCCGCCCAGTCGTCTCGAGGCGGCGAAAAGCTCTCGACGATCGTGCACCCCGCCTTACCGGCGCGCTCGACGCGGTGGGGCACTCCCGGGGGGATGACCCACATGTCGCCGGGCTTGCGGAGCCGCGTCTCGCCGCCGATGGTGAATGTGAATTCGCCGCGAACGACGACTCCGACCTGTTCGTTGGGGTGCCGGTGCTCCGGCATGGCGGTGCCGGGATCGAGCTCGAAGACCGCGAGCGTGATCCGCTCACCGTTGACCGGCCTGACGCGCAGGCCCTCCATGAGTGCCAGGGGCTGGATATCGGTCACGGTGGCGAACTCGTGCGCGGGTGTGTCCTCAGGCTCCTGCATGGTGGCGCAACCTTACCCAAATCACCGTCCAGGTGCCTCGACGTTGATCACCGACGGACCCTCCCCGCATCGCGTGACGACCAGGGTCGCGAGCAGGTCTGTCATGTTGCCCTCACGGTGAACGGCGTGCGGCGGGACGTAGACGAAATCGCCGGGCTCCGCCTCGAGCACGTCTTCTCCGCGCTCCCCCGACTCCATCCGCAGAGCACCGGTCGCGACGTAGATCACCGACTCGTGGTCACCGTGATGGTGCCAGCCCGAAAATGCACCCGGCTCGGTGTGCACGACACCGGCCCACAGCCGCCCGGTTGCGACGGCCTCGCTGCGTCGCATCCCCGGCGTTGCCGGGCCGGTTGCGAGCTCGCCGGACCGGATCAGGCGCACGCGATCAGTCATCGCACGCCGCGACCGGGTTCTGCCGGCTCATGGATGGTTCGACGGTGAGTAGCCGAGGCGCTTGTCGACCACGTTGAGGAGCGGCTCGCCACGCTGGAAGCGCTCGAGATTGCGCATGAAGAGGCCGGCGATCTCGCGCTGCGATCCGGCGTGGTCACCCGACATGTGCGGCGAGATGATCAGGTTGGGAACGTCCCAGAGCGGCGAGTCCGCGGGGAGCGGTTCCGGAGTCATGACGTCGAGGGCGGCTCCGGCGATGCGCCCCTCGCGCAGTGCGGCGCAGAGCGCGTCCTGGTCGAGCGTCGACCCGCGACCAACGTTGACGAGCCGTGCCGTGGGTTTGAGCGCGCCGATCGCCGCGCTGTCGACGATACCCGCCGTCTCCGGCGTGCTCGGAAGGACCATGACCACGTAATCCGCTGCCGCGAACGCCGCGGGCACAGCGTCCGGCCCGCTCACGTCACCGAAGTCCGCATCGCCGTCGCGGGCGCTGCGGCCGATGCCGCGCACCGACATCCCCATGGCCTTCGCCATCCTGGCGATGCGCCGCGCGATCGGACCGGCACCGACCAGCACGACCGTCCTTCCGGCGAGCGTCTCGGTCTCGCGCTGCACCCATCGATGCTCGGTCTGATGCCGGAACGTGGTGTACAGGTCCTTGCTGAGCGCGCAGATCAGCCCGATGGTGTACTCGGCGAGTGCCTGGTCGAAGATATATCGCGAGTTGGTGAGGATGACATCACTCGCCGCAAGCTCCGGCGACAGCACCCGCTCGACTCCCGCGGTGCCCGCATGGATCCAGCGCAGCCGCTTGAGCTCGCTCCAGTGCTCATGGAGCCAGCGGCTCCTGACGTTCCAGACCAGCAGGGCGTCGGCGTCGACTGCCTCGGGAGGAGCATCCGACGGCGGTTCGATGAACATGTAGCGCACATCCGGCCGCGACTGCAGAACGTCTCGGCTGGGGGGATCTCCCTCGACAACGCCGACGAGGAGGGTCACGCGCGAGTCCCGCTGCGCTGGAACGGCGCTTCGGAGCAGCCGCCGATGCCGAAGTCCCGCACTCGTGGCACGGTCATACTGTGGCATGTTGATCACACGTGAGATCCGGGTCACCCCGGAGCAGCGGGTGGTGCTCGAGGCGGCGCGTCGCGAGTTCGCCGCCGATGTCATCTTCCTGAACTCCGCGACCATGGGGCTCCCGCCGCGGCGCACCCTCGACGCGGTGCAGGCCTCCCTGGCGGAGTGGACCTCCGGACGGGCGGAGGCTCCCGCCTACGATGTCGCCGTCTCTCGCGCCAGGAGCCTGTACGCGGACCTGGTCGGGGTTGACCCGTCTCTCGTGGCCGTCGCCGGTCAGGTGTCGGTCTTCGCCGGGTTGATTGCCGCGTCCCTGCCCGCAGACGCAGAGGTGCTCACCGCCGCAGGTGATTTCACCAGCATCGTGTTCCCCTTCCACGTCCAGGCCTCGCGAGGGGTTTCGGTGCGCGAGGTGCCGCTGGACGACCTCGCGGAGGCGGTGACCGATCGCACCACCCTGGTCTCCATCTCCGCGGTGCAATCCGCCGACGGCCGCGTGGCCGACCTGGACGCGCTGACCTCGGCGTGTGCCGCCACCGGCACGAGGATCCTGCTCGACACCACTCAGGCGGTCGGCTGGCTCCCGGTCGATGCCGGCCGCTTCGCGTACACGGTGAGCGGCGGATACAAGTGGCAGCTGTCCCCGCGCGGGACCGCCTTTCTCACCATCCAGCAGGACCTGCTCGATGAGGTCCTTCCCCACAACGCGAGCTGGTACGCCGGTTCGGAACGCTGGAGCAGCATCTACGGAGCGCCGCTGCGGCTCGCGCACGATGCGCGCCGTTTCGACGTCTCGCCTGCGTGGCTCGCCTGGACCGGTGCCGTTCCCTCGCTCGAGCTCCTCACCGAGGTCGGCAGGGACGCGCTGTACGCGCACGCCATCCGCCTGGCACACCGCTTCTGCGCCGGTGTCGGCCTGCCGGAATCGGGCTCGGCGATCGTGTCCGCGGTGACGGACGCCGACGTTCCGGCCCTGATGCGCGCCGCCGGCATCGTCGGGGTCACGCGAGCCGGGCGGCTGCGCCTGTCATTTCA
This sequence comes from Candidatus Dormiibacterota bacterium, assembly GCA_036786805.1. Lineage (GTDB taxonomy): Bacteria > Chloroflexota > Dormibacteria > Aeolococcales > Aeolococcaceae > Palsa-851. Next base: position 31,909 of record DAIQQM010000005.1, on the reverse strand, counting down.
CGTCTCGACGAGCGAGCAGGATGTCGACCGGGCGGTCGAGGTGCTCTCGGGACACCTGAATCCGTAGTGTGGACACGCGGTGAGCGTGAGCCCCGCACAGTGGAGGATCCCACGACACGATGACTGTTGAGATCGCGCAGCGCCGGATGACCAGCGAGGAGATCGTCCGGCTTTCGAAGCAGCACACGTTCTTCTCATGGTCGGTGCAGGGGGCGGTCGATCCCATCGCGATCGACCATGCTGAAGGTGTCTGGCTCTACACGCCGGAGGGGAAGCGGATCCTCGACTTCAACAGCCAGCTGATGTCCGTGAACATCGGTCACGGCGACCAGCGGGTCGTCGACGCCATCGTCGAGCAGGCCACCCGGCTGCAGTTCGTCCAGCCGGCGTTCGTCACCGAGATTCGCGCACGCCTCGGCGAGAAGCTCACGGGGCTCCTTCCCGGGGATCTCGACAAGATCTTCTTCACACTCGGCGGGGCGGAGGCGATCGAGAACGCGATCAAGATCGCCCGCCAGTACACCGGCCGCTACAAGATCCTCGCCCGGTATCGCGCGTATCACGGGGCGACCATGGGTGCGATGACGCTCACCGGCGACCCCCGCCGCTGGGCGACCGAACCGGGTCTTGTCGGCGTGGTCAGGTACCCGGACACGCATCGATGGGGGGAGCGGGAACCGCGCCCCGTCGAGGAGAGCCTTCGAGGTCTCGAGGACGTGATCATGTACGAAGGACCGCAGACGATCGCGGCGATCTTCCTCGAGACCATCGTGGGCACCAACGGCATCCTCATCCCGCCGGACGGCTACATCCAGGGCGTTCGCGAGCTCTGCGATCGGCACGGCATCCTCATGGTGGCCGACGAGGTGATGGCGGGCTTCGGCCGCACCGGCCGGTGGTTCGCCATCGAGCACTGGGACACCGTGCCGGACCTGATGACCATGGCCAAGGGCCTGACGTCCTCGTACCTCCCGCTCGGCGCGGTCGCGATCCGCCGGCACGTCGCCGAGAAGTTCGATTCGACGATGTTCTTCGGCGGTCTCACGTACTCGAGCCACCCGGTGTCCCTTGCCGCCTCGCTGGCGACGTTGCGCGTCTACGAGGAGGACCACCTCGTCGAGCGTGCGGCGGCGATGGACTCGGTCATGCGGGCGCACCACGAGCGTCTCGCCGCGAACCATCCGAGCGTCGGCGCGCATCGCAACCTCGGGCTCTTCGGCATCCTCGACCTGGTGCGGAGCCATGAGCCCTACACGCCGATGACCAGGTTCAATGCGACCAGCGAGGAGATGACCGGCATCGGCAGGTACCTGCGCGAGCACGGCGTGTACACGATGGTCTCGAACAACTCCATCCACACCAACCCGCCGCTGTGCATCAGCGAGGAGGAGCTCGCGCACGGGTTCGAGGTCATCGACGCTGCGCTGGAGATCGCGGACCGGGCGGTCCAGGGCTAGAGACTGAACACCGCTCCGGACCAGGCGACCTCGGGCGACGCCGGCGCGGAACGTGCGCGGTTGCGTGACGACCCTGCGGGCTGGCGGCGCTGGGGTCCGTACGTCAGCGAGCGTGCCTGGGGGACGGTGCGCGAGGACTACAGCGCGGACGGGGACGCGTGGAACGCTGTCTCGCACGACCAGGCGCGATCGCGCGCCTTCCGCTGGAGCGAGGAGGGCCTCGGCGCGATCTGCGACGAGCACCAGTTGCTGTGTCTTGCGTTCGCGTTCTGGAACGGCGTCGACCCCATCCTCAAGGAGCGGGTCTTCGGTCTGACGGGCCCTCAGGGGAACCACGGTGAGGACGCCAAGGAGTACTGGTGGTACGTCGACTCGACTCCAACCCATTCGTGGATGCGCTGGCGATACCTCTATCCCCAGGCGCCCTTTCCGTATGACGAGCTGGTGTCAGAGAACGCGCGTCGCGACCAGCTGCAACCGGAGTACGAGCTTGCTGACACCGGCGTGCTCGACGGCGGCTTCTGGGACATCACGGTCGACTACGCGAAGGAGACTCCCGAGGAGTTCGTCCTGGAGCTGCGCGCTCGCAACACCGGCGCCACCGCGCAGACTCTGCACGTCCTGCCGACCCTCTGGTTCCGCAACACGTGGGCGTGGGGGATCACCGACACGCAACCGGCGTTGCACGTGGAGAACGGGCGCATCGTCGCCGACCACACCGTGCTGGGCCGCATGTTCCTGGTCGGCGACGGCGTGTGCACGCCGCTCGTCTGCGACAACGAGTCCAACGCCGAGCGGCTGTGGGGATCGCCGTCACGAAGCGCGTATCCCAAGGACGGCATCAACGACCACGTGGTGCACGCGGCACCGACCGTGAATCCCGCGCAGGCCGGCACCAAGGCCGCTCTGCATTACACGCTGCCGGTCGAGGCGGGAGCGAGCGCGGCGATCAGGCTGCGCTTCGGACGTCGCGAAAACGATGCCACGGAGGGTTCGACGGCGGTGCTCGAGCTCCGTCACCGCGAGGCCGACGCGTTCTATTCGAGCCTGATGAGCGATGAGCTCACCGCCGGCGAACGGCTCGTCGCCCGTCAGGCGCTGAGCGGCATGCTCTGGGGAAAGCAGTTCTATCACTACAACGTGACCCGCTGGCTCGACGGCGACCCCGCCGGACCACCACCGCCGGCACAGCGGCTCGGCGGACGCAACGCGGGATGGCGCCATGTGGACACAGCCGATGTGCTCTCCATGCCCGACAAGTGGGAGTACCCGTGGTTCGCCGCATGGGACCTTGGCTTCCAGTGCGTCGCGCTCGCCCACGTCGACCCGGAATTCGCCAAGGAGCAGCTGATCCTGCTGTGCCGTGAGTGGTACATGCACGCCAACGGCCAGCTCCCCGCGTACGAATGGTCGTTCGACGACGTCAACCCACCGGTGCACGCGTGGGCCGCGCTGCGGGTCTTCGAGATCGACGGTGCGACCGACTACCAGTTCCTCGCGCGCGTGTTTCACAAGCTGCTCATCAACTTCACCTGGTGGGTGAATCGAGAGGACACCGAGGGCAACAACATCTTCGAGGGCGGGTTCCTCGGGCTGGACAACATCGGTCCGTTCAATCGCTCGGCGCTGCTGCCCGCCGGCGGACACCTGGAGCAGTCGGACGGAACCGCGTGGATGGCGATGTACTCGCTCAACCTCCTCGAGATGGCCCTGGTCCTCGCAAGCTTCGATCGCACCTATGAGGATGTGGCGACCAAGTTCTTCGAGCATTTCGCGACGATCGCGACCGCCATCAACGAGCAGGGACTCTGGGACGAGGATGCGGGGTTCTACTACGACAGCTGGCACCTCGCCGATGGCACCCGCGTGCCGATTCAGGCCCGTTCCATCGTGGGGCTCATCCCGCTCTGCGCCGCGACAACGCTGGGCCATGAGACCCTGCGCCGCCTCCCCGATTTCGCCGAGCGCCTGCGCCTGTTCATCAAGCTGAAACCGCGATACGCCGCCGCGGTCTCGCTCGACGTCGTGAACACGGAGCGCGAGAGCCGCCTGCTCGCGATCGTCGACGCCGATCGGTTGCGCCGCATCCTCGCGTACGTCTGCGACGAGGCTGAGTTCCTCAGCGATCACGGCCTGCGCGCGCTCTCGCGCTATCACGCCGACCATCCACTCGAGGTCGACCTCGGTGGCGCCGTGGCGCGGCTCGACTACGAGCCGGCCGAGTCGACCTCGCGTCTCTACGGCGGAAACTCGAACTGGCGCGGACCCGTGTGGTTTCCCGTCAACCACCTGATCATCGAGGCGCTTCGCGTCTACCACCGCTTTCTCGGCGACCAGTGGACCGTCGAGTATCCGCGGGGGTCCGGCCGCCAGGCGCATCTCGGCGCCATCGCCGACGATATCGCCACGCGCCTTGCCTCGATCTTTCTCGAGGGCGCCGACGGCGTGCGCCCGGTTGTGGCGGGGAACAGGCTCTACGCGCGGCCCGACCTGGCGGATGTCATGCCTTTCCACGAGTACTTCCACGCCGAGACCGGCCATGGACTCGGGGCGTCGCACCAGACGGGGTGGACCGGGCTGGTCGCCGACCTGCTGCTCCGCCGCACTGAGGCGCGCGATCGCTACGACATCGCGTCGCTGTCCGAGCCCGCGGCTACACTCGGGTGAATCGTGGAGCCGAACAGCCGCGTTCGCGGCACCCTCGCCGCGGCGGTCACGCCCCTCACCGCTGCTGACGGGTCCATCGACGGCGACGCCATCGATGCCGTCGTGGACTTCTATGCCCGGTCCGGCCTCGACGGCATCCTCGCCCTGGGCACGACCGGAGAGGGGATCCTGTTCTCCCTCGACGAGCGACGCTTCGCGGCCGACGAGTTCGTGACGTCGGCGCATCACCGGCTTGCGGTCGTGGTCCATTGCGGCGCGCAGACCACGCACGACACGATCGCGCTCGCGGACCACGCTGCGGGCCATGGCGCGGACGGGGTCGCGGTCATCCCGCCTCCCTATTTCGCCCTCGACGCCGAGGCGATCTGGCGGCACCTCGACGCGGCGGCACACGCCTGCGCACCGGTGCCCTTCTACGTGTACGAGTTCGCGGCGCGAAGCGGGTATGCGGTACCGGTCGAGGTGGTGCGACGGCTCCAGTCCAGCGCGTCGAACCTGGCCGGGCTCAAGGTGTCCGACTCGCCGTTCGATCGGGTCAAGCCCTATCTGCTGCCCGGCCTCGATGTCTTCATCGGCGTCGAAGCGCTCATCAGTCAGGGGATGGAGTCCGGCGCCGCCGGAGCCGTGTCCGGGCTCGCGGCCGCGTTCCCGGAGCAGACCATCGACGCCGTTCGCACCGGCTCACCGGAGGCGAGCGCGCGGGCGTCCGGCATCCGTGCCGCCATCGAGCCCTTTCCGTTCCAGTCCGCTTTGAAGTTCATCCTGCAGCGGCGCGGTGTCGCGATCGAGGATGCGGTCAGACCGCCCTTGCCGACGCTGACCGGCGAGCAACGCGACGCACTGCTCAGGCTGATCGAGGATCCTGCCGGCGAGATCGCGGCAGTCCTCGCCGACTAGAGCACGGCGGTCTCGACGACCGCTCCCGGCTCCGTGAAACGGCTCAGCCGCAGCGGGTGCAGGTCGAAGGTCGTGCACCGCCCCGCGGTGATCAGCTCGGTGACAGCCTGGCCCGCCGCCAACGAGTGCATGATCCCGTGACCGCCGAAGCCCACGCACTGGATGAACCACGGCGCATCCGCCGCGGCGTCGATGATGGCGTGGTGATCGGGCGTTTCCGGGTAGAGGCCCGCCCAGCACTTCCGCGGGCTGATCGGCACATCCTCGAGGAACGGAAAGCGATTGCCGACGCGCGCCGCGATGGCGTCGAGGAAGGTGGGATCGAATGCGGTCTCCATGCTCGGTGGATCCGCCGGATCGGAGAAGCCGATGAGCATCCCCGCACCCTCGCGACGGATCAGCACCCCGGTGTCGTTGTCAACGCACATCGGGATCGCTGCGGGGATCCCCCCGACCGGTTCCGTGCATGCGAGGTTTCGCCGTCGCGTCACCACGGGCAGGTCGATGTGCGCGGAGGCCGCCAGGTCGCGGGCGAATGGCCCGGCCGCGTTGACGACGAACTCGGTGTCGATATCACCCGTGCCGGTGTGCACGCGCGCCGGCGCGCCCGCCCCCACACCGAGCACCTCGGTGTCGAGCACCATCGTGGTGTCGAGACGCCGGCACTCCGCCCAGAGCGCGCTCACGACGCCGTGCGGATCGATGATGCCGTCGTCGGGGCAGAACGTCGCGGCCGACAAACCGTCGACCTTCACGAATGGTGCGATGTCGATGACCTCACCGGTCGAGAGCCAGCGGACATCGACACCGAGTGAGCGTTGCAGGTCCCAGTGCCTTCGAAGCGCGATCTCGCCGGCATCGGTCCCGGTGAGGAAGAGGTAGCCGACGGCGCGGAATCCCACCTGGCCACGCGTGACCTCGTCCAACTCGCGGAGCTTCGCGATGGTGTACCGGGAGAACGCGATGTTGACTGGCGTGGTGAACTGCGCTCGCACCCCGCCGTTGGCGCGGCTCGTCGAGCCCATGCCCGGCGAGGCATTCCGGTCGACGACCGTCACGCCGTCCACGCCGGCGCGACGCAGTTGCAGCGCGACCGCGAGCCCGATCGCCCCGGCGCCGACCACCACCACCCGGGCGCGGCGGGCACCGGTCATCGAGGAGGACCCGGTGTGCCACCGGACGCCCGGGTCACCCCCTACCGCCCGGGCGGCCCGGACAGCACCTGGATCGCGGGAAGGCCACGGATCGAGGCGTCGAGCAACTCCACCGGGTGCACGGCGGGCAGAGGATGTCCTGCCCGTCGCAGCGCCGCCTGGATCTGGAGCAGGCACCCGCCGTTGCCGGCGGTGAGCAGCTCCGCTCCGCTGGCGGCGATGTTGGCGGCTTTCCGATTGCCGAGGTCGTCCGCCGCGCGCGGCGCGACGAGGTTGTAGATCCCCGCGCTGCCGCAGCACACGTCCGCCTCCGTGAGGTCGACGAGCTCGAGATCGGGGATGCGGCCGAGAACCGCGCGGGGCTGCAGCCGCACGCCCTGAGCGTGCGCAAGGTGGCATGCGTCGTGATACGCGACACGTGCCGGGAGTGAGTGGAGCCGCGCGGGCAGCTGCACGTCGAGGCCGGCGATCAGCTCCATGACGTCGCGGACCCCGGCCGAGAAGCTCGCCGCTCGCACCGACCAGAAGGGGTCGTCGGCGAGCAGTGCCCCGTACTCCTTCATCGCCGACCCGCAACCGGCGCTGTTCACCACGATGTGATCGACGTCGAGCATCTCCATCTGGGCGATGAGGCTGCGCATGCGCTGCAACGCAGGGCGCTCGCGTCCGGCATGAATCTCCAGCGCTCCGCAGCAGCTCTGCAACGGCGGCACGAGCACCTCGCAGCCATGTGCGGCGAGCACCCGCGCGGTCGCTCGGTTGACGTGGGAAAAGAAGCCGTTCTGCACGCATCCGGTGAGCAGCGCGACGCGCATGACCCGCTCTCCCCTGGGTACGAGGCGCCGGGGCGCCGGCGTTCTGAGGTCGGTGAGGCGAATCGACGGCGCCATCTCGTCGAGCCGGCGCACGGTCTTCGGCATCAGGCGTCGCAGCGGCCCGAGCTGCAGCGCCCGCCGCAGTCCCACCATCTCGGCGAGCGCGAGAGCGCCGGCAACCGTCCGCATCCGACGGGGATTGGGCAGAACTGTGAAGAGCCCGGCGCGTGCCGCGCGCACGTGCCATGGGCGGGCGAACCGGCGCTCGATCTGGGGTCGAACCTGCTCGACGAGCCGGTCGTACCGCACGCCCGAGGGGCAGGCATCGACGCACGCCATGCAGCCCAGACACGCGTCCCAGTGGCGCACCGCCTCCTGGTCCATGCCGATCTCGCCACGCGCGGCGAGGTCCATCAGCAGGATCCGGCCGCGGGGCGAATCCATCTCCTCCCCCCAGAGGAGATAGGTCGGGCACGCCGGAAGGCAGAAACCGCAGTGCACGCAGTCGGCGATGAGCGCGGGATCCGGTGCGTGGCGGTCGTCGAAGGCGCGGGCCGTCGCGCCGGCGCGCGCGTGCCCCTGCACGCGCGGCGGACCCGTGCTCGCCACGCCCATGTCAGCGACCGCCCGCCTGGCGACCCGGGCTCAGTGTCCCCGCCGGATCCAGTTGACGCTTGACCGCGCGCATGAGATCGAGCGCCACCGGATCACCGTCCTCGCCCGGCGCGCCGGCATCGCCACGCCGGATCACCAGGCGGCCGCCTGCGGCGTGCACCGCCGTGCGAACCGTTTCCACCGCCTCGGGTGCGCACCGCACCTCCCCGGTGCCGAGCAGCGGACGCAGGGCAACGTCATCGCATGTAGCAGACATTGATGACACGAACTCACCGACTCGCGACGGCAGCACCGCAACCGCACCGACCGAGCCCGGTTCGCCCCACGGCGAACCCGTCACCGCGGCCGTCAACGCCGCCTCCTCGCCGGCGGAGAGGATCCGCCCCCCGAGCTCACGGGTGACACGCTCGGCCTGGACGGCCGCGCCCAGCTCGGAGCTCTCGAAACGCACGAGAACGACACCCAGGGGCCAGTGGAGGTCGATGATGCTCGGCGTCACCTGGAGCCGTCCGAGCCGCGTCGCGAAGTCACAGAGCTCCGGCACGGACCGTGACTCGAGCACGACCGTCCGTGATGCCTCGGGCAGGGGGTGAAGGCGAAAAGCCACCTCGGTGATCACGGCCAGCGTGCCCAGGGATCCGACCAGGAGCTTGGCGACGTCGAAGCCCGCGACGTTCTTGACGACCTTGCCGCCGCTGCGTCCGACAGTGCCGTCCGCGAGCACGAAGCCGGCACCGATCACGAGGTCCCGGGGCGTGCCGAAGCGGGTGCGCAGGGGTCCGGCGGCGGCGGTGGCGACGACGCCGCCGACGGTGGCGTCGGAGCCATGGGGCGGATCGAGCATCAGGCGCTGGCGGAATCCCGGCGCCGCCGCAACCCGCTCCTGGAGGCTCCTCAGCGTGGTTCCCGCGCGCACCACGCAGACCAGGTCCGCCGGCTCGTGATCGACGACCCCCTCGATTCGAGATGTCGAGAGCACGACGTCGCACCGCTCCGGCGGAGAGCCCCAGTCAAGTTTGGTGCCACCGCCCCGGGGGGTGACCGCGAGGCCCCGCGCGGTTGCGGCGGAGAGCACCGAGGCGACCTCCATCTCGTCGGCCGGTGAGACCACGAGGCTCGGCACGATGCCGCCGACGGCATCGTCATCGCCGCCGGGACGGACGTTGCTCGCGCCCACGAGCTCGGTGAAGAGATGCAGCTCCTGGGCCGTCGCGACCATCACAGGCGCTCCGCCAGTCCCGCCGTCTCGATCGCATGCGGGCGGTACATCCCCGGCGCCTCTCCGCAGAGCCGCGGAGTCGGAAGAGCCTTGCCCGGGTTGCAGAGATCGAGGGGGTCGAAGGCGTCGCGTACCCGCCCCATCACCGCGATCGAGCCGGGGCTGAACATCTTCGGCATGTAGCAGGCCTTGTCGGAGCCGACCCCGTGCTCGCCGGTGATCGAACCACCGGCGGTGATGCACGATTCGAGGATGCGCCCGGCAAGCTCGAGCGCTCGTTCCCCCGCGCCCGGCTCCTGGTTGTCGTAGAGCACGAGCGGATGCAGGTTGCCGTCACCGGCGTGGAAGACGTTGGCGACGCGCAACCCGTACGCCGCGGAGAGCGCGCTGATCGACTCGAGCACGTCGCGGAGCCGCGTTCGCGGGATCACACCGTCCTGCACGTAGTAGCTCGGGCTGATGCGACCCATGGAGGCGAAGGCCGCCTTGCGCGCCTTCCAGATCAGCGCGCGCTCCGCGTCGCTCGCGGCCACGCGCGTCTCGGTGGATCCGCTCGCGGTGCAGATGTCGATGACTTGTCGGAGGAAGGCGCTCGATTCGACAGCCGGTCCGTCGAGCTCCACGATCAGGGCGGCTCCGCAATCCGGATACCCGGCGTGGACGATCTCCTCGCAGGCCTGGATGGCCAGGCGATCCATCATCTCGATCGCGGCCGGTGTGATGCCGGCGGCGATGATGCGAGACACCGCTTCCCCGGCGTCCCCCATCGTCGTGAACGCGGCGAGCACCGTCTCCGTCGACTCCGGGACGCGCACGAGGCGAAGGACGACCTCGGTCACGATGCCGAGCGTTCCCTCACTGCCGATCACGACGCCAAGCAGGTCGTATCCGGCCGCATCACGCACCGAGCCGCCGAGCCGCGCGATCCGCCCGTCGGCGGTGACGAAGGTCGCGGCAAGGACGTGATGGGTCGTGAACCCGTATTTCAGGCAATGCGCGCCGCCGGAATTCTCAGCGACGTTGCCCCCGATCGTGCAGACCTGCTGCGACGACGGGTCGGGTGCGTAGAAGTACCCCAGTGGCCGCACCGCCTTGCTCACCTCGAGGTTGGTCACCCCGGGCTGGACCGTGACCTGCTGGTTCTCGAGGTCGATGTCGAGGATCGACCGCATCCGGCTGAGACCGATCACGACTCCGTCGGCGACCGGGAGGGCGCCACCGGACAGCCCCGTCCCGGCTCCTCGAGCGACAAAGGGAACGCGTGCCTCCGAACACGCCCGGACCGCCTGCGCCACTTCCTCGGTGGTCAGTGGGAGCACCACCGCCGACGGGGAGATGCGCCGCCCGGTGAGGCCGTCGCAGGCATACGTCTGCATGGCGGCCGGCTCGGTGAGCAGCCCGTCGTCACCGACCGCGGCCCGGAGCCGTGCGAGCAGGGCGGCGTCAAGCACGGGTGCCCAGCACCGACGCCGCGGCGTCGATCGTGCGTGCGGCCTCGGCCTCGGTCACCGTGCCCATGTGGCCGATGCGCACGCCACGCCCGGACCACGGGCCGAGGCATGGCGCGATCACGACGCCACGTTCGTTCATCCCTGCTCGCAGCGTCGCATCGTCCACCCCCTCGGGCAGCGCGAGGACGCTCAGCGTCGGGGCCAGGCACGCGGTGCCGGTGAGCGGTGCGAACCCAAGTTCCCCCATGCCGTCGCGAATCATCGCGGCCACGCGGCGATGGCGCTCGTACCGCACCGGCAGCCCCTCGGCGAAGATGCCGTCGAGCGAGACCTCGAGTGCGCGCAGCAGGGAGACCGCATGCGTCGAGAAGTACCTGCGCGGGTCGTCGACCGATGCGTCCCAGCGGCGCAGGTCGGCGTAGTAGGCGCGAATGTCACCGAGCGACTCGCGACGCGAGCGCGCTCGTTCGGACACGGCCAGGATCGCCAGCCCGGGCGGGACGCTGAGGGCCTTCTGCGCACCCGTGAGCACGACGTCGACGTCCCACGCGTCCATCGTCTCCTCGACGCCACCGGTCGCGCAGACTCCGTCGACGATGATCATCGCGTCCGGCGATACGGAGCGGATCGTCGTGGCCAGGGCCGCGCAGTCAGCGAGTACGCCGCTGCTCGTGTCGACGTGGGTCATGCACACCAGTGCAGGCGGGTCGCCGCGCAGGATCAGATCCCGAAGCGCATCCGCATCCACGTGCTCACCCCATACGACCTGCAGGGCGTCAGCACGCATGCCGAGCGCTGTGGCGGCCTCGGTGAAGCGATCGCCGAAGTAGCCGTGACTCACGACCACCACACGATCTCCCGGTGCTGCGTGGTTGACGAGCGCCGCCTCCATGGCCAGCGTGCCCGCGCCGGCGAAGCAGTGGACTCGCGCCGACCCGGCGCCGACCAGCCGGCGAATCCCGGTCTGGATCCGGACCATCGTGGCGGCGTTCTCGGGCCCGGTATGACTCCGAACCGGCTCGGCGAGCGCCGCCAGCACCTCCGGCGCAACCGGCGTGGGCCCGGGGATCATGAGCAGCGGTGACGTTGTCATGAGCCGCCTCATGCTGCCACATGGACCCGACGCTGTGGGGCGACTCTGCGCCGGCTCAGGCGAGCCTGGCGATTCGGTCCGACTAGATCGAGTCGCGACGGAAGGCGGCGATGACGATGGGCGCATCCTCGCGCACCGAGACGTCACTGCCGTCGGCGAAGGAGATGCGGGTCGTGCCGGTAGACATCTGCCGCACCTGCGTGACCGCGTCGACGTTGATATACGTGGAGGCTTCATCGGCACTGAGATGGAGCACGACCCATTTCGCCATGTGGTTCAGTCTACTGATCCAATTCCGCCCGCCAGGCGACGCCGCTGACACGAACCAGCGCGGGCGCCGGCAGCCCCAGGGACGGCAGGGTGACGGTTGTCACAGTGTTGAACGAGCGTCGATAGCGGCCCCCTATGAGTACGCTGTCGAACAGACGGACACTCGGTGCTCGCGCAGATTGAGGACGCCGGACTCGGTCGGACGCCCGCCGGAGCAGCACTTCGGGCGAGACGGTCGCGCCGATCAAAGGAGATCTTGACCGTGACAATCCGCAGCGCACGGCTCCAGCATCTCCGGTTCTAGGCACGACGTGTCATCGCGCCGAGTCTTCGCGATGGTCACCGCTGCGGTCGCAGGCCTCATCGTCATCTTCGTCAGCGCCTCGCTGCTCGGGATCGGTGGCAACACCTTCGAGGACAACCTCCACAACGTCGCGGAGGTCGCGGCGGGACTGTTCGCCGGTGGCATCGCGCTGCTCGCCGCCATCCGGTCGCGTGGCCGCCGGAGGGTGGCGTGGTTCTGCTGGTCGGCCTATGCATTGCTGGAAGCGGGGTGCGGCTGGAATGCGTTCGCCGCGCATCACGCCGTGGTGCTGCTGTCCGTGTCGACGGTGGCCTTCCTCGCGCAGCTCCCGTTGGGATTGCTCGGAGGGCTGATCTTCACGCGGATCGTGTCCTCACGACTCGGGGTGATGGTCGCCCTGTGCGACGGGCTGCTCATGGGTGGAGCACTGCTCATGGTCGGTCTCGCGACGGGATACCTCCGCATCTTCGGGGGAACGAACCAGGCGCTCGCGAACATCGTGAACCTCGCGCATCCGGTTGCGGACGTCGTGATCATCACGCTGATCGGCGCGGTGATCGCCAAGGTCGGGGCGAGGACACGACCCATGGGTCTGCTGATCGCAGCCGCGATTCTCGGCATCGGCATCGCCGACTTGGAGTTGACGCACCATGTTGGTCTCGGCAGCGCTGTCCCCGGATCGGTGTTCGCGAACGGCTGGATTGCCGGCCTGCTCTGCCTCGGCGTCGCCGCCCTGTATTCCCTCTGTTTCCGCCGGGGGCCCCACCCGGCGGTCGTGACCACCACGACCACCATGACCGGGCTATGGGTGCCCATCGTCCCCGTAGCACTCGCCTGCGCCGTTGCCGTGGGACTGCGTTCCGGCCAGCGCGATGTCTCGGACGTGCTGCTCTGGGTGATGGTCGGGCTGGTCGGCCTCACGTTGATGCGCATGTACCTCGCGCTCTACATGAACCTCGGGCTGGGTCGCGCGCTTGCTCACCAGGCATCGCACGATTCGCTCACCGGACTGCCCAATCGCACCCTCTTGCGGCGGCGCCTGGAGCGCAGGCTGGCCGCGATCGTCGCGCCGGGTCAGTGTGTCACGTTGATCATGCTCGACCTGGACGGTTTCAAAGAGGTGAACGACACCTTCGGCCACAGTGTTGGCGACCAGGTGCTGGTCCGGGTGGCCGAACGTATCGCCAACACGGTCCGCGAGGGCGACGCGATTGCCCGTCTCGGCGGTGACGAATTCGCCGTCCTGCTTGCTGAATGCCCTGCCGACCATGTGACCGTGCTCGCTCGCCGCATCCTCGCCGCGCTCGAGCTGCCGCTGACGGTCAGGACCACCACGGTCGGCGTGGGGGCGAGCATCGGCATCGCCACGGCGCGTGTCGGCGACACCGCCGACAACGTGCTGCGCAATGCCGACCTCGCCATGTACACGGCGAAGGCGGCCGGTGGTAACGGATATGCGCTGTACAAGCCGTACATGCACAGCGCCATCGCCGAGCGCGTCCGTGTCGAGAACGGTCTGCGGACCGCCTGGCTCACCGGTGATCTGCTCGTGCACTACCAGCCGATCGTCGATCTCGCCAACGGCAGGATGGTCTCGGTGGAGGCGCTCGCCCGCTGGAAGCATCCCGACGGGGACGTGATACCTCCGGATGTGTTCATCCCGATTGCGGAGCGCACCGGTCTCATCATCCCCATCGGCGCGCGCGTGTTGCATGAAGCGTGTCAGCAGCTCGCGAGCTGGCAGCGCGACTACGGTGCAGCGGCGGACATCACGATGAGCGTCAACGTGTCGCCGCGCCAGCTCTACTCGGACGACCTCGTCGACATCGTCGTGGAGGCGCTGCGGAGTTCGGGCATCGAAGCCAGGTATCTCATCCTCGAGGTCACGGAAACGGCTGTCATGGACGACATGGACAGCGCGATCCGGATCCTCAGCCGGCTCCGGGCGCTCGGAGTCAGCCTGGCCATCGACGACTTCGGCGTCGGAGCGTCGTCGCTGGCGCGGTTGCGCCGCCTCCCGGTCTCCGTGGTCAAGATCGACAAGTCGCTGGTCGATCACGTCCCCGACGGCCACGTGGCGAGTGGCCTGCTTGATGCCGTGGTCGGCATGGTTCGGGCGCTCCAGTTGAAGACCATCATCGAAGGCGTCGAGCGAGGGGACCAGGCGAAGCATCTGCGCGGCGCGGGGTACGACCTCGCGCAGGGCTTCTATTACGCGCGGCCGATGAATGCCCAAGGCATCGAACGATCGCTGGCCTCGGCACGAGCCGCCGACGGAGGTCGTGCTGTGTTTCCGTTCGATCCCGTGGACGGACTGGCCGCTCAGTTGGAGCCCACCGGGCGCGTGCTCGTGGTCGACGATGAGGCGGTCGGAGTCACCGCATGCCGCATCCTCGAGCAGTACGGCATGCGCGCCGTCCTGGTGCCGACCATCCGCGAGGCGAAGGCCGAGCTGTCGCAAGCGACCGACGTGATGGTGGTCGACATCGGCCTGCCGGACGGCGATGGCTGGGACCTCATCGGTGACGTGCGCGCGAGTGCGATGCATGCGCGGATCCCGATCGTCGTGATGACCGCGCTGCTCGACAACCCGGCCGTGCTCAACCGTGCCGATGAGCTCGAGTGCGAGTACCTGGGGAAACCGTTTGCGCCCGAGGCGTTGATCGCCAAGGTCGATGCGGCCCGGAGGATGACGGCCGGCAGCAGCCGTCCGCCCGCCGCGCACGCCGCCCTCGACGTCGGGTCGACCTCGTCACGAGTGATGGTGGTGCCGAAGCACGCTGCCTGAACAAGGTCCATCGGTTGCTCGTGGGAAGATGAGTGCGGTGGCACATCACCTCCGGCTCGGATACAAGGTCTCGGCAGAGCAATTCAGCCCGTCGGATCTGCTCGATTTCACCGTCGTCGCCGAGCAGTGCGGCTTCGACACCGCCGCCATCAGTGACCACTTTCAACCCTGGCGGCACACCGGTGGTCACGCTCCGTTCTCGCTTGCGTGGCTGGGTGCCGCGGGCCAGGCGACCAGCCGCATCGCACTCGGCACGAGCGTGCTCACGCCAACCTTCCGCTATCACCCGGCGATGGTCGCCCAGGCGATGGGCACGCTCGCATCGCTGTTTCCCGGTCGCATCTGGCTCGGTGTCGGGAC
Organism: Candidatus Dormiibacterota bacterium; assembly: GCA_036786805.1. Taxonomy (GTDB): domain Bacteria; phylum Chloroflexota; class Dormibacteria; order Aeolococcales; family Aeolococcaceae; genus Palsa-851. The sequence continues at coordinate 16,819 of DAIQQM010000005.1, read as the reverse complement.
CGGTGAATCGATGAACGAGGCCCCACTGGACATCGAGTGGCCGGACGCGAAGGAACGCTTCGCGAGGCTCAAGGAGGCGGTCACGGTCATCCAGATCCTGCTGCGGGAGGACCGGGTCACGTTCGGCGGCACGTACTACCGGACGCGGAACGCGACCATCTACGACCGGCCGGCGACGCCGATCCCCATCTCCATCGCGGCCGCCGGCGCGTCAGCCGCCCGGCTCGCCGGCCGCGTCGCCGACGGGCTCATCTGCACCAGCGGCAAGGGCATGGAGCTGTATTCCGAGACGCTCCTTCCGGCGGTCAAGGAAGGTGCGCGCGCGGCGGGACGCGACCCGTCCGAAATCGAGCTGACCATCGAGATGAAGGTCTCCTTCGACGCCGATCTCGACAGGGCGCGCGAGGACACACGGCACTGGGCGGCGCTTGCGCTGTCCCCGGAGGAGAAGACCGGCGTCGAGGATGCGGTGGAGATGGAACGCCTTGCTGACGGTCTGCCCATCGAGCGGGCGGCCAGCCGCTGGATCGTGTCCTCGGATCCTGATGAGCACGTCGAGCGAATCCGACCGTACATCGACCTTGGATTCACGCACCTGATCTTCCATGCGCCCGGCCGCGACCAGCGTCGATTTCTCGAGCTGTACTCGCGCGAAGTGCTCCCACGCCTTCGCGCGGTCGCCCCACGCTCCGGCGAGCATGCGTGACGTTCAGCCCTGTGTGGTCGGCCCGCTTCGGTCGACGGTGATACGCACGAGCACGCGGCGCTCCGTGGCCATCGCCTCGCGATACTCCTGCCAGTCAGGGTGCTCTCCACTGACCCTCCGGTAGTAGTCGACGAGCGGCTCCATAGCCTCCGGGAGCGTCACGATCTCGACGCTCCCTTCAACCGCATGCCACGCGCCGTAGAAGTGATCGTTCAATGCGCAGAAGGTTGCGCGCGGGTTGCGGCGGAGGTTGTGCGTCTTGACTGCGCCTTCGCGAGTGCTGATCACGACACGCGCATCGGCGTCGACCGCGGCGATCACGGGAGAGAGCTGCGCCTGGCCGTCGCGGCGGTAGGTCGCAAGCACGCCGCGCGGGTTCTTGCGGATGAAGTCGAGTGCCGCCTCATGAGCCACCGCCCGATGTTAGGGCGTGCAGCAGCGAGGCCGCCAGGCGCCGCTCCCCCGCATCCCCGTCCATCACCGTGTCGTCGACGAGCGCGCGCATGCCCAGGGAACGGATGGGCTCGAGCAGCGCCACGTCGACGCGGTCGATCACGATCGTTGCCGCGACGCCCGCATAGCGTCGGGCGATCCCCAGCGCCGTGGTCTCCTCGCCGACCTGACGGAGCATGTCCACGGTGGGTCCTTTCAGCGACCGGCCGGCGACCACCGGCGAGACCACGCTGACACACTCCCGGTCGAGAGCGTCGCCGAGCACGGCGAGGATGGGATCGACGCTCAGCAGCGGGTTGGACGGTCCGATGATCACGGCGTCCGCATCCGCAACCGCGGCCACGGCCTCGGGCGACGGACGGGCGGTCTCGATGCCCGCGAGCCGGATCGCGCGCACGACCGGACGGCACCGCTCGCCGACGAACCACTCCTGCATGCTGAGCTCGCCCGAGTCGGTCCGGATGCGCGTTCGCACCGCGTCGTCGCTCATCGGGATCACGCTCACCGGGATGCCGAAGCCCCTGGCGAGATGGGCCACGACCTCGGTGAGGCGGAGTCCCCGGCGCAGCAGCGTCGCCCGGAGCAGGTGCACGCCGATGTCCTGGTCGCCGAGCTGGAACCAGGTCTGCTCCCCGAGCCTCCCGAGCATCGCCTGGGCGCGAAACGTGTCGCCTTCGACGCCGAAGCCGGTCGCACGGTTGAAGACACCCGCGAGCCGGTAGAGGATCGCGTCGACGTCGGGGCTGACAAGCAGACCCCAGAACTCGTCGTCATCTGCAGTGTTGGCCACGATCGAGAGGTTCTCGGGCGGCATGACCGCGGCGAGTCCGACGGCCAGCCGGGCACCGCCGGTTCCGCCCGAGAGCAGGGTGACCTTCACCGGAAGAGGTCGAGGTCGGAGGGGCGGACAAGTTCCTGACCGGTACCCGGTGCTGCTTCGAAGGCGTCGAGCCCCCGCACGATCACCACCGGGATGCGCCGGGTCTTGCCCATGAGCACCTCGGCGGCGGCCGCCAGCTCGTCGGCGATCGCCACGACGGTTGCCTGCAACGGCATCCCGAAGTCGTCAGGGCGGCCACGGTAGTCGAGCATCGCGGGCATGCCGGCGACTCCGAGCGCCACGTTCACGAGGCCCATGCGCCACGCCCGCCCGAAGGTGTCGCTGACGATGACGCCGGCGCGCACACCGGCCAGGGACGCGATGGCCTCGTGCAGCGCCAGTGCACTGGCGTCGCAGTCGACGGGAAGCAGGCAGACGTCGTCCGGGCCGTCGACGTTCGAACGATCGACGCCGGCATTGGCGCATACGAATCCCTGACGGGTCTCGACGATGAGGACGCGATCGTCACGCACGATGCGGGTGGACTCATCGAGCACCACCTGCACCATCCGCGCATCCGCCCCGAGCCGCCGGGCCAGCGCGATCGCCTCTGTCGACGGAGTGACCTGCGACAGCGTCCGGATCCGGCCCTCCGCCTTGGACACGACCTTCTGGGCCACGACGATGACATCGCCGCTCCGGAGTGCCTCGGCGTTCGCGACGATGAGGGCCGCAAGGTCGTCGCCCGGGTGGATCTCGGGGAGGCCTTCGACCCCGTGCAGCTCGAGATTCACCCGGTCGGCTCCAGCCGGCGCCAGGCGGAGAGATCTGACGGCTCGTCGAGGTCGAGCGCCAGGCTCGGGTCGTCGTGGACGATGAACCGGCGTCCTCCCAGGCGCGCCTCTTCGGCGAACTTGGGGAGCGACGCCTGTCCGAAGTGGAGTGAGAAACCGCCGGGCGGCCGCAGGTAGAGCGCGTTGGTGCCCATGCGGCCGTCTGCGGGGGCGGCGATCACCAGGGCGCCCGGAACCTCGGTTGCGGCGAGCATCCGTCGAATCGCCGTCTCGTCCACGAGTGGGAGATCGGAACTGAGCAGCAGCGCCGAGTTGGCGCCGCGATCGGAGACCTCGGCGAGGCCGAGCGCCGCCGCCGGGTTCTGGCCGCTCGGCGACGGCTCGACGACCAGCGCCGCGCCCCGCAGGCGGGCGAGGTCCGCGGCTTCCGCCGATCCGCAGACCGCGAGGGTCGGCGCCACGGCGAGCGCGGCGTCGAGGGCACGCGCCGCGGTCATCTCGGCCAGGCGCCGGCGTGGCTGAGGAGCGAGGACCGGCGCAAGCCTGCTCTTCGCGGTGGTGAAGTCCTTGATCAGCACCACGATCCAGAACGAGGGCGGCATCGGGTGCCTAGGCGGCCAGGATCACGCCGGCGGGGTGCGGCGTCTCGACAACATCGCGCCGCCGGAGCAGGTTGAGGGTCGTCACCACCGCGATGAGCAGTACCGCGCCGACGATCTCGATCCCGTACAGGGGGAGACCGAGGCCCACCGGCGCCGGAAGCGAGAACACGAGGAAGAGCGTGCAGGGGTAGCCGAGCTCCGCGATCGAGGCCATCGACGCGGGCGTGCTCGCCAGCGCGCGGTAGTACAGAAGCATCGCCAGCAATCCGGGGATGAGCGCGATGCCGATGAAGCTCGGAACCTGGTGCACCGAGAAGGCGCCGAGATGACCCCCGCCGACCCCGGTCAGCATGAGGATGAGCAGCACCGGGAGCGCGAGCGTGAACCGCATCGCGGCCGTGGTGACGAACGAGACATTGGACAGGCTGTACCGGCCGAAAACGGTGCCGGATGCCCAGAGGATCACGGCGCCGAGGATCAGAACAGCGGCAACCAGTTGACCATGCTGCAGCGACGAGAAGGGGGACAGGGGATTCTGCGGGAACACGATCAGGTAGACGCCGACGATCGCGACCGCGGCGAGCGGCCAGAAGTACGGCTTGCGGCGCTCCTTGAGAAAGATCCGCGCCATCGCGATGCCGAACACCGGCTGGAGCATGTAGAGCAGGTAGACCTCGTTCTCGACATTGGAGTCCGGCGCGGAGTGCGCCGGGAACGCATTGCTCAGTGCCTGGGTGAAGAGCACGGTTGCGAAGGCCTGCGCGCCGAGCGCGATGATGCCCATGGCGATCCACTGGCGGAGAGGAAGATGACGCAGCTCTCTGCGAATCCGGCCTGCGACCGGCAGGAAGCACAGGGCGATCAGCAGTGATTCAGCGAAGACGATCTGACTCGCCGTGAGCTGCTTGGTCAGCTCGGGGCGGAAGTACGGGTCGGTGGCCCACATCGCGGCGGCCACGGCCACAGCCAGGGCCCCCATCCGCCCAATCAGGCCGCCGGCTTTCGATGCCACGCTCACACGGCCCTGGCTGCGCGGGGGCGTGAGGACCGCGGATCTTCGAGAGGCATCGGTAAATTACACTCGAAAGCGCGTCACCCGGCGTCGGGGACAATCGCACCTCCGGAGATGCACGGATGCTGTTCGGCAAAGAGCACGTCGAGCGATACCTGGCGACCGATGGCGAGGAAGGCTACATCTGGCGCAACGGCGCACCCATCCTCATCCTCACAACCAGAGGACGCAGGTCCGGTGAGGAGCGACGCAATGCGCTCATCTTCGGCCGTCACGGCGACGACTACGTGGTGGTGGGTTCCAAGGGCGGAGCCCCTGCGCCGCCGGCCTGGTATGTGAACCTCGTCGCAAATCCCGAGGTGCACGTCCAGGTCAAGGGCGATCGCTTTGCGGCACATGCGCGCACCGCAACCACCGAGGAGAAGCCCGAGGTATGGAAGACGATGACCGCCATCTGGCCGGACTACGATCGGTATCAGCAGCGAACCGAGCGCGAGATACCGGTGGTCATCCTCACGCGCGACTGACGCGCCGATGATCGACGTCGCGACGCTCGTCGCAATCGATGTTCACGTGCACGCCGAGGTGTCTGCGAGTGGGCATCCGTCGCTGCCGGACCACCTCCGCGAGGGCGCTGCCGCGTACTTCGCGTCGGGCCAACGCATGCCGACGGTGCCCGAGATCGCGGCGTACTACCGCGCGCGACACATGGCCGCGGTGGTGTTCACCGTGGACGCTGAGGCCGCGACATCACATCCGCCCGTCTCCAACGAGGAGATCGCGCTCGTGGCCGCGCAGCACTCCGAAGTGCTCATCCCCTTCGCGAGCATCGATCCCGCCAGAGGCGTGCCCGGCGCCCGCGACGCCCGTCGTCTCGCCGAGGGTTTCGGGGTTCGCGGGTTCAAGTTCCATCCAAACCTCCAGGGTTTCTTTCCCAATGAGCGGTCCGCCTATCCGCTCTACGAGGTGATTCAGGAACTCGGTCTGCCGGCGATCTTCCACACCGGCCAGACGGGCATCGGGGCACATGTGCGCGGTGGCGGCGGCGTGCGTCTCAAGTACTCCAACCCCATGTATCTCGACGATGTCGCGGTCGACTTTCCAGACCTGCGCATCGTCCTGGCTCATCCGTCGTTTCCCTGGCAGGATGAGGCACTGGCGGTGGCGACACACAAACCGAACGTGTACATCGATCTCTCGGGGTGGTCGCCGAAGTACTTCCCGCCTCAACTCATCCATTATGCGAACACGTTGCTGAAGGACAAGGTGCTGTTCGGATCGGACTACCCGCTGCTGACGCCCGATCGGTGGCTCGCGGACTTCGACGCGCTGGACATCAAACCCGAGGTGCGGCCGCGCATTCTCAAGCTGAACGCACTGCGCCTGCTCGGCATCGGCTGATGCTGTGATGCACTCCGAAGGACTCGGGTCGTGGCCCGCGCGTGCCTCCCGAAAAGCGGGGCTCCGCCCGGCGATGACCTACCTCGGACACACCACGACCTATGCGGCGATGACATCGCGGATCGGGCGCCTCGCCGGTGCGCTGCAGCGCCTGGGCGTGACCCGCGGGGCGCGGGTCGCGTATCTCGGCGGTAACCACCCGGCCTTGCTTGAGAGTCTCTTTGCCACTGCCGCGCTCGGCGCGATCTTCGTGCCCTTGAACAGCCGGCTGTCGGCTCCGGAAATCGACTTCATGCTGCGTGACTCGGGCGCGATGGTGCTGCTCTTCGGCGCCGGTTCCGCCGTCACCGTCGAGCGGCTCGACGTCGCGTCGCGTCCACAGTTGATCGCAGTCGACGGCGGCGCGGCGCAGGCGCTCGACTACTCGACGTTGATCGCTGAGGCGGCGGAGCCGCCCGCCGCCGTGCCGGTCGGCCTCGACGAGCCCTGCATGATCATGTACACGTCGGGCACGACCGGACGGCCCAAAGGGGCGATCCTGACTCACAACAACATCATGTGGAACTGCCTCAACGTCCTGGTCGACCTCGATCTGCGCAGCGATGAGGTGACGCTGGTGACCGCGCCGATGTTCCACACCGCTGCGCTCAACATGACCTGCTTGCCGACGCTGCTGAAGGGCGGACACCTGGTGATCGAGCCACGGTTCGACGCTGCGGCGGCGATCGACACCATCGAGCGCATGCGGGTCACGCTGCTCTTCGGCGTGCCGACCATGTTCCTGACCCTGACCCAGGAGCCCCGATGGGTCACGGCCGATCTCTCATCGGTCCGCGTGCTCCTCTGTGGTGGCGCGCCCGTGCCGACATCGCTCATCAACGCCTACCTGGACCGCGGACTCGCGTTCGTGCAGGGATACGGCATGACCGAGACGGCCCCCGGAGCGCTCATGGTCGATCCGAGCCTCAGCCGTCAGACGGCAGGGGCCGCCGGTGTTCCGCATTTCTTCACCGACGTGCGGCTGCTCCGCGACGGCGCTCCGGCCGGGACCGGCGAGCCGGGTGAGGTGGTCATCGCCGGCCCCAACGTGATGCTCGGCTACTGGGGTCTGCCCGAGGCCACGGAGCAGGCCTTTCTGGATGGCCGGTGGTTTCGTTCCGGCGACGTTGCGGTTGCCGACGACCGGGGCGTGATCACCATCGTGGACCGGCTCAAGGACGTGTACATCTCCGGTGGCGAGAACGTGTATCCCGCCGAGGTGGAGAAAGCCCTCTGCGACCACCCGGCGGTTGCCGAGGCGGCGGTCATCGGTGTCGCAGACGACACCTGGGGTGAGACTGGCAGGGCGTTCGTCGTCCTCGTGCCCGGGTCGTCGCCGACCGAGTCGGAGCTGATCGAACACCTCCGGGCCCGGCTTGCCGGCTACAAGATTCCCCGGTCGCTCGTGTTCGCCGACTCGCTCCCCCACACGGCGTCGGGTAAGGTCCTGAAGTCCCGCCTGCGGACCGGCGGAGCCGCCGCGAAAGCGGTCGAGGACTGAGGAGGCACCGTGACCACGACCGTCAGCAGCGTTGCCGAGTTGACCGCCCTGACCGGCAAGCACCTGGGGTATTGCGAGTGGCGCGAAGTGACCCAGGAGCAGGTTGACACCTTTGCCGACGCCACCGATGATCACCAGTGGATTCACGTCGATCCGGAGCGTGCGGCCACAGGTCCGTTCGGGACCGCGATCGCGCACGGATTCCTGACGCTCTCGCTCCTCGTGCCGATGTGGAGCGAGATCCTTCGCTTCGACGGGGTGCGCCTGGGGGTCAACTACGGGTTGAACAGGGTGCGGTTTCCCTCGCCGGTTCCGGTCGGATCGAGGATCCGTGCCGGTGCGACGCTCGTCTCGGTCGAAACCGTCGCTGATGGCAGCATCCAGATCGTCGTCGACTTCGTCGTCGAGCGCGAGGGCGCGGACAAGCCCTGCTGCATCGCTCAGGGGCTCTACCGCTTCTACATCTGACGCCTCCTGCGTCGAGGCGCTTCAGCGCGCCGGCGCGGGACGCAGATCCTGAAAATCCTCTTCCCAGTACTCGTTCTCCGCGCGAGCGGGCTGCTCGGGTTCGCGCAAACCGGCTTCCCTGGCACGCAGGTCGACGCGCCGGATCTTTCCGGAGATGGTCTTCGGCAGCTCCGCGAACTCGAGCCTGCGGATGCGCTTGTAGCCGGCGAGGTTGGCCTGCGAATGCTCGAAGATCGAGCGAGCCACCTCCGCCGACGGAACGTGGCCGCTGCTCAGCACGATGAACGCCTTCGGCACGGACAGGCGCACCGGGTCCGGCGACGGCACGACCGCGGCCTCCGCCACCGCGGGATGCGCGATCAGCACACTCTCGAGCTCGAAGGGTGAGATGCGGTAATCCGACGACTTGAAGACGTCGTCCGACCTGCCGACGTAGGTGATGTACCCGTCGACGTCGCGCGATGCGACATCACCGGTGTGGTAGAAACCGTCGCGCATCACCTCGGCGGTGTGGGCGACGTCATCGCGATATCCGACCATCAGCGCCACCGGCCGTCTGGAGAGGTCGATGCAGATCTCACCGGTCTCACCGTGCGTGCCGGTCGCCGGGTCGATGAGGTCGATGGCGTACCCGGGGAGCGGCCGTCCCATCGATCCGGGCTTGACCGGCTGCCCGGGTGTGTTGCCGACCTGGGCCGTGGTCTCGGTCTGACCGTAGCCGTCGCGAATCGTGAGCCCCCACGCGCGTCGCACCTGCTCGATAACCTCCGGGTTGAGCGGCTCACCCGCGCTGAGCACTTCGCGGAGCGGTGGATGCCATGCGCGCAGGTCCTCCTGGATGACCATGCGCCACACTGTCGGCGGTGCGCAGAGGCTGGTCACCGAGCATCGCGTGAGCGTGTCGAGGAGCCGCCGAGCCGAGAAACGCGCGGCGTTGAGGATGAGCACGGTCGCCGCGGCGTTCCATGGCGCGAAGACATTGCTCCACGCATGCTTCGCCCATCCCGGCGACGAGATGTTGAGGTGCACGTCCCCCGGCTGCAGACCGAGCCAGAACATCGTCGAGAGGTGTCCCACCGGGTAGCTCACGTGCGTGTGCTCGACGAGCTTTGGTTTCGCGGTCGTTCCCGACGTGAAGTAGAGGAAGAGGGGATCAGTCGACCGAGTGGGTCCGTCGGGTGTGAACGTGTCGCCCGCGGCCGTGAATTCGTCGTACCGAAGCCACCCTTCCACGGCGTCGCCGACCGCGATGCGGGTGTACGTGCCGCCGACCTGAGCGAAATGACCGGTCTGCGCAGACTCGGCGATGACATGTGCGACGTGGCCGCGCTCGATGCGGTCGGTGATATCGGCGGGCGTCAGCAGCGTGGTCGACGGGATCATCACTGCGCCCAGCTTGGTGAGCGCCAGCATGGATTCCCAGAGCGCCTGGCGGTTGCCGAGCATGAGCAGCGTGCGATCGCCGCGGCGCACTCCGTGGCCGCGCAGCCACGCGGCCAGCGTGTTGGATCTCGCGCTCAGCTCGGCGAATGAGATGCGCGTCTCCAGGTCGTCATCGACGATCCAGAGGGCCGGCCGGTCATTGCCCGCAGCGATGGCGTCGAACCAGTCGAGAGCCCAGTTGAAGGTCTCCGGACGCGGCCATTGAAACTCGCGGTAAGCGGTTTCGTAATCGTCGCGATGCGAGAGCAGGAAGTCGCGTGCGGCGTTGAACTCCATGGTCATGCGCTCCTCATCTGGCGAATCCGGCGATCGCAACGCGTGCCGTCTCAGGAACTCCTCGAGCGAATCGCGCGGGCGGTATCCATGAGGCGCTCGGCGCGTGCCGGGTCGACCCGGCTCCACGTGTCTCCATCGACCTTCAGGCTCGTGCCCACGATGACTCCGTCGGCGACCCCGAGGATCTCCTCGAGGCGCTCGGCGCTGACGCCCGTGTTGGCGAAGACCGGAAGGTCGGGCACCGCTTCCTTGGCGGTGCGCAGGTCGCTCATGGCGAATGGGACGCCCGCTGCGGGGCCGGAGATGAGCACTGCGTCCACACCGAGGAAGGCGGCGCTTCTGGCCCGGTCGGCGATGGTTCGCGTGCCCAGCGCGCTGCTGAACTCCGGCGAGATGTTGTCGAAGAGTGCGACGTCATCGGCGCCGATCGCGGTGCGGTAACCGGCGAGATCGCCGAGCGCCGGAGCGATCACGCCGAGGTCACTCTCGTACACGCCGGTCAGGACCTCGCGCACGAAGGTCGCGCCCGTGGCCCGGGCGACGGCGATGCTCGCCTTCGCGTCCCAGAGGATGTTCACGCCGAAGGGAACGCGAACCGATGCGCGGAGCTCGCCGATGACCGCCGCCATCGCGGCGGGGATCTCAGGCCCCACCACGAGCTGGTACGGGATGTCGTTCTCGTTGCAGAAGAGCAGGCCGTCGACACCGGCGCCCTGGAGCGTCTCCAGGTCGCGACCGACGACGTCGACCAGGTGGCTCCTGCCCAATTCGCGATTGTGGCGGGGCCGGCCGGGCAGACCCGGGAAGTGCAGCATTGCGATCACCGGCTTCGGAGTTCCGAATCGCTCGGCCAGCGACGACTTCATCTCGTCTCCTCACTCCACCGCGGCGCGGTGCTGATCAATGAACGCAATGACGGCTCGGTTCCACGGGTCGGGATTCTCCACGAAAGCGGCATGCCCTCCGGGGACGATTGCCCAGGATCCGCGGGGAAGTTCTTCGTACAACCGGTGGGAGAGCGAGAGCCTGATGATGATGTCGTCGTCGGCGGCGATCACCAGCGCCGGCGTGTGCAGCGACGCGAGCCGGTCCGTGCAGTCGTGGCTCAGGAGTGCCGCTATCTGCGCGGAAAACGCAGCGGCGGGCTGCGGGCTGCGTTCCATCTCCGCCAGGATGGTTGCGAGCTTGTCGGGATGGGCTTCGTAGAAGGCGGGACTGAAGACCCACGGGGCCTGCTGGCGCATCATCAGCGGCATCCCCCCGGATTCGGCGACCTGCCTCCACACGTCGAACGCCGCCTTCGTAAAGCGATCCGGCTTGGCATACGTGTTCGCGAGCACGACGGAGCGAAGGTCGTCGGGAAACGACAGCGCGTACTCCTGGGCGATCAGGCCGCCCATCGAGACGCCCACCAGGTGGAACGAGGTCAGGCCCAGCGCGTCGGCGAGCGCCTTCGTGTCCGCGGCCATCTCGCTGCTCGCATACGGGCCGGGCGGGCACGACGAGCGACCGGCACCGCGATTGTCGAAGGTGATCACGCGGAGCCCGGCGCTGACCAACGGATCCACCTGCATGGCCCAGCCTTCGAGATCGTCACCGACACCGTTGATGAGGAGCGCCGTCTCCGAGCCGTCACCGGTGATCCGGTAGTGGATGTCGAGGCCGTTGACGCGCGCGATCGGCATCGGCTAGCCCCCGACGCCACGGGCGTCGATGGCGGCGCGCCACAGGTCGACCGAATGGCGCAGGTCACCGATGACGCGATCGTCGGGCTCCTCCCAGCTCGGGATGATCTCGAAGATCAGATCCACGGTCCCGGCACCCGCCGACTCGAGGGTCTCCAGCACGCGCGACGGCTCGATGAGCCCGGTCGCGTTGTGCTCAGGCGTGAACGCCCAGTGATGATCGGCGATACCGTCCGATTGCTGCAGCTGCACCTCGACCAGCCCGCGACCGAAGTGCCGCAGCCAGGCGTACGGGTCGCGCTCGCCGCCCTCGGTTCCGGGCACGCAGTGATGTCCGACGTCGAGGCAGAGCCGCCAGGGAACATGATTTGCGTCGCCGTCGTTGATGAGCTCGTCCAGCTGGGCCATGGTCGACGGCTCTCGCACCGCAACCAGGTTCTCGACGAGGAGGTACTCCAGGCCGGCGGTGTTCGCGTGAGCGGCGATGGTGGCGAGGTCGCGCCTCATGCCCTCCCAGCGCTCGCCGCGGCGCTCGGGATCGTTCCAGTCGGGAACGCTCATCGCACCGACGTGGCCACCGGTGGCCCGCGCCCCGAGCGAGGCGGTCAGATCGATGATGGTCCGGTACCACTGCAGCGCAGCCTCGCGCCGCCCCTGGTCGGGATGCATGAGCAGGTCGAGCGAGTACGCAGACAACCCAGTGAAGGTCGCGTGCGCGCGCAAGCCGTTGGCATCGAGGGCGGCGCGGTGACGTTCGACGGCGTCGCGGCTGCCCGCGAAGGTCTCGATTCCTTCGACCAGGTCGAGCGACAGCTCGACGAGATCCAGCCCGAGGTCGTTGCGCACCACCGACGCCCAGTCGGCGGGACGCGGCCACCGCTTCAGCGCAAAGCACGTGTTGATGCCCAGGTTGACTTTCATGCACGCTCTCCCGCACGGGTTGCTGGCGGCTGCGCCTCGATCGACGACCCGACCACGCCGGCGTGGAGCGTGGTCGAGGCGACGGCCGTCCGGTAGTGCTCGTACACCGCTGCGTATCGGTCATGATTGGCAGGATCGGGCTCGATCGGCGCATCGGGGCGGCAGGCGACGGAGACCGCCGACTCGGCATCCGGATACACACCGACGCCGAGGCCGGCGAGCATGGCGACGCCGGCCGTGGTGGCGTCGCCGGGGACCCGCAGGATCGGGATCCCGAGCACGTCGGCCTTGATCTGGTTCCACGTCCGCAGCGACGCGGGCCGGCCCGACACGCGCATCTCGGTGGCGGGCGTGCTCGCCCTGCCGAGACCTTCGACATGGGCGCGGATCGCGAACGCGACGCCCTCGAGCGCTGCGCGCGCGAGCGTCCGGCGGTCGTGCCGGACCGAGAGCCCGAGAGCCGCACCCCGGAGCGTCGGGTCGTCGCGCTCGCCGTCGCCGAGGACGGCGACGAAGAGCAGGCCGTCCGCACCGGGCGCGACCTCCGCCGCCTCGCGGTCGAGGCGCTCGAAGTCGGCGGTGCCCAGGCGGCCCGAGCGGCCACCGTAGGTGAGCGAAGCGAGCCAGTCCACCGCCTCGCCCGCCGTGTTGATCCCGACCTCGGTCACGTACCCGTCGGAGTCGACGGCGCTCGGGTAGTGGGTGATCGCCAGGTCGGTGGTGGGCTCGGCCACCACGGTGTTCAGGCACGTTGAGCTTCCCGCCATCTCGCTCACGGGTCCCGGAGACGTCACCCCGGCGCCGAAGGCGCAGGCGATGCTGTCGCCGGCGCCGGCGACGATCGGGATCGCCCGGGTGAGCCCGAACCTTGCGACCAGAGACGGACGCAGCTCGCCGATGACGCTCCACGACGGGCGTGGATCCGGAAGCTGGGACGCTTCGAGGCCGACCGCCCCCAACAGTTCCGGCGCCCAGCGCCGCTCGCGAAGGTTCAGCATCGCGCTCGCCGCGGCCATCGACCAATCCGTGACCGCCTCACCGGTGAGCGTGAGCGCGATGAGCTCCGTCGGCTGGACGAAGAGTCGCGCGGCCGCAAAGACCTCCGGCTCGTTGGCTCGTATCCACAGGATCTTGGCGGCGACGTGGAATGCCGCGGGCACGTGCCCGGTGAGCGTGTGCAGCGCCTCGGCGCCGAACGCCGCACAGAGCGCTGCTGCTTCCGCCACCGCGCGGTTGTCCCGGTAGATGAGCGCGGGGCGGAGCGGTGTGCCCCGACCGTCGATGGGGACCACCGACGGGCACTGCCCGGTGAGTCCGATCGCCAGGATGGCGTGCCCGCCACCGAGCTGGGCGATCAGCGCGCCGAGCGCTGACAGGGATGACGACCGCCACTGCGCCGCGTCCTGTTCCGCCCACCCGTCGCGCGGCGTGCGGGTCGGGTAGGGGCGCCGCACCTCGAGGAGCATCGCCCCGTCAGAGTCGTAGGCGGTTGCGCGTGCACCGGACGTGCCGACGTCGACGGACACGAGCGTATCGGTCACCGTCGTGGCCACCGGCTACCCGCGAACCAGCTGCTGTGCCTTGACCTTTTCGCCGTCGAGAGTCACGAGCGCGCCGTTCAGCGCGCCGGTCGAGTAATCGCTGCCGGGGTTGAGGATGACGGTGCGACCGATCCTCCTGATGCCCGACGACTCGTGGATGTGCCCGTGCAACCCGAGCAGCGGCTGGTAGGCCTGCTCGGCCTCGCGCACGGCCGTGCTGCCCACGGCCACCATCCGCACCTGACCGAGGGTCGCCTGCACCTGCAGGTTCGCATCGAGGAGGGGGGCCTCGTCGAGCTGGGTTCCATACGGCGGGGCGTGCAGGTTGAAGACCGCGCGTTCGGGGTGCTGGAGCATCGGCACCATCGCATCGATGGTCGCGCGCAGATGGTCCTCGTCCTGCTCGCGGTAGGTGTGCCACGGGGTGATGTTGGAATACCCGCAGCTGATCATCTCGTGCTCGTCGTCGAGCCAGACGACCTTGCCCTCGTCATGCGTGCCCCAGGGAGCGCTGTCGAGCAGCGCGCCGAGGTCCTCCGGATCGTCGTTGCCGAGCATGAAATAGAGCGGGATACCGAGAGGACGAAGTCGGTCGTCGGCAAGGTCGAGCCACTCGGTCAGGCGCTGGCGCATCAACTGCAGGAAGAGGTCGTCGAGGCCGCCGTTCGCCTCCTTCGCCTCGAGCTCGCCGGGGTCGGCGCGGTACGGGTAATAGCCATGGTCGGAGATGAGCTTCTCGAGCGCGACGAGCTCGGGCCCTTCCACGACGTCGTAGTCGGTGCCGACGAACGTGCACTGCCAGCGCCCACCCGGGGTGCGGACGATGGACTGGATGGCCTTCCCCGCGACGTCGCCGCCGAGGATGAGCACGTCCGGCTCGTAGACCTTGGCGGCGTTGACGAACTTCCGGAAACACACGCTCGAGCCGTGCAGATCACTGACGAAGTAGATCCTCGTCTTCGCCACGTCAGTCCCTCGCCATGTCAGGCGGGAACCGCCTCGCGCGCCCGGTGCGCGGCGGTCATGAAGCGCTCGGCCCTCGCTGGGTCCACGGGGTTCCAGGTGATCCCGTCACGCTTCAGGCTGGTGCCGACGAAGACACCGTCGGCCACCGCGAAGATCGAATCGACGGTTTCCTCGCGAACCCCGGTGTTGGCGAGCACCGGGACCTCGGGAACGGCCTCCTTGGCCTCGTACAGCTCGGAGATGTGGGTTGCGGTGCCGGTGATCTGACCGCTGATGAGGATGGCGTCGACACCGAGGTACGCGGCGCTCCTGGCGCGCGTGGCGATCGAGCGGTTCCCGAGGCTGCTCGCGAACTCCGGCGTGATGTTGCTGAACAGCGCCACCGACTTGGCGCCGATCTGCTCCCGGTACGCCGCGATCGCCCCGAAGTCGGGGCGCATCAGGCCGAGATCGCTCTCGAACGCTCCCGTGAACACCTCACGGACGAAGGACGCGCCGGTCGCGCGCGCCACCGCAAGGCTCGACACCGGATCCCACACGAGGTCGATGCCGAACGGGCGGGTGATCAGATCGCGCACCTGGCCGATGACCGCCGCCATGCCCGCCGCGACCTCGGGTCCCACCCGCATCTGATACGGCAGGTCGGCCTCGTTGCAGAAGAGGAACCCGTCGACGCCTGCGGCCTGCAGGGACTCGAGGTCGCGTTCGACGGTCTCGACAAGATGGCGCATCCCGGCGGCGCGGTCATGTCGCGGCCGGCCTGGCAGCGCGGGCAGATGCAGCATCGCGATCACCGGCTTGTCGACGCCGAAGATTCGACGCAGCAGCGTCATGCCGGCCTGCGGACGTCGGACAGGCGCGTTCGGCCGTGCTCCACGGGACGGAGCATCGCCGCGTCCATTCCGGCGATCACCACCTCGACACCCGCCTGCTCGATGCGCCCGATCTCCTCGGCGTCGGCACTGCTGTCGGTCACCACGGTGGACACCTGGTCGATCGGCAGGACCGTGCTCATCGCGACCGCCCCGAACTTCGAGCCGTCGGCGATGACGATGATCCGCTCGGTGCGTTCGAGGCCGCCCCGGATCACGTCGGCGTCGCGATCATCGAGCTCGGTGATGCCGCGGCGCGCGGAGAGTCCCGCCGCGCCGATCACGGCCGTGTCGGTGTTGTAGCGGCGAACGGCCTCGACGGCCGAGGCGCCGATGCAGGTCAGCTCGTCCTGGCGAACCAGACCGCCCGCGATGATCACGCGGACGTTGCGCGTGCCGAGCAGGCTGGCCACGGCGAGCGACGGGGTGATGACCATGAGGTCTTCGCGCACCGGGAGCAGGCGGGCGAAGTACTCGACCGTGGTGCCGATGCCGAGGAACAGCGCGCGGACGCCGACCGTTAGCTCGGCGGCGCGCTTGGCGATGACGCGCTTCTCCCTCGCCCGGTGCAGGGTGCGGGCGTTGGCGCCCACCTCGAAGGTTCGGACGAGATGGGTGGTGGCCCCCCCGTATGTCCGGCGGACGAAGCCGTCTCGCTCGAGCCGGTGGAGGTCGCGACGGACGGTCATCTCGGAAACCTGGAAGTCACGCGCGAGCGTGCTGACCTCGATCGCCTGGTCCTCGGCGACCCGCTCCAGGATCTTCAAGCGCCGTTCGACGGCTAACACGCTGCGCCTCGCCTCCGTGGACTACCTGTCATTTGTCGGGTCTTGACCGGAAGTTGTCCCTCCGTGTCCATGAGTCTCTTGACAGTGGTGTTCGATTGTGTTCAAACTCTGCCTGTTTTCGACGCGAGTGTCAAGTTGGTGGCGGGCACGCCGCCGGAGGGTCGCCATGGCAACCGCGAGCAGGCTGTTCGTCCGCAACAGCACGGGGCTGGTGCGCTCTGCGTCAGCAGTCGATGCCACGATCTTCAACGCGGTCATCTCGGCGCCGGTCGGCTCGACGATCGCTTACTCCATCTTCTTCGCGCTCGTCGCGTTCCCGGGTGCGGACGTCGTCGGCGTTCTGATCCTCGTCGCGCTCATCAACATCCCCGTCCTCATCATGTTCGCGCTGCTCGGAGCGAGCATGCCGAGAGTCGGTGGTGACTACGTCTGGGTCAGTCGAGTCCTCTCTCCGCCGCTGGCGTTGATCTCCAACCTCTGCATGATCATGGGCGGCCTGCTCGGCGCCGCGTTCTTCGCCAAGTTCTTCTC
>DAIQQM010000106.1:0-8850 GCA_036786805.1 Candidatus Dormiibacterota bacterium | reverse complement strand
GCCCGCACCACCGCGCGGTGCATGAGCAGCGTTGGCGCATCCACATCGCTGACGGAAGCGGCGTGGTGGAGCCACCACCCTGACGGAGGGTGCTGCGCACTGGGCAGCGTTTCCGAGACCGGATGACCAAATGCTGGGAACTCACAGCGGAGATCACCGACCCGTTCCCCTTTTTGCGCTGTTTGAAGCGTTTCACGCTATAGTTCGGCTACGGCTCAAGAAGGGGCGAAGGCTCGGATGGACCGGCCGTGTCCGCAACTGACGCACGCGAAAAGGGATGGCTAACTTGCACCGGTCGATATCCTTCGTCCTTCTGGGAGCACTCTCCCTGGCGGCCGTCAGCATGGCCCCGATCGCCGCATCGGCCTCAACCGTCAAGGCCGTCGAGTATCCCGTCAGCGTGGCGACCGGCAGCATCCTCGACCTCACAGCCGGCCCGGACGGCGCGGTCTGGTT
The DNA here is from genome assembly GCA_036786805.1 of Candidatus Dormiibacterota bacterium. GTDB lineage: Bacteria > Chloroflexota > Dormibacteria > Aeolococcales > Aeolococcaceae > Palsa-851. Next base: position 8,394 of record DAIQQM010000106.1, on the reverse strand, counting down.
CACCGAGAAACAGGCGGCGACAATCGGCCGCATCACACCGCGAGGTTCAGTCCATCTGTATCCGCTTCCGTCGCCCACGCCGCCTCTGCCGGGCCCGCAGGTGATCGGGATCGCCGCCGGTTCAGACGGTGCGCTCTGGTTCGCGAGCGCGGCCCCCTTCGCCGGCCGTCTCACGACCGCGGGTGTGTTCAGCTGGTTCCCGATGGCCGCCGGTTCGATCTGGGTGGCGGCAGGCCCCGACGGGAATCTCTGGTTCGTCGAGCTCAACGGCCACATCGCGCGGGTGACGACGGCCGGTGTGGTCACCGATTTCCCGCCACCGCCGAGCGGCAACCTCCCGACCGCCATCGCCGCAGGTCCCGACGGCGCAATGTGGTTCAGCGAGAATGCGCAGATGATCGGCCGCCTGACCACATCCGGTGTGTACACGGAGTACCCGCTTGATCACCCGTCGAACACGGCATGTCTCGCCGCGGGAGCCGACGGGAAGGTCTGGATCGCCGAGGAGGGATACCTCGCCGAGGTGTCGAGCACCGGAGTCATGAAAGACCATCCGGCGCCCGCTATCAGCGGCGTCGGGTGCATCGCCGCCAAGGGCAAGCTCATGTGGTTCACAACCGCGAACGGCGTGGGACACATGGGCTCCGGCGGCGCATACAGCACGTTCGCGTCGCCGTCGGGCGATGGTTCCTTCGGCCTCTGCCTCGGACCCGACGGTCACATATGGAGCAACGAGCTGACCAGCATCGCGCGCTGGGTCAGCGGCCCGTAGCAGCAGGACGACCCAGCCCTCGACGTTCGCGTCCGCAGGCGCCCTGCGATGATGAGGACCCAGGGCTTGCTGGACTCTGACCTTCGGCCCTGGCCGGATCCAGAGCACCCGACTACGCTCGAGGCGTGCCTGATCAGGTCCGCAGACGAGCGCCGGCGGAAGCTCTGCTCCAGGTAGTGGCGGCCGCTCGCGCACCGGAAGTGACGGCCCATGCCTGAGAAATCGGTCGGTGTCATCGACCTGTACTGGATACCGCTCGGCGCGGGCGGGCATTTCGTCCACTTCAACGGCACCGTGTTCGAGGCGATCACCGCAGTCGCGCAGCGGCGCGAGCGCTCAGAGCTGTACCACGCGGCGCTCATAGTCACCACTGCCGAGTCGCCGTTCGCAATCGAGATGACACCGATACCCGACGCTCGGGGCGCGGACCGTGAGGTCGTCCTCGAAGGGCCGGTTGGCTCGCGATGGGCAGCGCGCCTGCGGATCTTCCGCTACGAGATCCGACGTTGGGCGAACGGGGTCATTCCGGACATCCGTTACGCAGTCGCCAGCCCGGTGCGGATCAGTGGCGATGCCGGCTGTGCTCAGCGGTTGCTCGACCTCGTGCCCCAGGTCCCAGCTCTCGTCTGGGGTCGCGACGCGCTGCACGCTCACGACATGTGGAACTCGAACTCGGTGGTGTCCTGGTTGCTCATGAGTTCCGGTGTCGACGTGGCAAGCGTCCAGCCGCCGCCTGGCGGCCGAGCACCCGGGTGGAAATCAGGCCTCGTGGCCGCGCGCCAGCGGGATCCCCGTCGCGGCGCGACGCGGCAGCTGTCGCGTCAATCCTGCGTGCCTCAGATGCCGGATGCACTCGGTTGGCCCAGCGGTGGCGGGGAGCCGGCGACGGGCGAACCGGCGGATCGCGGCTGCTCGACTCCACCCAGGTCGAGACGGAAGGGCGGGTACTCGTCTCGCATGAGGAACACGTAGACGAACACTCGATACACCCAGCGGTTCAACCCCATGACGAGATCGAAGATCCCGCCGGGATATCGCTTGATGAAGAGCAGTGCGAAACCGGCGATGATCACCATCACCGTGATCAGACCGGTGTACGGAACGCTGTAGGTGACACTGTCCCGGATCGCGACCGCGGTGCCTCCCAGCAGCAGGGCGAGGATCACGAAGTGCGGGATGGCGAGGAGCCACTTGACGAGCACCAGGCCGCGAGAGAGGTGCTCCGGGTAGGGCACCTCGAGGGTGGCGGCCGGATAGGCCTCAGCGCTGAATGAGAACGGCGGGTACTTGTCGGTGCCGAGCGCGCTGTAGCCGTAGTAGCCGACCCGCCACCACCAGCGCATCACAGCGACATTGAAATCGAAGATCGAGCGCGGATAGTGACCGGTGAACAGGATCGCAAACCAGGCAACGATGGTCAGCAGGAACATCGCCATGCTCAGAAAGACCAGCACGACGAAATGCGGAATCAGGAGGAACCACTTGACGAGCCATAGCCAGCGGCTGGGATTGGCGTCCAGCGCTCCTTCGAGGCGGAGCGGGTAGGAGAGCTCGCCGCTCGGAGGCGGTGGCGGCGGCGGCCACCCTGGTGGGGGCGGATACTGCGGCGGAATTGGCTGGGTGGACATGGCCGTCACCCCAGCGTGGGGACGCCCTGCGGCGCCGCAAGGTCGAGATCTCTCCAAACGAACCGCATCGCACACCTCCAGTTGTCTGGTACCACCAAGAATCCCGGACACGAGGTGAGTGCGTACAGGGGCCAACGCCACATGGCGACGGGCCCAAGGTCACGACCGGGCCGGCTCCATCGCTCCGGCACGACGAGAGCGGGGCGCCCGCAAGCGCCCCGCTCTCGTAGGAGGATTGTTTCGCGTGCTGTTAGACGGCGGGCTCTCCCGTCGCCGGATTGAGAATCAGCGGCGTGGAGATCCGGTGCGCGAAGTCGAACATGCCGTCAATGGTTCCTGCGAGCGCATCGAATGACCCGCCACCGATCCGCGGCAGGGACCAGTTGTCCTCGATGAATCGAAGGATCGACGTCGTGTCGGTGAGCGCGCTGTCCACGGAGTTCTCGCGGGCGTACGGCGAGATCACGAGCAGCGGCAGGCGCTGACCGTATCCGCACCGATCCTCGAACCCACCGGCCGGCGTTCCATTGCCGCACTGACCGGTCCCGGTCAGCGCGTCCTCGGCGGATGTCGAGGGGTTGACGATGGGCGGCATCACCTGGTCGTACCAGCCGTCGGAGTCGTCATACGTGATGATGATCGCGGTGGACTTCCAGAACCGCGACTGCTCGATCGCGTTGATGGCGTTGACCAGGTAGCTCTGCTCATCGATCGGGTCCGAGTACCCGGCGTGGCCGTCCTGGTACTTCGCCGCCTTGACGAAGCTCACCGCCGGCAGGTTGCCGTCAGTCAGGCTCTGGTAGAAGTAGCCGAGGTCGTACTGATGGTTCGCCTGCCCGTTGTGGCCGACCTCGGCCTCGGTCGCCGGCGGAAGGTGCGCGGGGTTCGCCGTGCTGGCGTAGTACTGGAACGGTTCATGGTGCGCGCTGTAGTCGGCGACCGTCGCACCGCCGGCATTCGTGTGGCTCGATCCGCACACGACCGTCCCGTTGACCTGCCCGGTTGGAGCAAACCCGCCCTGGAACCATCCCCACGTGATCTTCCTGGCGTTGAGCTCGTTGCCGATGTGGGTGCCGGACATGGCGATCGTCGAGCCCGACGAGCACTCGTCGAATGCCGGGTCAGCGTCGCCGTAGTCGGTCCCTTTGTCGGTCACGCCGGCGAGCACCGCCGGTGTCGCGCCGTGGGTCTGACCGGACACAAGGTTGAGCGCGCCCGGCGTGGAGGGGCCGAAGGTCGTGTCGAAGTCGTTGTCGCTCATCGCGAATCGCTGCGCGTAGTTCCAGAGCGCTGTGACCGTGTTCCCGTCGTAGTAGTCCATGACCAGCCCGGGAGGAGCCGTGTCCGGCGGAGAGCAGCTCTCGACCTCGGTGAACTCCGGGAACTTGTCCATCAGCCCGCCGTCCAGAGCCTGCTGCTCGGGGGTGTAGTTGTGATCCTGGTCGCAGGTGAGGATGTTTGCCGCGCCGAGCCGCTGCGGGTTCACGCCGTTCGGGTTGGCGGTGAGCAGCTCAGGGGTCAGGCCGTTCACCGTCGGTGTCCCCGGCTTGGCGGTGAAGGGTTGCCCATCCGTGTTGGTCGCGTTCGGGTACGTCCCGAAGTAGTGGTCGAAGGACACGTTCTCCTGAAAGAGGACGACGACGTGCTTGATCGGCGACGTCGTCTTCGCGCTGTTGTTTGCCGTCGCGGCCGCGCTCACCCCCGTCACCGTGGCGAGTGATGCGCTGGCGAGCGTGGCGGTCCCCGCCAGCGCCAGCGTGATCAACGGTCGTCGTCTGGTCATGGCTCCTCCTCAACGAACCCGGGCCGTTCTTGAGGGCCAAAGATGATCGGGAGGCAGTTAAGCCCGTCTTGTGCATCCGATAACGGTTTGCTAAGTCCGGGCTCAGGGCGCGCCTCGGCGCAGGCGCCGATTGCAATTCAGAACCCCGTTCGGTACGATGCGCTGCATGGAAGGGGGAGTGGCCAGTACTGCCGTTGACATTCGTGTCGACGCCGGCAGAAGCGCAGTCGCTGCGCGTTCCGTATCGAGGCTCACAGTCATCGCGGCGTTCGTGGCCGTCATCGCGCTGATCTTCCACGTCACGGGATCGACCGGGCCGGAGGCGCTTGCCAACCAGTCGGTGCTCGTCCTCGCGGTCCTGATCGGCCAGGTGCCGATGCCGCGCCGCGAGCTGCGCAGCCTCCTGCGGGCGCAGTCGCAGTTGGCCCCGGCGATCACCGTCGATCCCCAGCGTCACAACTGACCCGACATCCCCACCGGGCCGGCGCCACCTCATATGCTGTGCGAAACACGACGCGTCCACGAGAGGCACGGATATGGGTTTCCTCGACGACTTGAAGAAGGCGGCGGACAGCGCCGGACAGGCGGTGCAGCGCCAGGTCGACAACCTCCAGAAGTCATCGCCGCCGGCAGCGCCCGAGCCGCCGCCGCTCGACGGTCCGCCGGCGACGGCTCCCGAGCAACCACCAGAGGCGAGCGCACCGCCGAGCCTCCCGGAGGTGCTGCCGCCGGCCATCCCGCAACCGCTGGCACCGGCCACGGCGCCCCCGCCGGGGCAGCCGGATGCGGCTGCACCATCGGCCTTCCCGGTCCCTGTCGAATCGGTCGGTTTCGTCCCTCCGCCTCCGCCACCCTCGTAGCCGCGGCGCCGGTCGTCAGACACCCCGTTCCCGGGGACACGTGCCGCCTCGGGAGAGCGCGGCAGTGGACGCTACGATGGCCGCGCGCATGAACGGGTGCCGGTAGCCGATCCATGTCCCGCGACTGGCTGTTCGTCGACGGCTCCAGTCTCATCTTCCGCGCGTTCTACGGTGTTCCGAAGACGGTCCGATCCCCGGACGGGCAGCTCGTCAACGCAGCCCGCGGTTTCCTCGAGACGTTGACGCGGCTGCTCGGCACCAGGCACCCGCGCCACATTGCCGTGGCGAGCGACGCCGACTGGCGCCCGGAATGGCGCGTCGCGTTGCTGCCCGGCTACAAGGCGCAGCGGGTCGCTGAGCCGATCCCACCGGCGCTCATCCCGCAGATGCCGGTCATCGACGCGTTCCTCGCGGCGATCGGCATCGATGCGCTCGGTGTCGAGGGGTACGAGGCCGAGGACGTCATCGCCACCTGGACGGCAAAGGCGACCGGCTCCGTCGAGATCGTGAGCGGGGACCGCGACCTCTTCGCGCTCGTGGAGGACCCGCGGGTGACCGTGCTCTATCCGGAGAAGGGTGGATGGGCCGTCGTCGACGAGGCAGAGGTCACCCGCCGGTATTCGATTCCAGGGCGCCGCTACGCGGACTTCGCAATGCTCCGCGGGGATCCGTCTGACGGGCTGCCCGGATTGAAGGGCGTGGGCGCGGTCGCGGCGGCGTCCATGATCCGTCAGTACGGCGGCGTGGCGGCCATCCTCGAGGCCCACCGGCTGAGTGAGCATGACCAGGACTACCTGGGCCGTGCCCTTCGCGTGGTGCCTCCTGTGCCCGACCTCGCAATCGACCTGCCGCGCGGGCGACGAGATCGCTACCCGGACGACCCCTCGGCGCTCAACACCCTTATGGCCGAGCACGGGCTGCAGGCGGCCTCGAGCCGGCTGGTCGAAGCGCTCAGCGACGATGTGCGCGGGTCCTGAGATGACACGCCCGCGCACCGATCGAATGCTCCTGATCGGCATCGCCATCGCGGTGGTCGGACCGCCTGTCCTCACCGTGATCCTGGCGCAACTCCCGACGTCGGAAGCCCGTGCCTACGTCTTTCTGTATCTGGGGATCGTCGCCTCACTGGGTCTCCTCACCGGGCTGGTGCCCGCGCTCGTCGCGGCAGCCATGTCATCGGTTCTCGGCGACTACTTCTTTCTTCCCCCGGTCGACAGCCTCAGCCTGGCCAACCCCAGCGACGTCCTCTATCTCGTCATCTTCTTCGCGACCGCATCGGCCGTCGGGGGCGTGGCGGCGCTGCGACGCCGATCGATCCTCGAGGCGCGAGGGCTCTCACGAACGCTGGCACAGGCGAACGCGGAGCTCGAGCGTCTGTATCGTGAGCAGGCGGCGTCAGCGCGAACGGCGGTCCGGCTCGCCCAGACGCAGCAGCAGATCTCCGCGTTGCGTGAGGCCGACCGCGTACGGCGCGAACTCCTTCAGAACGTGAGCCACGAGCTGCGCACGCCGCTCTCGAGCATCCTCACCGGCGCCAGCGTGCTGCTCGGCCGCAAGGACATCACCGGTCCGGTTCGCGACGGGCTGACCGGCATCGTCGCCCAGTCACGCCGGCTCGACCGGCTCGTGGGCGACATGCTGGACCTGGCTCGCATCGAAGGGCATGCGCTGGAGTTGCGCCTCGAACCCACCGATATGGGTGCGGCCGTCCGGGCGGCCGCGGAACGGCTGCGCCAGCTGCATCCCACCCGCACCGTGCGCGTCGACACCGAGCCGGGATCCCTGGAGGCGGTCGCCGATTGGGACCGGCTCGGGCAGGTGCTGGACAATCTGCTCGCCAACGCGGACCGCTACGCGCCGGCGTCCTCTCCGATCGAGATCCACGTCGCACCGGGTGCCCGCGGCACCATCGTGACGCGTGTGATCGACCACGGTCCCGGCGTCCCGGAGGAGATGCGGGAACGCATCTTCGATCGATTCGTCCGTGACGAGCAGGCGGGAGGGGAGGGCACCGGCCTCGGTCTGGCGATCGTCCGCGGCATCATCGAGGCGCACGCGGGACGCATCTGGCTCGATGACCCGGAGGCAGGCGGCGGGGCCGTGTTCGCATTCACGCTCCCCGCGGCTCCGGCGGTGGAGACCCATACGGAGCCGGTGGCCGGCGACGCCGCCGGGGTTGCCTAGCCGGATCCACGGGGATCCGACGTTAGGCGAGAGTGTCGTTCTGCGGGGTCGGGAGCACGTGGATGTCCACGTCGGTGAGCAGCTGGATCATCTTGCGCAGAGTCCCGCGCCGGCCCCGGCCGCGCGTGACCACGATCTCGGTGGCGAGGATCTTCCGAGCGTAGTGGGTCAGCGCGCGCGCCGGGTCGCTCTCGTACAGCGTCACGAAGGTGCCGTCGGCCTGGTGGGTCAGCGCGGCATACGCTCCGAGGAGCTGCATCTCCTGCGCCGACCGCTTCCGATCGCGCACCGTGACCGCGGTCATCTTGCCGTCGAGCCGCGCGGCGAGGGCGGCGGTGCTGGCGATGACGTCCTCCATGCCGGGGCGCGGCGGGACGCCGAGCATGACCCGCGGCTTGACCTCCCACGGTGATTCGATGCCCCGGTCGCGCATGTACGCGACCAGGCGCCGGTCGGTGTGCTCGGCGAGGATCCGGAACGCCATCTCCCGGAGCGAGGCCAGCACCTCCGGGCGGAACGCCCGGGCGCGCGCGAGTGCGGCCTCGCTCGCGGGAACGATCTCGCCGCGGCGGAGGCGCTCATCGAGAAGGGACGGGGTGATGTCGACGATCTCGAGCTCGGTCACCTCATCGAGGAACGCGTCATCGACGACGTGCTCAGGCCGTTCACCGAGCATCACGCCCATGCCTTCAACGGTGCTGCGGAGATCGGTCAGGTGCAGGGTGGCGACCAGCATCATGCCGGCGCGCAGCAATCGCGGCACCGAGTCCGTGATCGGGCGTCCCCGGGCGTCGACGCCGGCCAGGTCGTCGAGACACGCGACCTCCGGGTTGCGTCGCAGCAGTGCCTCGACGTCGACGATCCCGTCGCGCGCCGGAGAGTTCGGTCCCCCGAGGACCTCGAGCTCTTCGAGTGCCACCTCGCAGCGGGCCCTGCCGTCGGTCTTCACCGCCGCGACGACCACGTCGGTGCCCCGCTGGCGGCGGCGGTTCGCCTCGTCGAGCATGGCCACCGTGGTGCCGCATCCCCGAGCGTAGCCGAGGTAGACGCGGAGCCCGGAGCGGATCGCGCTCGCGTGGAGCGCGCGAAGCAGCATGTCGGAGTCCGGGCGCTGGTCCGTCGCCGCGATCGGCACATCCCGCTGCAGGGGGGCGGAGCGCGCGATGA
>DAIQQM010000182.1:0-2518 GCA_036786805.1 Candidatus Dormiibacterota bacterium | reverse complement strand
CGTTCTGAGCCAGGAACGTCATGACCTGCGCAACGGCGCGCTCGGTCGTGTCATCCAGGCCGTCGGCGGCCTCCCACGGAATATCGCGCGAGGCGTCCCACTGTTGGGCGGACGCCTGGTCGACGAGCTCGCCGACATCGTCGGCCCAGATCGCGTCGCGGCGGCTGAGAGGCCAGTGGCGTGTGGGCGCTCCGGTCTCGGGCACGGCTCGAAGAGGAGCGAACCCGGCACGCGGATCGGGCTCGGGCGGGAGGCCTCCGCCTCGCCAGTCGGCGGTGTGGAGCTCTCCGTCACGAAGGGGCGGGGGCGTCCGCCGCGGTGAGAGCGGCCCAGCCAGGATTCTGGCGGAGGTGCCACGGCGGATCGCGACGACGTACCCGTCCGCCCGGCTGATCTGATCGATCGGTTCATGGCCGGCCAGCCGAGCCCAACCGGGCAGCTCCAGGGCGACCGCGCGCGACGGCGTTCTGATTTCCAGAACGCCGCCGGGCGCGACACGCTCAAATGCCGCCGCGAGCAGCACCTCCAGGCCACCGCCGAGCTCGAGATGCTCGGCATCGACCCGGTGAGCTGCCTGCCGGCGGTCGACGGTCACGAAAGCAGCGCCTGTTCTCGCATCGCCGTCTGCAGCGACGCGTATCCCTCGCGATCCCCGGGATACCAGCGTCGGACTCCTTCGAGCTCCATCGCCGGGCGGAGGCTGGGGTCGTCGTAGTCCATCGCCAGCAGCGCCTGCGACCACCGCTCTGATACCTCGCGGTCCAGGGAGTCGAGCACCGTGAAGTTGCAGTGGTAGTAGGGCGGGCTGCGCCATGCCACCTCGAGATGAGCCACCGCCGGCACCGACTCGGCACGAAACGCGCTGAAGTACGCGGCCGACAGCGCGCCGGCGTCGGCCTCGCCGTCAGCTACCGCACGCACGACGTGGAGCTCGGAGTCGCCGGTGTCGCCGTGCTTGCCGATGTCGGTGTCGAAGCGCAGCAACCGGCAGCTCGCCACGTCAAGGCCCTCCTCGGCCAGGTAGTGAAGGGGCAGGATCGCCGCGTGGCCCGAGTCGCGGCTCCCCAGCGCCAGGACCCGCCCACTCAGTTCGGAGACGCTGTCCGGCAGTTGTCCCTTGCGCGTCACCAATACCGTCGCCCAGTCCCGGTCGACGTCACGCATTCCGAGGATCCGTGTGTGGCCGCCCGCCCGGTGATCGAGCGCCATGTAGGCCGTGTTCGTGTTCCACCCGATCTCGACCGTCCCGTCGAGTACCGCCTCGACGAGCCGCTCGTAGTTGGAGAACAGGATGTAGTCGGTCGGCACCCCGGCATCAGCGAAATAGGTGCGAAATCGCTCCCAGATCGTCACGACCCTCGGGCGGTAGGCCACCGCGCCCAGTCTTGGCTCCGCGCCGCTCATGGGACCGGAAGCCCCGCGACCGCCTTCGCCGACCAGGTCCGCAACACCCCGTCGGTCGGCGCCATCACCGCGCCCGCCCGAGCGTCGCGCAGGTGCCGCTCGATCGGGAGCGTAGGCGTATACCCCTGCCCGCCGCACACCTCCAACGCGCCCTGCGTCACCCGCGCCGCGACATCGGTGCACAGGACCTTAGCCTCCATCAGCGGAACCAGCGCCCCCTCATCGCCGCCGTCGCCCAGCCGGGCCGCGTCCTGGAGGAGAGCCCGGGCGGCGCGGACGTCGATGTCCATGTTCGCCAGCGCGTGCTGAATCGTCGCTACCTCCACCAGCGAGCTGGCATCCGGATAGCGTCGGGACGTAGAGCAGGACCGATCGGTTGTCGTCGTCGAACGTCGGGCACTCGCGTATGTAATGCGCGAACCGAGTGAGGTCGGACTCGCCCGCGCGTGGGTCGACGGCTCGCTCACCGTGGACGGCGCGCTCGAGGACGTGCTCTCCACACGGCACGAGTTCGCGGGCACGCGGCTCTCGATCGGTGATGGTCTCCGACTCGGCTTCGCGGCGGTGCGGGTCGCGGGCCTCGGCATGTGTTCCCAGACGGAGAGCTTCACCCGGTGGACGACCTGATCACATCGATTCGGATGGCCGGGCTCGAATTGCGCGACGTCGAATCGATGCGCGAGCACTACCCGCACGTTGCGACGCTGGCTCGCCAATCTCCAGGCTCACCGCGCAGACGCGCTTGCCCTCGTTGGACCCCAGCGATAGCGCGCGTGGCGGCTCTACATGACCGCATCGGCGCAGGCCTTCGAGGACGGCGAGATAACCGTCTATCAGGTGGTGGCGGCCCGTGGCGGCGCGCCACATCCTCTGCCGCTCAATCGATCCGAACTGCTGCTGGATTGACGAACCGACGGTCCGGCGCGAGCCCGCGAGCTTGTATCTGCTGGTAGGCGCCCTGTGCGACGATTTCAGGCTCTGCCGGGCGAGGAAAGGTGACGGAAGCCGAGGACTGCCTTAGCGACCTCGTGCGCACGCGCTGATGAGACCATCCACCAGGAGAGGAGTGGGCGTGACCCGGAGGGCAGTATCGAGCGATCAGGCCCCGGAGGCA
>DAIQQM010000181.1:0-2519 GCA_036786805.1 Candidatus Dormiibacterota bacterium | reverse complement strand
CTCCCGGTGCGCGTGGCGCCGTTCGACACCACGCGTCATCCCAACCCGAACATCGCCGTCTTCGCGGCCTCCGGGCATGGCAAGAGCTTCGCCATCGGGACGCTCGTGCTCGAGGCGGCGGTCGCGGGCGTGAACTCCGTGATCATCGACCCGGAGGGCGAGTACCGCGGCCTGGTCACCGCGCTCGGCGGTCGCTATCTCGAGCTCGCGCCCGGCACCGATGCCGCCGTGAACGTGTTCGAAGGGGCCGACGACGATCCCGAGGAGACCGTCGCCGCGGTGGTCGACCTCGTGACCGTGCTCTGCGGGGATCAGCTCGGTGATGTGGAGCGCGCCGTGGTCGACGCGGCGGCACGCGGCGCCCTGCAGCGTTCAGGCACCGAACACCGCACGCCGCTCCTCGAGGATTGCCTGCCCGCTCTCGACGCCGAGGCACGCCCGGTCGCAATGGTGGTGCGGCGCTTCTGCACCGGGGGCCTCGGCGCCCTCTTCAACCGCCCCACCTCGCTCTCCGTCGATTCGGGTGTCTGTGCGATCTCGCTCCGCGACATGCCCCCCGAGCACGTCGCGGCCGCGACGCTCATCGTCGCCCGCTGGTTGTGGGAGCTGGTGCGACGCGACCGCCGGCGCCGTCACATCGTCTTCGATGAAGTTGGTGCGCTCTGCGTACACCGGCCGCTGCGCGAACTGCTCGTCCAGCTCGCCCGCCGATGCCGCAAGTACGGCGCGTCCCTCGTGGTGGCAACGCAGAACGCGCAGGACCTCCTCGGCAGCGACGAGGGCAGCGTGATCGCGACCAACTGCGCGGTGGTCCTGCTCGGCGGCCATCGCGCGGCGGAAACGGTACGAATGGAGCGTGCGTTCGGTCTCACCGAGGCCCAGCGCGCCTTCCTCGAGACCGCATCTCGTGGCGAGTTCCTGCTCCTCGCAGGCGATCGGCGCGTTGCGATGCGCATCGAGGTTCCGGAGCTGCATCGCTCGATTCTCGCGGCCGAAACTGCACCCACCTACCCCCTTGACGCCACGCCCACCGATGCGCAAGATATGGGGGCTCCCGGACGGACGAGCCCCAAGATATGGGATCATTGATGTGATCTCACCCTGCGGGACTGGGGTTCCAGCCCGCCAGGGCGCGCCTGTCTTGCACACGTCTCCGCACAATGAAGCGCCCATCAGCCAGAAGAGGAAAGACCGTGGATCGATCCGCCTCCAAACCCGTTCCAGACGACTCGCACAGCATCTCCATGGAGCCGCCGACGGGTCGTCGTTCCGGTCGCCGCAATGGCGCCGCGGCTGCGCGCGTCAGCACGAAGGTGGAGGTCGAGGGCGGTGGGATTCACGTCGAGCGGCGCTTCACCCATGAGGGCGTGCATCCCTTCGATGAGGTGACCTGGGAGCAGCGCACCGCGGCGATCGGAAACGAGAAGGGCGACACCGTCTTCGAGCAGAAGGACTGCGAGATCCCCACGTTCTGGTCACAGATGGCCACAAATGTCGTGGTCAGCAAGTACTTCCGCGGCAAGCTCGGCACGCCGGGGCGTGAGACGAGCGTCAAGCAGATGATTTCTCGGGTCGCGGAGACGATCGGGAAGTGGGGCAGGGAAGGCGGCTATTTCGCCACCGAGACCGATGCCCAGGCGTTCCAGGACGAGCTGACCCACCTGCTGCTCCATCAGAAGATGAGCTTCAACAGCCCGGTGTGGTTCAACCTCGGCGTCGCCACGAGCAAGCCTCAAATCTCAGCGTGTTTCATCAACAGCGTCGAGGACACGATGGAATCGATCCTCACGCTCGCCAAGACCGAGGGCATGCTCTTCAAGTACGGCAGCGGCACGGGGACCAACCTGTCCACGATCCGCTCGTCGACCGAGTCACTCGCCGGCGGCGGCACCGCCAGCGGACCGGTGTCCTTCATGAAGGGCTTCGACGCCTTCGCCGGTGTCATCAAGAGCGGTGGGACGACCCGTCGCGCCGCCAAGATGGTCATCCTCAACGCCGACCATCCCGACATCGAGGAGTTCATCACCTGCAAGGTGAGTGAGGAGCGCAAGGCGTGGACGCTCATCGAGGGCGGCTACGACAGCGCCTTCACCGGGGAGGCGTACGCGTCGGTCTTCTTCCAGAACAGCAACAACTCGGTCCGCGTGACCGACGAGTTCATGCGCGCCGTGCAGGACGACCGCGACTGGCATCTCCGTGCGGTGACCGACTCCAACCGGATCCTCAGCACCGTCAAGGCTCGCGAGTTGATGCGTCTCATCGCCGAGTCGGCGTGGCAGTGCGGCGATCCCGGCATGCAGTACGACACCACCATCAATGACTGGCACACCTGCGCGGCCACGGGACGCATCAATGCCAGCAATCCCTGCAGCGAGTACATGTTCCTCGACGACACGAGCTGCAACCTGGCATCGATCAACCTGACACGGTTCCTCAACGAGGACGGCTCGATCGACATCGAGGCATACCAGCACGCGATCCACATCACGATCACGGCCCAGGAGATCCTGGTCAGCAAC
>DAIQQM010000105.1:0-9011 GCA_036786805.1 Candidatus Dormiibacterota bacterium | reverse complement strand
ATGATGACGTTGACGTCGATGTTGTTCTCGACCATCGTCGCCATCTCCTGCATGTTCATCACGAAGCCGCCCTCGCCGGTGACGCAGAACACCGTCTTCTCCGGGTTGGCGAGCTTCGCGCCCATGGATGCGGGGAATGCGTACCCCATGGTGCCGGTGCCGCCGGAGTTGAGGAAGAGTCCCGGCTTGCGGTAGTTGAACCACAGCGCTGCCCAGATCTGGTTCTGACCGACGTCCGCCAGGACGATCGCCTCGTCCTCGCAGCGTGAGTACATCGCCTCGAGGACCTGCTGCGGCTGGAGGAGACCGCGGTGATTTGTGAAGCGCACCGGATGCTCTTCCTTCCACTGGTCGATCTGGGTCAGCCACTGATGCTCGCGCTTGGGCTCGACGAGCAGGTTCAGCTCGCGCAGCGCAACCTTCGCGTCGGCGACCACGCTCACGTGCGGGATGACGTTCTTGCCGATCTCGGCTGGGTCGATATCGATGTGGACCAGATGCTCGACCCGCGGAGCGAACGAGTCGAGCCGGGTGGTCACCCGGTCGTCGCAGCGCATGCCGATCATGATCAGCACGTCCGCCTCGCAGACCGCCTTGTTGGTGTAGCCGGCGCCCATGAACCCGACCATCTGCAGCGCCATGGGATCGGTCACGGGGAAGGCGCCGGTGCCGAGCAGCGTCCATCCCACGGGGATGTGCGCCTGGTGCGCGAGCTCCGCGAGCTCCTCTTCGGCGCGTGCGATGAGCACGCCCCGGCCGGCGAGAATCACCGGTCGCTTCGCACCCTTGATGAGCTCGGCGATGTGGCGCAGCTTGCCCGGGTCGGGTCGTGGCGGCGCCGGGTACGACCGCCGTCGCACGGGGGCATCGGGGTAGTTGAACGCCGTCCTCGCGGCCTGGAGATCCTTCGGGAAGTCGATGAGCACCGGCCCGGGGCGTCCCGTGCGAGCGATGTGGAACGCCTCCTTGATGGTCGGAGCGATGTCCTCCGCGCGCGTGATCAGATACGAGTGCTTCACGACCGACATGGTCGAACCGATGACATCGGACTCCTGGAAGCTGTCTGTGCCGATGGCCGTCGAGGGCACCTGCCCCGTGATCGCGACGACCGGGACCGAGTCCATGTACGCGGTGGCGAGACCGGTGACGAGGTTGAGCGCGCCGGGACCGCTGGTCGCGAAGACGACACCGACCGAGCCGCGCTTGCTGCGCGCATAACCGTCGGCGGCATGTGCGCCGCCCTGCTCGTGACGGACGAGCACGTGTCGGAGCGCCGGGTATTCGGGAAGGTACCGGTAGAGCCAGAGGTTGGCGCCTCCGGGGTACCCGAAGATCGTGTCGACACCCTCACGGATGAGCGATTCGAGGGCGACCTGCGCGCCGGTGAGCATGCGGGGCGGCTCCGTCAAGCCGTCGAGGCTCGCTGCTGTCGTCGCAGCCGCACTCGAGCGTTGATCCGTTCGGGTGGTGATCATTGGTAGTAGCGGTTGAGCGATCGGCGCACGAATTCCTCGCTCTCGTCATGTCCAGGCGTGCCGGGAGCGAAGCGATCCGCGCGCGCGGCGTCGAGGCGTTCAGCCTGGTCTCCGTCGTCGTGCGTGCTCGCGTCCCAGCGCGTGGGAGTTCCCATGCCGTCGTACGGGGCGGGTGCCTGTCGGGTGCCGGCCATGTCTGTTCCTCCAATCGGGTTGTGCCGGGTACAAAAAAGGCCCCCTCCTGGGAGGGGGCCTTGTGCCTGGTTCCGGCTTGGTGCTGTGCCTACCTGCGCACGCGCCTGCCCTGAAGCATGAAAGCCCCGCTCCTAATCAGGAGCAGGCCTACCAGCAGGACCAGCGCGAAGCCGTACGACATCTCGGCGTGAAGGATACGGCCTCGGCGTTCCTCCAGTCAAACACGGAGTTGTGACAGTCGCACCGTATGCTTCCGCGCATGCCTGAAACACCCCCGACGCGGAAGAGCTCGGTGATGCTCCACGGACCTGACCGCGCGCCCGCACGCGCGATGCTGCGCGCCATCGGCTTCAGCCGCGAGGATCTGGAGAAGCCGATCATCGGCGTCGGTCACTCGTGGATCGAGACCATGCCGTGCAACTGGAACCATCGCGCGCTCGCGGAGCGGGTGAAGGAGGGCGTGCGCGCCGCGGGCGGCACGCCGATGGAGTTCAGCACCATCGCGGTGAGCGACGGCGTCACGATGGGCACGCAGGGGATGAAGGCGTCGCTCGTGTCCCGCGAGGTGATCGCCGACTCCATCGAGCTGGTCACCCGCGGTCACAGCTTCGATGGGCTCGTGCTGATCGTCGGTTGCGACAAGACGATCCCCGCAGCCGCGATGGCGCTCTGCCGCATGGACATCCCCGGGCTCGTGCTCTACGGGGGCACCATCCAGCCGGGCAGGCTGCACGACCGCGACCTCACCGTCCAGGACGTGTTCGAGGCTGTCGGTGCGTACAACGCCGGCACCATCGACGCCGCGGAGCTTCGCGCGGTCGAGGAGCATGCCTGCCCCGGGGCCGGTGCGTGCGGCGGCCAGTACACCGCCAACACGATGAGCAACGCGCTCGAGTTTCTCGGCCTTTCGCCCCCTGGCTCGAATGCCGTGCCGGCCACCCATCCGGACAAGGCCCAGGTCGCGGAGGCGGCCGGTCGCCTCGCAGTGCGCCTCGTGGAGGAGGGCGTCGGCGCCCGATCGATCGTCACGCGAGCCGCGCTCGAGAACGCGGTCGCGTCGTTTTCGGCAAGCGGTGGCTCCACGAATGCCGTGCTCCACCTGCTCGCGGTGGCCGCCGAGGCCGGCATCCGGCTTGAGATCGACGACTTCGACGCCATCTGCGGGCGGACGCCGATCCTCGCCGACCTCCGCCCCGGCGGACGGTTCGTCGCCACAGACGTGTTCGCCGCCGGCGGGCTCGGCGTGCTCATGCAGCGGCTCCTGGAACTCGGCCTGCTGCACGGGGACGCGCGGACCGTCGACGGTCGGACCATCGCGGAGGTTGCTGCCGCCGCCACGGAGACCCCCGGACAGGAGGTGTTCCGCCCCTCCGGTGCGCCTCTGCGCAGGCATGGTGGGATCGCGGTGCTCCGAGGCAACCTCGCAACCGAGGGGTGTGTCGTGAAGCTCGCCGGCAACGATCGCGAGTCCCACCGCGGTCCGGCGCGGGTGTTCGACTCCGAGGAGGAGGCGTTCGCCTCGGTTCGCGACGGTGGCGTCCACGCGGGCGATGTCGTCGTGATCCGCTATGAGGGACCCGTCGGCGGGCCGGGGATGCGCGAGATGCTCGGCGTGACCGGGGCGATCGTGGGCGCCGGCCTCAGCGATTCCGTGGCGCTGATCACCGACGGCCGGTTCTCAGGAGCGACCCACGGGTTCATGGTTGCCCACATCGCGCCTGAGGCGGTGCTGGGTGGCCCGCTCGCGGTGGTGCGCGACGGGGACGGCATCACCATCGACGTGAACCGGCGACGTATCGACGTCGACCTGGACGACGCGGAGATCGCGGCTCGCCTCGCGGCGTGGACGCCGCCCGCGCCGCGCTACGCGACCGGCGTGTTCGCCAAGTACGCGGCCACGGTGTCCTCAGCGAGCCTGGGAGCGATCACGGGGCGCTGACCCCGATCTTGCCGACGGCGCCGCGGAGTCCACGGCAGCCGACACAGCCGGTGCAGTCGATGCAGTCCGAACAGGCCAGGCACGCGATGCAGCGCGTGCAGCGCAGGCACGCGATCGTCAAGACGGAGCGGCGGATCCCGGCGCTGAAGAAGGTGAGCACGCTCCCGACGACCGCGGCGCTCGCCACCGTCACAGTGCTCGTGATCACCCCTGCGCTGAATGACGTGACCGCACTCACCGCGACGATCGCCGATCCACGGGTCATGGCCGACCCCGCCACGGCGGTGGACAGTTCGGTGGCGGCGGAGCCGGCAACCGCGGCTGACCGGTGGGTCGCGACGCTCCCGGCGACCGCCGCGCTCTCGACCGTGAGCGCGCTGCCCGCGACGGCGACACTGTCCCGCGAGGCCACGGCGCCCCCCGGCTGAGCTCCCTGGTCGCGGTCCACGGACATCTGGCGGCGGAAAGCGAGGACGCGTGTCGCTGTGATCGTGGCCAGCAGGCCGAAGGCCGCAATGACCACCATCCGCCGTCGATCCGCCGTCATCCAGATCAGTCTAGCCCGGTCGTGGCACCCCCTCGCATTGGGTGAGAATCGCGCGTGCGATGACCACCAACCCAGCAGGAGGGCAGGGCACGGCGACCTCGGTGCCCGCGCCGCAGCCCGATCGCGCGCGCCGGACGGTGCTCCTCGCCGAGGACTGGCTCCTCGCCGGGTGGGTCGCACTGGTAACGCCGCTGCTCTTTCGCGTGCAGGGGGGCGCGGGGCCGTTCGACGGAGGAGCCCCGCTCCTCGGCGTGATCCGTCTCGCGTCAGTCCTCGGAGCGTTGATCTGCCTTGCCGCCCGGCGCGACCCGCGCGAGACGCCTCCGGGCACACGCACGATCGTCGAGCGAGGAGCCGTCGGGCCGCTCTGCGGCGGCCTCCTCCTGGTTGCGGTCAGTGGCTTCAGCGCGCTGGGCGTCACGTCGGGACCGGGTGCCGCCTGCCTGGTGGCCGCGGCCGTGGCCATGCTTGGGGTCCGCCTGTTCGTTGCCCCGCTGAGCATCGCCCTCCGCCGCGCGCTGGTCACCCCCTTCGTGCTGGTGGCCGGCGGCCTGTTCTGGACGTTCATCGCCGCGGTCTCGGGCGAGCCGGGGAGCGCGACCCCCGCTGCGGTGGTGTCAAACCCGCAGACCGGTCTCGCGGCCGCCGCGTTCCTGGTCGCCTTCTCCGCCGTGTACTACGCCATGCTCGTGTACGCGCCCAGACAGGTCGCCGAGCGCGAGGGTGGCGCGGTGACCTGGGTCCTGCGCTATGCGCTCTTCGTAGCCGGCGTCGTGTTCGGCCTCGCGTGGCCGCGCCTGTTCGGCGGGTGACGTCCGGCTTAGAGCAGCTGGGACCCGACCCCCGCCTCGATCGGCTCGGCGCCACCGAGGTCCGTCGCCAGGTCCTGCCCGATGGGTTCCTCGGCGGCCGGGATGCCGTGGGCCTTGGTGCGGAGCGGGATCTCCCTGATCAGGAGTGTCAGGAAGAAGGCCACCACCAGGATCGGAACGGCGGTGAGAAACACGACATGGAGCGACTCCGACACAGAGTTCACGAGGCCCGCGTGGATCGCCGGGGGCAGGTGAGCGAGTTGCGCCGGATTGCCTTCGAGCGACGACGGGTTGATCCCGGCATGGAGGGCACTGGCGGGCAGGTTCTTTCGCAGGTTGCTCGCCAGCTCGTTGCTGAAGATCGCGCCGAAGATCGCCACGCCGAACGAGGCTCCCATGGAGCGCAGGAAGGTCGCCGAGCTGGTGCCGACACCGAGGTCGCGCTGCTCCACCGCGTTCTGGACGGCGATGACCAAAACCTGCATGACGCACCCGAGACCGAGACCGAGCACGACCATGTAAAGGGAGAGGAGCACACGCGGCGTCTGCGGGTCGATCGTCGAGAGCAGGAAGACGCCGAACGCCGCCAGGGCGGTGCCGATGACCGGGAAGATCTTGTAGCGCCCACGGCGGCTGATGATCTGGCCGCTCGAGATCGACGCGGTCAGCAGCCCGGCCATGAGCGGCAGGATGTTCAGACCCGAGTTTGTGGCGCTCGCGCCGTCCACGAGCTGCAGGAAGACGGGCAGGAACGTGATCGCCCCGAACATCGCGAAGCCGATGACGAAACCGACGCCGCTTGCCACGTTGAACACCTGGATGCGGAACAGGCGGAAGGGGAGGATCGGCTCCGCGACCCGGCGCTCGACCACGATGAAGCCGGCCAGCATCACCGCGCCGGCGAGGCCGAGGCCGATGATCGGCAGCGACGCCCACGCGTACTGCGTGCCGCCCCACGTGGTCATGAGGATCAGCGCGGACGCGCCGGCCGCAAGGAAGAAAGCTCCGCGCCAGTCGATGCTGTGCGAGACGCGCCGCGTGTGCGTCTTCAAGACGGTCGCGGTCACGAAGAGCGCCACCGCGGCGATCGGGACATTGATGTAGAAGATCCAGCGCCACGACACGTCGTCGGTGAGAAATCCGCCGATGAGCGGCCCGGCGACGCTGGCCAGCGCGAAGACGCCTCCCATCCACCCCTGGTACTTGCCGCGCTCGCGAGGCGGGACGACGTCGCCGATGATCGCCTGGGCCCCGACCATGAGACCGCCCGCGCCGATGCCCTGGATGGCGCGGAACCCGATGAGCTCGAGCATGTTCTGAGACAGCCCGGCGAGCATCGAGCCGGCGATGAAGATGACGATCGCCGCCTGGAACAGGAACTTGCGCCCGTAGAGGTCACCGAGCTTGCCGTAGAGCGGGGTCGACACCGTCGATGCGAGGAGGTAGGAGGTGACGACCCAGGAAAGCTGGTTCAGACCACCGAGATCGCCGACGATGGTCGGCAGCGAGGTTGCCACGATGGTCTGATCGAGGGCGGCGAGCAGCATCCCCAGCATGAGGGCGCCGAGCACCGCGTAGATCTGTCGCTGCGTCATGCGGTGGCCCTCCTGAGATGGTCACCGGCGTCGTCGTGCGTCGCCGTCGCGATGCGCTCGGTGAGGTCGACGTAGGTCTGCAGCTCGTCGTCGTCCAGGGCCGTGAACACTTCGGCCGATGCTCGGCGGATGCCCGCCTTGAAACGCGCGGCGAGATCCTTTGCGCGCTCGGTCGGGACAACGTGTTGCACCCTGCGGTCGCG
Organism: Candidatus Dormiibacterota bacterium; assembly: GCA_036786805.1. GTDB lineage: Bacteria > Chloroflexota > Dormibacteria > Aeolococcales > Aeolococcaceae > Palsa-851. The sequence goes on along the minus strand of DAIQQM010000105.1, from coordinate 2,245 downwards.
CGCGTCACGCACGCGCGTCACGAGCCCCCGGCGCTCGAGACGGTCGACCAGCTGGGTGGCTCCGCTCAGCCCGATCCCCTGCGCCTCGGCAACCTCGCGCATGCTCATGCCGTCGCCGAGGAGCAGGCGGCGGACAACCTCCATCTGGTGGATGGTCGTGCCGCCGACCTCGGCCAGCTCCGACTGCACGCTCGGCGACGCCAGCTCCAGGTAGCGTCTCCGGAGCTCGGCCTGGGCTGCCATCAACCGTTCGAGGAGCACGGTGCGGTCCTTCACGTGAGAGATAATACATCACATGAAGTATTTGTTGCGAACGGTCAGCGCTGGGGTTTCCCCGCCGCCGCGAGGACCGCTTCGCGTTGGGCGGGATCCAGGTACTTCACGGCTTCGCGCAGGGTGACGCCCGATGCCCGGCGCGCTCGGGGAAGCAACCACTCGTAGACCTCGACCGGGCGGCGCTTGCCGGTGTCGCGGAGCACCCAGCCGATGGCCTTCCGGATGAAGAACTCCTTCTCGTCGAGCATGGCGTCGGCGTAACCGGCGAAGGTCTCAAAGCATGCGCCCTGCTTGAGCGGCAGGATCTGGGCGAGCAGGGCTGAGCGCCGTACCCAGAAGTTGTCGTCGACCGCCCATTGATCGATGCGCAGCGCGAGCTCCGGGTATCTCGCCAGGAGCGAGCCGGCGACGTTGGCGGCGAGGGCGTCGACGTACGCCCAGGTCCGCGAACCCCGGATCATCGTTTCCACCAGTCCAAGGTCGGCAGGAACGAGCTGCGGGGTTTCGAGCTCGACCAGCATCACCGCGGACATCCGGCATTCGTGCACCGGTTCCGCCCAGAGGGCGCGGATGAGCGCGACCAGGTCGTCGTGGGTGAGATCGCGGTGAGCGGACAGGAAGTCCTTGACGACCCGCCTGATCTCCCAGACGCTGGTGCCGAGGTGCTGGAGCTCGCTCTTCAGGTACGCGCGCTCGCTCACCGCGCGGTCCGGGCTCCCCGCATCCCGGCATCGATCGCGGATGGCTGCGGCGCCGGCGGCGACATCGATCATGCCGGACGATGATGCGACGCCTGCCGCTGCGCTCGCCGTCCACGAGCACGCCTGGCGATCTTGTATAAGTCGCGCGTTGGAATCGTGGCTTCGAGGTGCCGAGAAGCCGGTGCGGGAGGCAAGACCATGGGAAGTCCGATCGTCCACATCGAGTTCATCGGCAAGGATGCCGCGCAGCTCAAAGCGTTCTACACCGAGGTCTTCGGCTGGAAGATCGGTGAGCTGATGCCCGACATGGGCAACTACGGGCTCATCGACGGCGAGTCGAGCGGTCTCGCGGGCGGCGTCGGGCAGTCGGACGACGGCAAGCCGCGCGAAAGCGTGTATGCGCAGGTACCGGACCTGCAGGCGACGCTCGACAAGGTCGTGGCCCTCGGTGGCAGCGTGGTGATGCCGCCGACCGAGCTTCCCGGCGTTGCCACGCTGGCGCTCTTCTCCGATCCGGCCGGCAACATCGTCGGCCTCACCTCAGGCTGAGCCGTCGCTCGGCGCCGATGAGGCGCCCGTCGCCCGCTCCGCTCCGCGCGCGGGTCATCTCGTCAAGATTGGTCGCGCCGTGATCCAGCACCCCTCCGCTAGCTTCGCCTTCACCGCTCGGTGCCGCATCGTGAACCGGCCGGGCATGCTCGGCCAGCTCACGTCGGCGATCGGCAGCGTTGGGGGCGACATCCGCGCGCTCGACATCGTGCGCGTGGAGGGCATCGGCATCGTCCGCGATATCACCGTGCTCGCGGCCGACGCGGACCATGCCCAGAAACTGATCCAGCGCATGTCGGCGGTATCGGGCGTCGAGGTGCTCGAGTACTCGGACCGAACCTTCCTCGCCCATCTCGGCGGCAAGATCGAGGTGACGCCCCGTCGGTCGATCCGCACCCGCGACGACCTCTCGATGGTCTACACGCCCGGTGTCGCCAGGATCTGCATGGCCATCGCCGAGGATCCACGGCGGGTCCGCAACCTCACCATCAAGCGCAACGCCGTCGCGATCGTCACCGACGGCAGCGCGGTGCTCGGTCTGGGCAACATCGGCCCGGACGCGGCGATCCCGGTCATGGAGGGCAAGTCGATGCTCTTCAAGGAGTTCGGGAACGTCGACGCGTTCCCGCTGTGTCTCGCCACCCAGGACGTCGACGAGATCATCGCCACGGTGGTGAACATCGCGCCAATCTTCGGAGGCATCAATCTCGAGGACATCG
>DAIQQM010000104.1:0-9042 GCA_036786805.1 Candidatus Dormiibacterota bacterium | reverse complement strand
AGCAGACGGTGACCATGTTGATGTACTCGCCGAGGAAGTACAGGCCGAAGCGCATGGCCGAGTACTCGGTGTGATAGCCGGCGATGAGCTCGGTCTCGGCCTCGGGAAGGTCGAACGGCAGACGGTTGGTCTCGGCGAAGGCCGCGGTGAAATACAGGAGGAACGCGAGCGGCTGCAGCACGATGAACCACAGTCCCTGCTGCGAGCCGACGATCTTCTCGAGGTCGAGCGATCCGGAGAGGATGACCACACCGATGAGGGCGAAGGACACCGCCATCTCGTATGAGATGAGCTGCGCGGACGAACGCAACCCTCCGAGCAGCGAGTACTTGCTGTTGGAGGCGAATCCGCCCAGGAACAGCGAGTACACGCCGAGCGAGGTGACGCCGAGGATGAAGAGAAGCCCGACATTGATGTGGGCGATGTCCCAGTGGAACACGCGTCCGAACCAGTTGTTCGTCCCCCACGGGATCACAGCGTAGGCGAGGAGCGCAGCACCGCCCGCCAGGCTCGGCCCAACCAGATAGAGAAGCTTGTCGCGTTCTGCGGGAGCGACGTTCTCCTTGAAGAACAGCTTCAACCCGTCCGCGGCAGGCTGGAGCATCCCGAACGGTCCGACCCGGTTCGGGCCGTATCGAAGCTGGATGCGGGCCGAGATCTTGCGCTCTGCGAGGGTGAGGTACGCGAAGGCGGTGAGCAGGAAGACAACGAGGACGCCGCACTTGATGAGCAGGACCCACCAGAGATCGTCGGGTCCGATCACGCGATTGCCTCGGCGGCGAACAGCGCACGGCCGCCGTTGCCCGCGCGCCCGTAGGCCGGGAACTCGTCACGCAGCTGGCGGTTCACCGCGAGCGGATCGCCGGAACCCCACCCGACAGCGCCCATCTCCCCCGCGAGGCTGGTCAACACGCGCGTCTCGACCGGGGTCGAGGTCGCAGGTGGCAGCCCCGCGCGGATCCGCTGGACTCGACCCTCGACGTTGGTGACGCTGCCGGCCTTCTCGAAGACCGCGTGTCCCGGGAAGAGCACCGTGGCGTACCGGGATACGACGCCGGGACGCGTGTCGAATGCGACGACGCAGGCAGCCTTGCGCACCGCGCGCTCGAGCACGTCGCCAGCGGACTCCAGCGCCGGGTTCGGGCCGAGGACCAGCAGCCCGCGCAGCGCACCGGCGGCGAGCCCCTCGAGGATCTGGCGACCAGTCTTGCCCGGCGCAGCGATCGCGGCGTAGGCGGGCCCGAAATTCGGAAGCAACCCGAGGTCCTTCGCCCCGCGCCCGTTGAGGCCGCGAGTGATGGTCAGGCGTCGAACCGGGCCGACCGCCGCGAGTGCGGACGCGACCTCGGCGGCATGCGCGCGATTGGTCTCGTCGGCGATGAGGCCGATCCGGGATGCTCCGGATGCGGAGGTCACCGCGGCAGCCGCGGCGACATCGGCGGCGAGCCGGATCACGCGGGCACCCTTCTTGTGCTCGGCCTTGTAGAGGCGAAGGGTCAGCACCGGGGCCTGCTCCTCCGGCTCGGACCCGAGCACGATCAGCGCGTCGCAGTCCTCGATCTCGGCAATGCCGAGCTCATGCTCCGAGGCCGAAAGGCCTTCGAATGCGTCGAGCTGATGGTCCACGTGCGGGGTCCCGATCACCTGGCGAGCGATGCGCTCGAGCAGGAACAACTCCTCATTGGTGCTGGCGCTGGAGCCGATCACACCGATGGACTCGGCGCCGTACTCGTCGGCGATCTCGCGCAGGCGGCGGGCGGCCTGCGTGATCGCCTCGGGGACCGAGACGTCGCGCGACTCGTCGTCGCTGCGCACCACCGGGCGGCGTACGCGCTCCGACGTGTTCCATCGATCGAAGCTGTAGCGCCCTCGATCGCAGAGCCACATGTCGTCGACCAGTGGATTGTCACGCGACGCGAATCGCCGCACCTCGTAGTCACGACTGTCGACGTTGATGTTGCAACCGTACGAGCATTCCGGACACACGCTCGCGGTTCGCTGCAGGTCCCAGGGACGCGAGACGAAGCGGTACTTCCTGTGCGTCAGCGCGCCGACCGGGCAGACCTCGGGAAGGTTGCCCTGGAACTTCGACTCGAGTTGCCGGTTGTCGAAGGTCGACACCAGCGTCTCGACGCCACGCTGCTGGAGCACGATCTCCTTCTCGCCGGTGATCTCGTCGTAGTAGCGAACGCACCGCCAGCAGAGGATGCACCGCTCCTGGTCGAGCTCGATGTTCTCCGAGAGCGGAACCGCCTTCTTGAAATGGACCTTCTCGGTGATGGGGAAGCGCGAGACTCCGGGGCCGTACCGGAAGGTGAAGTCCTGGAGGTCGCATTCGCCGCCCCGGTCGCACACGGGGCAGTCGAGCGGATGGTTCAGGAGCAGGAACTCCAGCATCCCCTCGCGGAGCTTGGTGACCTCGGGAATATCGGTGCGCACGACCATCCCGTCACCGGCCACGGTTGCGCACGCGGGCTGCGGCTTGGGGAACTTCTCGATATTGACGAGGCACATCCGGCAGACGGCGACCGGGTCCATCTTGGGATGGGCGCAGTAGATCGGGATGTGGATGCCCGCCGCGGTGGCGGCGTCGAGCACCAGGGTCCCTTTGGGAACCCGCAGCTCGCGTCCGTCGATGTTGATGCCGACGCGGCCGTCGTCCGGCTGCTCGGGCGGCGTTCCCGTCTCCGCCACCGCGGTCACGCCACCAGAGCCGTGGCCTGCGTCCTCACCGGGCAGCGGCCGGCTCCGCAGTGCGCTTCGAACTCCTCACGGAAGCTCTTGTATGCCGACATGACGAACCAGGTCGCCGTGTCACCGAGCGGGCAGAAGCAGCGCCCGTCCATGTTCGAGCAGATGTCCGCGAGGCTGGCGAGCTCGGCTCGCGTCGCATGGCCTGCCTCGAGCCGGTGCATCAGCTCGGACTCGAAGTAGGTGCCTTCGCGGCAGGGCACGCACTTCCCGCACGACTCGTGGCGGTAGAAGTCGACCAGCCGCATCGAGACGTCGACGAGGCACGTGGTCTCGTCCATGAAGATCATCGCGCCCGCGCCAAGCGACGATCCGGCCTCCTGAACCGCGTTCATGTCGAGCGGGAGGTCGAGATGCTGAGGCAGCAGCACCTGCATGGAGCCGCCGCCCGGCTGGAAAGCCTTCAGCTGACGCCCCTGCCAGATGCCGCCGCATTCCTCATCGAGGAGCTCACGGATCGGCGTCCCGAGGAGCATCTCGTAGTTCCCGGGACGATTGATGTGGCCGCTGCAGCAGAACACACGGGTTCCCGTGCTCTTGTCGGTGCCGAGAGACTTGAACCACTCACCGCCGCGTTGCACGATGTGCGGCATGTTGCACAGCGTCTCGACGTTGTTCACCACCGTGGGCTGGCCGTAGAGGCCCTTGATCGCCGGGAACGGCGGCTTGAGGCGCGGCTGGCCACGAAGCCCCTCGAGTGACTCGATCAGCGCTGTCTCCTCGCCGCAGATGTACGCGCCCGCGCCGCCGTGCACGATCACCTCGCAGTCGAAGCCGCTGCCGAGGATGTTCCTGCCGACGTACCCCGATGCGCGTGCCTCCTCGACGGCGCGCTCGAGCAGCAGGCGCTGATCGTGGTACTCGCCGCGGATGTAGATGAACGACGTGTTCACCTGGAGCGCATACGAGGCGATGAGCACCCCCTCGATGAGCTGGTGGGGACTCTGGTCGATGAGATACCGGTCCTTGAAGCACCCGGGCTCGGACTCGTCCGCATTGCAGCAGAGATAGCGCGGGAACACGTCCTTCGGAAGGAATGACCACTTCATCCCCGTCGGGAAACCGGCCCCGCCGCGTCCACGGATGTTGCTCGTCTTCACCTCGGCCACGAGCGTCTCCGGTGTGAACTTCTTGAACGCATCGCGAAGTCCCTGGTAGCCACCGACGCGCTCGTACCCCTTGAGCGTCTGCAGTTCCGGGGCGCCGAAATCCTTGGTGAGCAGCTTGTACTCGGCCATCAGCGCCCGTCGGGTCCCGGTGCGGTTGCGTCCATCGGCCGCTGCATCCTACTGACCCGCCTTGCGTCCACGTTTCTTCGCTTCTGTGGTCGGAGCTGTTGACCCAGCATTCGAGGGCTCGGTTGGGGCGGGGCCTGTCGTCGCGGGTACCCCTCGCCGTCGCGCTTTTTGCGCGCCGGCGCTTCCCCCCGCGACGCCACCCGCCTCGACTGCCAGTCCTTCGTGCGGGGTCGGCTCCGCCCTCAGGGCTCCGAGAATCGCATCGACCCTCTCCGGGGTGAGGTTTTCCTGGAAGTGATGATCGACCTGCATGGTGGGGGCGCCACCGCAGCCGCCCAGGCATTCGACGGTGCTCGACCAGGTGAACGCGCCGTCGGCGGTGGTCTCGCCGGAGGCGCAGCCGAGGGTGCGCTCGAGGTGGTCGACGATGCCGTCGGCGCCGCGGAGCGCGCATGAGACGTTGATGCAGACGATGACCTCGTGGCGCCCGTGGGGGTGCTGGAAGTACATCGAGTAGAAGGTCGAGACGGCCTCGACCTCGCTGGGGGTCACCCGCAGGATGCCGGCCACCTCGGTCATGGCGTCCGCGGTGATCTGGCCCTGCTCGTGCTGGACCGCCCACAGCGCGGGGAGGATGGCGCTCCGCGCGCGGGGGTAGCGGTCGCGGGCACGCTCGATGGCGGTCCGCGTCTCCGCCGCCAATGTCATCTGTCGACGTCCCCGAGCACGATGTCGATGGAGCCGATGACCGCCACCACGTCGGCGATCAATTCGCCGCGCACCATGTGCGGCAGCGCGCTGAGGTTGCTGAACGATGGCGCGCGGACCTTGCACCGGTACGGACGGTTGGTGCCGTCACTGACGAGGTAGAAGCCGAGCTCACCCCGCGGCGACTCGACCGCCTGGTAGACCTGACCCGCGGGGACACGCATCCCCTCGGTCACCAGCTTGAAGTGGTGGATGAGCGACTCCATGCTGGTGTTCAGCTCGTTGCGCGGGGGAAGGGCGACGCGACGGTCGGTCGTGTTCACCGGTCCGTCGGGAAGGTTCTCGAAAGCCTGGGTGATGATCTTCAGCGACTCCCGCATCTCCTGCATGCGCACCAGGTAGCGGTCGTAGACGTCACCCGTCCGCCCGACCGGCACATCGAAATCGAAGTGGTCGTACGAGCTGTAGGGCTGCGCCTTGCGAAGGTCGTAGGGCACGCCGCTACCGCGAAGCACCGGCCCGGTCGCGCCGTAGGCCATCGCGTCTTCTGGGCTCAGCCTGCCCAGCCCCACGGTCCGCTGGCGCCAGATAGGGTTCTTGGTGATCAGCAGCTCGTGGTCGTCGATCAGCTTCGGGAACGTCTTGATGACCGCGCCGACCATCTCGTAGAACGGCTCCGGCACGTCGGCGAGCAGCCCGCCGACACGGATGAACGACGTGTGCATGCGCACGCCGCTGACCAGCTCGTTGATGTCGAGGAGCTTCTCGCGGTCACGCCACGCGTAGACGAATGCGGTGGTGGCACCGAGGTCGAGCGCGCTCGTGCCGTACCAGAGAAGGTGGCTCGCGAGCCGGCAGAGCTCGCACATGATCACCCGCAGGTACTGCCCGCGCAGCGGGACCTCGATCCCGAGCAACTTCTCCACGGCCAGCGAGAAGCCGAGGTTGTTGAAGAGCGGCGAGAGGTAGTCCATCCGGTCCGTGTAGGGGATGCACTGCGTGTAGGTGTGGCGCTCGAAATCCTTCTCAAAGCCGGTGTGCAGGTAGCCGATGTCCGGGCGGCACTCGCGCACGACCTCGCCGTCGAGGTTGAGCACCAGGCGGAGCACCCCGTGCGTCGAGGGATGCATCGGCCCCATGTTCAGCTCCATGGTGCTGTCGCCGATCTCGACGAGGTCGATCGCGTCGAGACCCGGCTCGATGCCGAGCAACTCGCGGCCGGCCTCGTACTGCTCGCTGAGCGGGTCGAGGCCGGCGGTCGGAGTCCCCAGCGGCGGCAGCGCGGTCATCGCGAGCCTCCCGGCATGTCCCGCGGGCGCTCCTGGGCGGGGAGCGCCCATTCGAGGTTGTGCGTGAACGCGATCGGCTCGCCGAACGACGCGTAGTCCTTGCGCAGCGGGTGGCCGTCCCAGTCGGTCGGCAGCAGGATCCGCTTCAGATCGTGGTGGCCGGTGAAGGTGATGCCGATGAGGTCGAAGCACTCGCGCTCGTGCCAGTCCATCCCGGCGAAGACCCCCTCGAGGGTGGGCACGTTGGGATCGTCCTCTCCGACCTGAACCACCAGGCGGCAGACGTCGTTGTGCTGCAGCGACCTGAGCATGTAGACGACGTCGAAGCGCGGCTCGGCGGGCTCGCGATCCGGCCAGTCGACGGCGGTGACGAACACCGGCGTCGTGTAGGCCGCGTCGGGATGGTCGCGGAGCAACGTGCAGACGGCGACGAGATCGGAGCGGTCGATCCAGATCGTCACCTCGCCGAATCCGGTTTCGCGACGGCGCACCGCGGTCGGAAGCTCCCGCTCGAGGAGGTCCGCTGCCCGCGCGCCGCTCATGGGCGATCCCACGGCGGTCACCGCGCTACCCGAGCAGCGAGCCGGGGAGTTCCCCGGCGATCTTCTTCTGCAGCTTCATGACCGCATCCAGCAGGCCCTCGGGGCGCGGTGGGCAGCCCGGGATGTAGACGTCGACCGGCACCACCTTGTCGACCCCCTGGACGATCGCGTAGTTGTTGAACATGCCGCCGCTGGACGCGCATGCGCCCATGCTGATCACCCACTTGGGCTCCGGCATCTGGTCGTAGATGTGACGCAGCACCGGCGCCATCTTCTGGGAGACGCGGCCCGCGACGATCATCAGGTCGGACTGCCGTGGCGACGCCCGGAACACCTCGCACCCGAAGCGCGACATGTCGTACCGGGCTGCGCCGGTGGCCATCATCTCGATCGCGCAGCAGGCCAGCCCGAAGAGCGCGGGCCAGAGCGAGCTGTACCGCCCCCACTGGATCACCTTGCCGAGCGTGGTGGTCACGAACCCGCTCTGCAGCGCGGTGCGTTCGGCCGCCCCGGTGCGGGGCAGCGCGATCGTGCCGGCATCGGCTTCGGCAAGGAGGATGCTCCTGCCCCCGGCGCCCGGGACGATCAGCTCGTTGCTCAATCCCATCGGAGTGCTCCCTTACGCCAGACGTACAGCAATCCGACCAGCAGGGTCGCTATGAAGATGCCCATCTCGACGATGCCGAAGACCTTCAACTCCCGAACGATCGTGGCCCACGGGAAGAGAAAGATCGATTCGACGTCGAAGATGATGAACAGCATCGCGGTGACGTAGAAGCCGACCGAGAAGCGACGCCGGGCGCTCTCCCGCGGCACCATCCCCGACTCATAAGGAAGGTCCTTGGTTGGCGAGGGACGCTTCGGACCGAGCACTGCGTTGAGCAGCTGTGCGAAGACAGCAAACGCCGCGCAGATGCCGAAGAAGAAGAGGATCGGCGCGTAGCCCGACAGCATCGCGGCCGATCGTAACAAACGGTCCGCGACTGACGAAGCTGCGCCAGTCGAATACGCTTGAGACCGCCACGCCGCGAATCAGGAGCAGTGTCAATGACCGCAGCCCTCCCAGCCTCAATCCCGGCGTTGGTGACCGGGGCATCATCGGGTCTCGGGGCGGAGTTCGCTCGCCGGCTGGGCGCCCGCGGCCACGACCTGACCATCGTGGCGCGACGTGTCGATCGCCTCGAAGAGCTCGGCAACGAGATCGAATCGACCCACGGCGTGAAGGTCACCGTCATCGGGGCCGACCTCGAGACCAGGGCCGGTCGCGCCGCGGTCACGTCGGCGCTCCGCAAGCAGTCACCGTGGATCCTCCTGAACGACGCCGGCTACGGCACTCGCGGGGCGCTCGCCAACCTCGATCCGGCCCGGGAGCGGGCCGAGGTGCAGCTCAACGTGGTCGCGCTCCACGAGTTCACGACCGCGGTGATCCCGGGTCTGGTCAAGGCCGGAACCGGTGGGGTGATCAACCTCGCGAGCGTGGCGTCGTTTCAGCCGGTGCCGTACATGGCGACCTATGCCGCCACAAAGGCGTTTGTCCTCCATTTCACGGAAGCACTCGCCGAGGAGGTCCGGGGGACGGGGGTCCGGGTGCTCGCCCTCTGCCCGGGGCCGGTGCTCAGTGAGTTCGGCACCGTCGCCGGCACCCAGGACTACATGCGCGTGGCCAGGCCGATGACCATGAGCGCGGAGCACTGCGTCGCCGTCGCCCTTCGCGCGTTCGACCGTGGTGCGGCCATCTCCATTCCCGGAAGGCTCAACTTCGCTCTCGCGCAGGGTCCGCGGCTGGCGCCCCGAGCGCTCACGCGCCGGACGATCGGCACGGTTTTCGGCCGGCGTCCCTGAACTCCTGTCGCCAATCGGTGGCGAATTGCCATGGTCCCGGGGCGACTTTAGTAGGCTTCGGCTCGTGACTGTGACCGCTCTCGACAGGCCGCCGCTCCAGGACAATCTCACCGAATCCGACGCGCAGGCTCGCGCCGCGCTGCTGTCCAACCTCTCCTACGAGGTCTCGCTGGTGCTCAGCGACGATCCCGATGCCGAGACCTTCCAGAGCGCGACGACCGTCGTCTTCGACGCCGCTCATGAGGGATCGGAGACCTTCATCAACATCGCTGCGCGTTCGATCGACGAGTGCACCCTGAACGGCAAGCGCCTCACCGAGACGCAGCACGGTTTCAACGGCAATGTGCTCTGGCTCCGGGGCCTGCGCGCCGGGTCGAACCGGCTCACGGTCGTCGCGCAGTGCGAGTACCAGCACACCGGCGTGGGCATGCACCGGCTCCGCGACCCCGTGGACGATGAGGTGTACGTGTACACCCACTTCGAGCCGTTCGACGCGCACAAGGTCCTCGCGTGCTTCGACCAGCCGGACCTGAAGGCCGGCGTCACCATGAGCGTCACCGCGCCGAGCGCGTGGCGCGTGTGCGGCAACGGCCGCGTCCTTCGCACCGAGCCGCGTGGTGCGTTCAAGACATGGCATTTCAACACCACACCTCCATTGCCGCCGTACCTGAT
>DAIQQM010000180.1:0-2592 GCA_036786805.1 Candidatus Dormiibacterota bacterium | reverse complement strand
CCATCCGGCTGTACCCGCACAACGAGCTTCCCGCCGACGCCATCGTCAGCGAGCTTTGCGCGCAAGCCGGTCTCGCCCTGCGCAACGGCTTCGACGGGGTCATGACCAGCGAGCACCACGGTGGCTTTGCTGGATACATGGCGCAACCGCTCCAGATGGCCTCCTTCGTCTTGGAAGAGCACGCGACGGGTTGGGCCGCAGCGGCACCCCTCTTGCTTCCACTGAGGTCCACGGCGCTCGTGGCCGAGGAGGTCGCGTGGCTCCAGGCCCGTCATGGTGGTCGTGTCGGACTTGGAGTGGCCGCCGGGGTTCTGCCTCAGGACTTCGCGGCGGCCGGCGTCAGTCAGGAAGATGCAGTCGATCGCTTCAAGTCGGAGCTCCCTCGGCTCGTCGCCATGCTGCGCGGTGAGGATCTGGGCGAGCTTGAGGGCGACCCGGCGCTGCTCGCCTGCCGGCAAGCCCCGGTCCGTGTGCTCAGCGCGGCGGTGTCCGTTGCCGCCGCCGTCCGCGCCGCGCGGTGCGGAGCTGGGATCCTGATGGAGGGAATGTCGACGCCAGCGCGACTCGCCCGTCTGACCCGAGCCTTCGACGAGTCCGGGGGCACGCTTTCCAAGGTCTTGATCCGCCGGGTGTGGCTGGGTCGCCCGCGTTCCGGACTGATCGACAGCCAACGCGCCGTCTATGAGAGCTACGCCCCGGACGCGAGTTCGTTTGGTGAGGACCAGACCATCGCCTCCGATCACCCGGACGAGTTGGCGGAGCGCCTTGCCGCAACCGCCACGGAGGTCGGCGCCGACGCGCTGAACCTCCGGGTGCAGCTCCCCGGTATGTCGCCCGAGCAGGTGCGGGAGCAGATCGCGCAGATCGGGTCCAGCGTCGCGGCGTCACTGAAAGAGCTTTGGCCCCCTCCGGCAGGCCGAGCCCCGTAACTAGCGAATCGGCGTCCAGCCGCTCGAGAGGTGGTTCCCACCGTCGACGTCCAGGGTGATCCCGGTGATCTGCCGTGCGTCCTCGGAGAGCAGGAAGCACACCGCGGCCGCGATGTCGTCGGCTTCGGTCAGCCGTCCCAGCGGGAGATTCGAGCCCGCGGCCGCACCGGCGTCGGCCTTCCAGATGGACCGGGTCGCCGTGGTCCGCACGAGCCCGGGACTCACCGCATTCACCCGGACCCCCTTGCCGGCCAGATCGGCGGCGATGGTCCGCGTCATGGCGTTCAGTGCAGCCTTCGCCGCGGCATAGGCCACCATGGCCGACGTGGTCTTGCGCGGTGAGCCGCTCGAGATGGTGACGACCGAGCCTCCGCCGTCACCGAGACCCCGAGCCATCCCGGCCCGGATCAGTGCGACGGCGGGCCAGGTGTTGAGTCGGTAGGTCTCGAGCAGCTCCGCCTCGCTGATGGCGTCGAACGAGAGGGGGTATGGGGCGCCGCCCACCGTGCTGACGAGCAGGTCGATCCGGCCGAACGCCTCCACCGCCCGGTCGGTGAGCCTGCACACGGCTGGTTCGGTGTCCATGGATCCGACGACTCCGATGGCATCGTGTCCCTCGGCGAGCAAGGCGGCCTCCGTCGCCGCGACCCGGTCGGCGTCGCGGCCGTTGACGACCACCGCGGCGCCCTCCCGGGCGAGGCGGAAGGCGCAGGATCGGCCGATGCTCGGATCGGCGGTCGACCCGGTGACGATGGCCACCCGACCGGAGAACCGCGCGGTCCCGACGCCGTCCTCGTCAGTTCGACCCTCCGTGCCCGTGTCAGCCGGTCCCATCGCGTGCATCTTGTCCCACCTCGTCAACCGAGTGCCATGCAGACCTGACAACGGGAGCCGATTGCTGGGAGCGCTCCGCCTCAGTTTTCGAGGAGGTCCCGCGCGTCGGCGACCTCGCGGTTCGACGAATCGGGAGGGAGCCGGTCGAGCACGGAGCGGATCCGGTCCCTCCAGTCCTCCGGGCGGACGTCGTGCGGAAGCCGGGCCAAGTCGTTGGCCGCCCGCAGTCCGAAGAGGAGAGATCCCTGAGCCAGGCCGATCTCCACAGCCGTGACGAGATCCGTGACCACACCGTCCATCCGGTCGGGGCGTGTGGCTGCGGTGATCTCGGCGCGCAGGCGCAGGAGGTCCGGCTGATGGACCAGCTCCCCCGATTTCCGGGTCAGGTCCAGGGCCTCGTCGAGCACTTCGAGCGCCCGCCCGTCGTCGCCGAGGTAGTGATGGTTGCGGGCGACGATGCCGAGGTAGGTCGGGCGGAACGCCCCGTGCCCGACGAGCTCCATCCCCTGTCCGTACATCTCGAGCTCGGCGACGTCACAGGGTTGGTTGGCTTCGGGCACCAGCTTGTACTGCCCGCCGAGCAACTGGAAGTACTCGAACCGGCATCGCTCCCCGATCTCGATCGTCCGCCGCCCGAACTCGCGTGCCTCCTCGAGGTCGCCCGTGACCATCCGGATCCAGGCCAGATACGTGGTGACGAAGGCCGAGCTGAACGGTCCCGACGGGAACTCGAGCTCCCCCGCGGTGGCAATGGCCCGCCGCTCCCACTCAGCACTCTCCTCCGTACAACCCCGCAGTGCGGCGACGCAGGCCAGCGCGACCGCCGTGA
>DAIQQM010000103.1:0-9311 GCA_036786805.1 Candidatus Dormiibacterota bacterium | reverse complement strand
CTGGTGGTACTCCTCGGCATCCCAGAACCGTCCCGCCGGAACGATCTCGGTCACGATCGGACGCCGATAGCGTCCCGACTCCTCTTGGCGCTGCTTCGACGCCAGCGCGGCGGTCTCCTGCTCGGGCGAGTGGTAGAAGATCACCGAGCGGTAGTTGTCACCAACGTCGGGACCCTGGCGGTTGAGCTGCGTCGGGTCGTGGTTCATCCAGAAGATGTCGAGGAGCGTGTCGTAGCTCACGCGCGCTGGATCGAAGGTGATCTCCACGGCCTCCGCGTGTCCCGTGCGATGGGAGCACACATCCTCGTACGAGGGCGCCTGCGTGAAGCCGCCCGTGTAGCCGACCTTGGTCGCGGTGACCCCGTCGACCTGCTCGAACACCGATTCCACACCCCAGAAGCATCCCGCGCCGAACGTCGCTGTTTCCATGGCCCCGAGTATGCCTCGATCTCCCCTCAGCCAATCACGAGGTGGCGGGCGAGAGCCTGACCTGTCCGGTGGCGTAGGCGGGCGGCCAGACCACCACGCTGTGGCGAGGCGCCTGCCACTGCCAGACCACCGCCGCCGCGCGGACGTTCTGGCCGAGCTGGCCGGGTGCGGTCGAGAAGAGAACGCCGCCGCCGTTGGGAAGGCTGCCGCTCGGGAGATCAAGCGCACGAGCCGCCGCGGCGATCCCCTGGGCGCCATTGTCTCCAGCCCGTCCCAACACATCGGCGAAGAGCACCCATGCGGCGCTGAAGCCGGCGATCCCCTCCTCGGTCGGCGCGGATTCCCCGGTTCGCTGCTTCCAAAGCGCGGCGAACCGGTCGTAGAGCGCCCGAGCCTCGGGGTCGAGAGCGCCGGGGTTGAAGTCCCCCTGGGGTCGATCCGACGCGAAGACACCGACCGCGGCGGAGCCGAGCACGTTGCCGAAGTCCTGGTCGCACTGCGCCATGGTGGTGCCCATGAAAACCTTGACCTGGAGACCGGCCGCGAGGAAGGCCCGCCGGAACGCGATGCCATCCTGGATGTGTGACGAGAGCACCAGGATGTCGGGCTTCGCCGCCGCGAGCGCCCGCATGGCCGGCGCCCAGTCGGGGGTGTAGGGGTTGTAGACGGACTCGCCGCTGATGCTCAGCCCTCCGGCCTCGAGCGCGGCGCGTGTCGCATCAGCAACCGAATGACCGTAGTCGTCATCAGCCGTGACGAAGGAGACGCGGATCTTCGCGACCGGGATGCCCATCCTCGGCACCAGCTCCTGGAGCATGAACTTGCCGGCGTTGGCACCCAGCTCGGCGCCGTTCACCCCGACACGGAACACGAGCGGCGAGCCCTCTCCGGTCACCCGGTCCGCGACCGCACCGGTCTCCCAGTACACCATCCCCGCGTTCGACACCGCGGCTGCGGCGGGAATCGAGAGCTGCGACGAGTATGCGCCAATCACGACAGGAACTCCGTCGTCGTGCAGGCTCGAGACGGCGGCCGGGATCTGGGCCTGATCCTCAACGTCGCGGAGATCGAGCGAGATGGGATGGCCGGCGACGCCACCCGCCGCATTCACCAGCTGGGCCGCCAGCGTGGCGCCGAGATACTCGTCGCTCGAGTCGGGCGCGGTGCTGCCCGACAGCGGAAAGATGGCGCCGACGCGGAGGGGCACAGGACCCGCAGCCGCGACCGACGCGCAGGCCGCCGCGAGCACCGCGAGAATCAACGCGCCGATCAGCCCGAAGGGGCGGGACGGCTTCGAGCGGGCATCCTCGGGCACCGGCCGATCTTAGCCCGCGACGCCCGGCTGCAGCGCCTGGCTCGACGGTCGTGGGGACGCCCTGCGGTTCCGCCGCCAGGTTGCCCATCCCCTGCCCGCCGCGTACGTCGCAGCACCGATCGAGCCGACGAAGAACCCGATGGGGAGGTTCGAGAGATAGGACAGGGCGATGGCCGACCACACGGTGCCGAGCGCGATGAGCACGGACAGGCCCATGGCGGTGAGCGGCTTGGAGGTGAACGACCGGGCGGCCGCCGCTGGGCTGATGAGCAGGCTGAAGATCAGCAGGGCGCCGACGACGGGGACCGCCATCGTGGTCGTGAGCGCGACCACGACGAGAAACGCCACCTCCATCCGGCCGCTGCGGATGCCCCGCGCTTCGGCGACGTCGGGCATCACCGACGAGAACATCAACGGCCGGTAGATGAGCAGGATCGCCGCGACGCACACCACCCCGATGGCGGCGATCGGGGCGAGCTCGCTGCTGCTGACGCCCAGCACCTCACCGAAGAGGAGCGAGTAGATCTCCGGTGCGTACTCGGTGGTCATCGAGAGGAACAGCGACCCGAGACCGAGCATGACCACGATGACCAGCGCGGTCGCGACGTCGTGTCGGGCGCGCCGTCCGAGACCGGCGATGGTCAGGGCTCCCAGGATCGAGAACACCGCCAGTCCCGCGATCGCGTCGACACCGATGAGGCTCGCTCCCGCCGCGCCCGCGAACGCGCCGTTGGGCAGCGCGTGGGCCGCGAATGCAGAGCCCCGAAGCACGATGAAGAATCCGACGACTCCGGCGACGATCGCCACGATCGACGCCGACTCCCAGGCGTTGAGCATGAGACCCGAGAACATCAGCCGGTCTCCGCCGCGGTCGATTCGCGCCGGGCGCCGGCGCGTGGTCGAACGCGCACCTGCGATAGGAGGTAGACCAGGAAGACCACCGTGACCACGAAGAAGCTGACCGGCCAGCCGCCGCCCGTCGGGAACCAGTAGTAGCTGTCGTACGCCAGCAGGACGCCGAGCCAGGTGGCGACAACGCCGATGGCAGCCGCGATCAGCGCCGCGTAGCCGGTCCGATTGGTGATGCGCAGTGCGGTCGCGGCGGGGCCGATGAGCAGCGCCGTCGAGAGGATCGCGCCGATGGCGACCGCGGAGAGCGACACGGCCACCGCGAGCGCGACGAGGTACACGATGCCGACGAGGCGGATGGGAACCCCCTGCGCCTTGGCGAGGTCGGAGCTGATCGACGTGAGGATCAGCGGCCGGTACATCGCGAGGACGAGCGCCAGCGCGACGACGCTGAAGACCCCGATGAACGGGACCAGCGACGACGGCAGGGTGAAGATCGACCCGAAGAGCACGTTGATGGTCGCCCCGGTCGTGCTCGATGCCGTGGTGTCCAGGTAGAGGAAGAGTGCCGCGATTCCCAGCGCGCCACCGAGCACGATCCCGGTGGCCAGGTCGCGTCCGCGCGGGCGGCGGATGCCGATCGACTCCATCACCCCCGCCGCCAGCAGGTTCATCGCAACGAATCCGAAGAGCGGGCTGATGCCGAGCAGGAACGCCGCCGAGCCGCCGGCGGTCCCGATATCCGCGAGCGAGTGGCCGGCGAAGGACTGGCCGCGCATGACGGTGAACGTACCCACGACACCCGAGACCACGGCGACGATGCCGCCCACGAGCAGTGCCGTCTGCACCGGAGCGTTGGCGAAGAACCCCGGTTCGATGAGTGGCGAAAGGAACCCGGTCACCGCTACACCACCTCTACGATCGACTCGCCGCCGCCATGCTGCAGCGGCGCATCGCGACGTCCCGCGACCACCAGGATGCGATCGTGGACGTGGATCACGTCGACGTGAACGCCGTAGAGCTTGGTGAGCGACTCGCTCGACACCACCTCGTCGGTGGTGCCGGTTGCGATGCGGCCGTTGGCGACATAGACGATGCGGTCCATCACCGGCAGCAACGGGTTCATGTCGTGCGTGGAGATGAGCACCGCGATTCGTTGCTGTTTCGCGATGCGCGACAGGAGCGCGACGACCTCCTGCTCACTGCCGATGTCCAGGTTCGCCAGCGGCTCGTCGAGCAGGAGCAGGCGGGGACGGCTGATCAGCGCGTGCGCGATGAGGATTCGCTGCTGCTCGCCTCCCGACAGGTTGCCGACGCGCGACTCCGCAAATCGCGTGGCATCGACGGACTCGAGCATCTCGTCGATGAGCCTGTGGCGCGCGGACGAGGGCCACGGAAGGCCGAAACGCTGCCCGTCGATGCCGAGACCGACAAGGTCGCGAGCGCGCAGCGGCATGTCCGGATCGAGCGTGATTCGCTGGGGGACGTAGCCGATGAGCGGACGACGCCGCGACTCACTCTCGACGCGGACCGTGCCCGCGCTTGGCGTGATCAGTCCGAGGATGACGCGCAGCAGCGTGGTCTTGCCGGCACCGTTGGACCCGATCAGTCCCGTGAACTCGCCCGCGTGGATGTGGAAGGTGACGTCGCGCAGGATCTCGCGACCGGAGAGCGTGACGCTGACGCCGTCGACAGCGAGGACTTCGGCCGGTTCTGTGGCGGAGTCGGCTTGCACGTCTAGAGCCCCGTCGTGGAGACACGGTCGGCGACCGCCTTGCGCAGCGCGTCGACCTCGGCAAGCATCCACGACTGATACGTGAAGCCGGGCGACGGCATCAACTCGTACACGCCGACGACCGGGATACCCGCTGCTTGCGCGGCGCTGATAAAGCTCTGCGTCAGCGAGTCGGTCACCTGCTCGTTGTAGACGAGCACCTTGACCCGGTGCTGGTCGATGAGGTTCGACTGCAGCGCCAGGTCCTCCGGGGACGGGTCCACGCCGTTCATGATGTCCGCCTGGAACCGGAACGGCGTCAGGTTGACAGCCCCGGCGGCTTCGAGCATGTCGTCCGCCACCGGTTCCGTGGTCGCGAGCGGCGTCCCCGGGTACTGCGCCTTGAAATCGGCGATCGCCTGCAGCCAGGGATCGAGCGACGCGATGAACGTTGCGGCGTTCGCCTGAAAGTACGCGGCGTGCGCAGGACGCAACGCCGCGAAGTCAGCGGCCAGCGCGTCGGCCACCTTCGGCATGGTGGTCGGGGCGTACCAGAGGTGCGGGTTGGACGTGGTGTCCGGGAGCCCCACCAGGTGCTGCACGTCGATGACCGTCCGTCTGGAATTTGGCGATGCGGACAGGATCTTGGTCATGAAGTCGTCGTACCCGATGCCGTTCTGGATGACCACCTGCGCAGCGCCGATCTCCTGGGCCACGCTCGGGCTGACCTCGTAGGAGTGCGGGTCGGTGTTGGGGTTGCTCTCCACCGAGGTGACCGAGACGTCCGCACCGCCCACCTGCGATGCCACGTCGCCGTACTGGTTCTCGGCGGCCACGACCGCGATCGTTCCGGGTCGGACCTGGCCGCCGGTCGACCCGCACCCGCTGATGAGCACGACCGCCCCGAGACCGAGAGCGGCGGTCCGGGCCGCATCCGGAACGCGCTTGACCGCCGGGGACCTCATGAGACCGCAGTCTACATGAAACTCAGTATCGTATAGCTACCCGGAACGATCTCCCATGAGGGCCACGAGCTCGTCGTGGAGCAGCCCGTTGGTGGTGATCACCGTGCCGGTGTCGATGCGCACCGCGCCGTCGAAATCGCTGAAACGACCACCCGCCTCGATCATGATCACCTGGGTCGCGGCCACGTCCCACGGGTTGACCCAGGCTTCGACGGCCACGTCGATCACACCTTCGGCGACGAGCATGTGGGACCAGAAGTCGCCGAACGCCCTGATGACGCGGGCCCGCTCGAGGACGCGGTGGAAGCCCCGCTCACCGCGCCTGGTGGCGAAATCGCGGATGTCCGTGCACGACACGTACGCCTCCTCGAGGGTCGGCGTCCGTGAGACGTGGATGCGCTGGCGGGAATCGGTGAAGGCGCCCTGCCCGGTGGCGGCCCACCAGCGCCGGCCCAGCGCCGGCGCCGACACGACACCGCAGACGGCGCGGTCCCCGCGCATCAACGCGATCAGGGTCGCCCACACCGGCACGCCGTTGGCGTAGTTCACCGTGCCGTCGATCGGATCGAGGATCCAGCGCCACTCCGCCTGCCCCTCCCCACCGAACTCCTCGCCGACGATCTCCTGCTCGGGCCGGAGGCGCTGCAGCGCGTCACGGAGCGCCTGCTCGGTCGTGCGGTCGGCGTCGGTCACCGGGGTGCTGTCGGCCTTCGTGTCGATGCGCAGATCGGGGGCGCGAAAGCGAGCGAGCGTGATCGCATCGGCAATATCGGCGAGCTCGAGCGCGACGTCGAGATGAGATGCCATCGGGGGACATAGTCTCGCGATCCGTGGCGCCGTCGTGCGCGGCCACCACGCCCATACCATGCGATGCATGAGCGACCCGGATTCCGCGCCCGTTCCGGCCAGCACGGTTGCGCTGCTTCGCGACGTCGACGGGGGCGTCGAGGTCTGCATGCTCCGCCGGCCGGGACGGAGCAGCTTCGCCGCGGGCGCGTTCGTCTTCCCCGGCGGTGCGGTCGACGCCGCCGACGGCTCGGGTCAGGACGCATACGCCGTTGCCGGGGTCCGTGAGGTGCTCGAGGAGGTCGGCATCCTCATCGGCGGCGCGTCGGACGCCTCCGGCGGAACCGACCTCGGCGAGCGAATCGACGCCGCGCGCTCGAAGCTCCTGTCCGGAGGCGATTTCGAGGAGGCGCTCGCGGAGCAGGCTCTCGTGATGGCGCCGGATCGGCTGGTGTACATCGGGCACTTCATCACACCCCCGCGCGAGGGCCGGCGCTACGACACTCGCTTCTTCGCGCTTGCGGCCGGCGATGATCAGCAGGTGCGCATCCACGCCGCAGAGGCCGTCGAGGGCGGATGGCACCGGCCCGAGGCGATGCTGGACCTCGAGTTCCCGGCGATCATGCCGCCGACCCGGATGATGTGCCACGAGTTCGCCCGGCTCGGTTCCGTCGAGTCGATCCTCCGAACCCTGGGCGCGCACCCGATTGAGGTGACCGAGATCACCCCGGAGATCATCGCCCGGTGGATGGCGCTGCACCACGAGTCGGGCAAATCCTCGTGACCAGCACGGTGACACGCGTGCTCGCCCCCAACCCGTCGGTGTTCACCGGGCGCGGCACGAACACCTATCTCACCGGGGGCAGCGCGCTGGTCTGCATCGATCCCGGTCCGGACGATGAGAGCCACCTCGCGGCGATCCTTGCGGCCGCCACGGCGCGCGGTGGTCGCATCACGACGATCCTGGTGACGCATTCGCATCCGGACCATCGCCCGCTGGCGCTGCGGCTGGCTCACGAGACCGGCGCCACAGTGCGCTGCTTCGACCCGTCAGCGGGGCAGGAGCACGCGCAGGCGCTCTCCCACGGCGACGTCATGCGTGTCGGTGACCTGGACATCGTCGCGGTGCACACGCCCGGACACACGCGCGATCACCTCTGCTTCTTCGACCCCGCGACGCGGACGCTCTATACCGGCGATCACATCCTCAACGGCACCACCTCGGTCGTCCACCCCGGCGAGGGCGACATGTCCGACTACATTGAGTCGCTTCGTAAGGTCCAGGCTCTGCAACCGCTGACCATCCTCCCGGGGCACGGCGAGCGGGTGGACGACGCCGGGGCGCTGATCGCCGAGTACATCGCCCACAGGATGGAGCGTGAGCACCAGGTGCTTGCCGCGGCGCGGGGACGTCCCGACTTCACACCCATGGAACTGGTTCCGACCCTGTATGCGGGCTACCCACCCGAGGTCTTTCCGCTCGCCGCGTGGACGGTCCAGGCGCACCTGGACAAGCTCGTCCGTGACGGTCGCATCGACCGGATCGACGGCGGCTCGGATACCGAGCCACCTCGCTACGTCGCACCGATCCGCTGAGCATTCAGCCCCGGCGGATCTTCCCGAGGGAGGTGCGCTCAAGACTGTCCGAGAGGATCAGTTCGCGCGGCAATTTGTGTCGCGCGATCGTCGCCGCGGCGTGATCGCGCAACGAGTCGAGCGTGGGCGGGTCGGCGCGGCGTCGTGGAACGACGAACGCCACAACGCGCTCGCCCCACTCGCGGTCGGCAACCCCGGAGACGAGCACCGCCGCCACGTCCGGATGGCTCGCGAGCGCAGTCTCGACCTCGGCCGGCCAGATCTTCTCCCCCCCGCTGGTGATGACGTCGGCGAGACGGCCCAGAACCCGGACGGTGCCATCGCTGCCGACCTCGCCTCCGTCGCCGGTGCGCAGCCAGCCCCCGGGCTCGAACGCCGCGAGCGAGGCCTCGGGATCGAGGCGGTACCCGCGCATGAGCGTCGGTCCCCGGATGAGCAGCTCGCCCCATCGGGCGGCGCGCACCTCGACCCCGGGGAGCGGCCGGCCCGCGTAGACGACGCCGCCGCACGTCTCGGTCATCCCATAGGTCGGCACGGCGCGCACGCCCGCCTCCGCCGCCCTGGCCGTCAACTCCGCGTCCATGCCCGAACCGCCGACCAAGATCGTCCGGAAGCGACCGAGATCCGCGCCGGCGTCGATCAGGCGCGTGAGCTGCGTCGGCACCACCGAGGTGAACCGTGCGTCGCCGAGGTGGGCGATGATGGACCGCGTCAGGCGGCGCCGGAAGCTGATCGGGGCACCGAGGAGCAGGTGGCGCTCGAGGACGAGCAGTCCGCCGATGTGCGCGGGCGGCAGGCAGGAGAGCCACCGGTCCTCGGCGCGCGAATCGATCGCCGCGGCCGACGCGAGCACCGCCGCATCCACCGACACGGCGGGAAGCTCAGCGAGGCGCGGCCGGCCTGACGTCCCGGAGGTGGCGATCACGAGGGCAACATCCGAGTCGATCCCGATACCGCCGGCGCGCCGCACACCGTCCTCATCGAGGATCACGGTCGGTTGCGCGGCGGCGATCAACGCGCCACGCTCGGCCGGCGTCAGACGGATATCGATTGGCAGGATCGCCGCCCCGATGTCGTGAGCGCGGCGGAGCACGGGGAGCCACCTCGCCCCCGGTGGCAGAGCGACCGCGATCAGGTCGGCGGTGCGCAGCGTGCGGCGGAGCGCGGACACGGTCATGCGCCGAGCGTACCCCGCCGCCCGGCCCGACCCCGGCGGGCTACCATCGAGAGCGATCGAATCGAGTGCAAACGAGGTGCATGCCATCGTGGAATGGGTCGCGGCCGGCGAGTGGGAGGACATTCGCTACGAAACCGCCGGCGGCATCGCCAAGCTGACCATCAACCGCCCCGAGGTTCGCAACGCGTTCCGGCCGACCACGCTCTTCGAGCTGACGCGCGCGTTCGAGCTGGCTCGGGACGATCCGGCCATCGGCGTGATCGTGCTCACCGGCGAGGGAACCAAGGCGTTCTGCTCGGGCGGCGATCAGCGGATCCGCGGTGACGACGGCTACCGGGATCCGGCCGGGATCGGGCGCCTCAACGTGCTCGACCTCCAGGTGCAGATCCGGCGTCTCCCCAAGCCCGTGGTCGCCATGGTTGCGGGCTACGCGATCGGCGGCGGCCACGTGCTGCATCTCGTCTGCGACCTCACGATCGC
>DAIQQM010000004.1:35569-37470 GCA_036786805.1 Candidatus Dormiibacterota bacterium | reverse complement strand
GCCGTCCGTCCCTCTGGGACATCTGCCTGACGGTGGTGGTCTCCTATGCCGCGCTCTCCGCGGTGCGCCACTCGGCGTTGTTCGTCGCCGCGGTGACGCCCCTGCTGATCTGGTCGTTCTCGGCGGGATGGGAGCGACTGTCACTGGCACAACGGGTGCGCGAGTGGATGGCGCCACGTGCCAGGGACATGCTCGCCGGCACAGTCGCGATCCTCGTGATCGCCGTCCTCGGCACCGGCTACTTCGTGCACTCGACGCTGTCGAATCAAACACGCGCCACGGCGGCGAACTTCCCGGTCGGCGCCGCCGACTGGCTCGCCGCGCATCCGGCGGTGGGGACCCACATGTTCGACCAGTACGGCTGGGGTGGCTATCTGATCTACCGGTTCTATCCCGACCCCAACCGTCGCGTCTTCTCGTTCGGCGAGGCGACGCTCCTCGGCAACAAGGTCATGCAGCAGGTGAGCGACGTCGAGACGGGCAACCCCGACTGGCTGCACATCTTCGCGGAATGGAACATCGACTACGTGGTCGACGTCCCCGGCGCTCCGGCGGTGCTTGCGCTCGAGGTCGACCCGCAGTGGACCAAGGTGTACGACGACGGGCTTGCCGTGATCATGGTCAAGGATTCCGCGCTGGCCACGGCCGGCATCGGGTAGACGGCGTCACTTCGGAGATGCTCTCGTGACCGGTGAACCACGCCATCCCGCTCTCCGCGATGCCGCCCCGGCGGTGTTCTGGCTCGACGACCCGCAGGCGCCGCGCCCGGCGGCACGGCTGGAGGGACACACCGAGTGTGATCTCGCGATCGTCGGTGGCGGCTTCACAGGCCTGTGGTGCGCGTTGCTCGCCAAGCAGCGCAACCCGGCGCTGGAGGTGGTCGTCCTGGAGATGCGCCGCTCAGCCGCGGCCGCGTCAGGGCGCAACGGCGGCTTCTGCGACGCCAGCCTCACGCACGGGTTCGCAAACGGCCTGAGCAGGTTTCCCGTCGAGCTCGACACCCTCGAGCGGCTCGGCGTCGAGAACCTCGACGCGATCGAGTCGACGGTGCGCGAGCACGAGATCGACTGCGACTTCGAGCGGACCGGCATGATCGACGTGGCGACGGCGCCGTGGCAGTGCGAGGAGCTTGTCGAGACTGCCGGAATCATGCAGGCGCATGGCTATCACGTCGACGTGCTCGACCGCGATGCCGTGCGTGCGGAGGTGGCATCGCCCACGTATCACGGCGGCATGTGGATCCACGATCGCACCGCCATCGTCAACCCCGCGAAACTCGCGTGGGGCCTGCGCCGCGCATGCATCGACGCCGGGGTGCGCGTGCACGAGAACACCGCCGTCGCGCGGCTCCACGCAGAGCCCGAACGGATCCTCCTGACCACCGCCGCCGGCAGCGTCTCGGCGCGGCGCGTCGCGCTCGCCACCAACGCCGATCGCCCATTGCAGGCGCGCACGCGTCCGTTCATACTCCCTGTCTACGACTACGTGCTGGTCACCGAGCCGCTGACACCCGCGCAGCGGGCGGCGGTCGGCTGGACCAACCGCCAGGGCGTGGGCGACAGCGGCAACCAGTTCCACTACTACCGCCTCACCGCCGACTCACGAATTCTCTGGGGTGGCTACGACGCCATCTACCACTTCCGCAATCGCGTCGACGTGGAGCTCGAACAGCGCGCAAGGACATTCGACAAGCTCGCCGAACACTTCTTCGCGACGTTCCCGCAGCTCGCCGGTGTGCGTTTCACGCACCGCTGGGGAGGCGCGATCGACACCTGCAGCCGCTTCTGCGCCTTCTGGCCGACCAGCCACGGCGGACGCGTGGCTTCGGCGCTGGGATACACGGGGCTCGGGGTCGGCGCGTCGCGCTTCGGCGCCCAGGTGATGCTCGATCTCCTCGAAGG
>DAIQQM010000004.1:1796-35469 GCA_036786805.1 Candidatus Dormiibacterota bacterium | reverse complement strand
TAGCGGAGTCGCAAAAAGCTTCATGGCGTGTACTATCCGGGGCATGAAGGAAACAGGCTCGATCGAATGGTCGCTGTCCCCGACCCCGCCTGAAGCGCCGCCGCGGCACCTCCGGGCGAGCGCGTGACCAACCGCGTCTTCGCGTCCATCGGCAACTTCTCGGTCCGCTTCCGCTGGCCGGTCGTGATCGGCTGGATCCTCATCACGATCGTGTCGGTCAAGGCGTTCCCCGGGCTCTCCGACGTCGCCAAGGACTCGCAGAGCAGCTTCCTGCCCGCAAGCTCACCATCGGTGCAGGCCGAGACCCTGGCGCAGCCCTTCCAGGACTCCCAGCATGGCGTCGCCACGCTGATCTCGGCGCGCGAGAGCGGACCGCTCACCGCCGCGAACCTGCAGGAGATCGGCGCCATCGAGACACGGATCCGCGGGCTCCCCGGCGTCATTCGCGTACAGGACTTCGGGCAGTCGCCGGACAAGCACGCCGAGCAGGCGCAGGTGGTGACCACCCTCCCACCCTTCAGCGCGGGGAGCGATGCCGTGTCGCTGGTTGCCGCCATCCGCGCGACCTTTCCGAGTGACGCATCCGGCCTCGAGGTCCACCTGACCGGGAGCATCCCGGGGTTCGTCGATCAGCAGAGCCAGTCGAAGAGCTCGCAGGGCGACGTGCAGCGGTTCTCGCTCCTCTTCATCATCGTGCTGCTGCTCATCGCGTTCCGTGCGCTGCTCGCGCCGCTCGTGACCCTCCTGCCCGCGGCACTGGTCCTCGCGCTCGCCAGCCCGGTAATCGCGGGCGCCACCCACCTCGGCGTGCAGGTGTCCGCGATCACCCAGTTCATCCTCATCGTCCTCGTGCTCGGCGCCGGCACCGACTACGGCCTCTTCCTCGTGTTCCGAACGCGCGAGGAACTCCGTCGCGGTCTCGATCCCAAGGACGCGGTGCGCCGCGCGGTGGCCACGGTCGGGGAGTCGATCACGTTCAGCGCGCTCATCGTCATGGCCGCGCTGATGTCGCTCATCATCGCGCAGTTCGACTTCTACCAGGCCCTCGGTCCGGCGCTCGCCATCGGCATCGCGCTGATGCTGATTGCGGGACTCACGCTGCTTCCGGCACTGCTGGCGATCTTCGGTCGCGCGGTGTTCTGGCCGTCACGCGCACGGCTCGAGGAGAACCCGCGAGCGAACGTCTACGGGCGCATCGCCGCGCGCGTCGTGCGCAACCCGATGCCGGTCGCCGTGACCGGCGCGATCATCTTCGGTGCGATCGCCTTCGGACAGCTCGGGACCACCACCGCGGGTTTTGCGGACCAGTCGACACCGACGGGCACCGATTCCGCTGCCGGTAACACGCTGATCTCCCAGCACTTCGGCAGCGCCAACCTCAATGCGACGGAATTCCTCTTCAGGTTCGCGACCCCGATCTGGTCGCACGCGGACGATCTGCAGACCCTCCAGACGACGCTGCAGTCCCGCGGCGGTTTCGCGACGGTCGAGGGTCCGCTCGCCTTCTCCGGTCAGGCCATGACACCGGCGCAGCTGGTCGCGATCCACGACGGCGGCAGCACGCTCGCCGGCGAGGCGCTCGCCCGATTCGTGAGCGCCGACGGCCGCACCGTCCAGTACATCGGCGTGGAAGCAGGTGGCGCGGCACCGCCGATCAACAAGATCCCGGCACTGCGAACCCTTGCCGGAAGCGCAGGTGGGCAGGTCGGCGCTGCGGCGCAGGGCGTCTTCGGCATCCAGCCGTTCGCCTACGACGTGAACCAGCTGTCGTCCTCCGACCTCTGGCATATCATCCCCGTCGTCGCGCTGCTCATCGCCATCCTGCTCGCGATCGTGATGCGCAGCCTGGTCGCGCCCCTCTACCTGGTCACGAGCGTCCTGCTCTCGTACCTCGCGGCGCTCGGTCTCACGGCGCTGATCTTCGTCCACTTCGGCGGTCAGAGCGGCATCAACTTCGTGCTCCCGTTCCTGATGTTCGTGTTCCTCATGGCACTGGGATCCGACTACAACGTGCTCGTCATGACGCGCATTCGCGAGGAGTCGCACAACCTGCGCACGCGCGACGCCGTGCGGCAGGCGATCGGCGCGACGGGCACGACGGTCACCACCGCGGGACTCATCCTCGGCGGCACCTTCGCGGTCCTCGCCTTCGCCGGCGGCGGCGCGTCGGGTGGATCGCAGATTCAGCAGATCGGCTACGGCGTCGCCTTCGGGGTGGTCATGGATACCTTCGTGGTCCGGACCATCCTCGTGCCCGCGATCGTGGTGCTCCTCGGGCGCAGGAACTGGTGGCCCTCCGGGCTGTGGCGTCAGGGTGAGCCGGTTGCCGAGGCAGCCGCCGGATCACCCGCGACCGGAGCGCCGCTGCAGACCACATCGCCTCGCTGAGGCGGGTCAGGCGCACGCACGACGCTAGGGCTCCTCTACCGGCGCGCCCTCATGCGTGGCCGCCAGCAGGGCCACGGCGATGACGATGAGCACCGTCATGCCGACGGCGACGCTCCCGGATCCCCAGTTCAGACCACCGCGCGCGTGGGAGACCCCGAGCCAGTCCGCGTAGGAGGCGCCGAGCGGCCTCGTGAGGATGTACGCGAACCAGAACGCGAAGATGGCGTTGAGCCGGAACCACCGGTGGGCCACCGCCGGCACGGCGATCAGGATCGTGAACAGCACGCCTGAGACGAAGTACCCGAGGTGCAACGTCGTCGCCGTCATGTCGCCCGCGGCGGTGCCGAGCGCGAAGGTCGCCATGACCGTGAGCCAGTAGAACGCCTCGCGCCGCATCGTGTTGATGGTGTGGATGGAGAGCGTGTGCTCGGTGGCATTCCAGATCACGAACACAGCGGTGAGGACGATCGCGAAGAAGACGGTCGAGATCAGATAGGGGATCCCGAACTGGATGTGCAGAACGTCGGCTGCCATGGTCCCGAAGACCGCGACCATCACCACCGCGAGCCAGTAGATCCAGGGTCGGTAGCGAGGCGCCGCGAACTGCAGCAGGAGCGCGATGACCAGGCCCGCGAAGCCGAGCATCACCGCGACCACGGGCGGCAGTTGGTGGACGAGCGTGTCGGATGTCGCCTCGCCCATCCCGGTGGTCAGGACCTTGGTGACCCAGAAGCCTGGGGTGACCTCTGGAACCTTGCGGAGCAGGAGGGTACGGGCGTGGCGGGGTGACGATCGGCGAAGATCCAAGGCGATGCTGGAGCTTAGTCATCTGACGAAGCGCTACGGAGCTCTCGAGGCGCTTCACGATCTCAGCTTCACCGTCAAACCCGGCGAGATCTTCGGATTCGTCGGAGCGAACGGCGCCGGCAAGACCACCACCATGCGGGTCGTGCTCGGGGTGCTCGAGGCGGATGCCGGGAGTGTGTTCTGGGACGGATCGCCGATCACGTTCGCGGCCAGACGGCGCATCGGCTACATTCCTGAGGATCGCGGGCTGTATCCGAAGATGTCCGTGATCGGACAGCTCGAATACTTCGCGCAGCTGCACGGCGTCGGCCGAAAGGCCGCACGCAAGGCGTCGACCGCATGGCTCGAGCGGCTCGGACTCGCCGACCGTGCCAAGAGCCCGCTCCAGAGTCTCAGTCACGGGAACCAGCAACGCGTGCAACTCGCCGCTGCGCTGGTGTTCTCGCCGGAGCTGCTCGTGCTCGACGAGCCGTTCGCCGGTCTCGACCCGGTCGCCGTCGACGCGATGACCGACGTCCTGCGATCGGAAGCTGATGCGGGAAAGCCGGTCGTGCTCTCCAGCCACCAGCTCGACATCGTCGAACGGACCTGTGACCGCGTGGGCATCATCAACCACGGACAGATCGTCGCCATCGGGACCGTCGACGAACTGACCGAGCGTGGGCCGTTGCGCTTCTGGGTGGACGCTCCCGGCGCCGGCGCCGGATGGTACGACGACGTCCCCGGGACGACGCTGGTCGAACAGGATGGCTCGCGCTGGTTGCTCCAACTCGGAGACGGCGGAGACGACCAGGCAGTGCTGCGCGCCGCGCTCGCCACCGGTCCGGTGCACGAGTTCCGGCGCGATCGACCAGCCTTGACCCAGCTGTTCCGGGACGTCATGAGCGGGAAGGCGATCAATGAGTAGTCAGACCTTGATCAGGGTGATCGCAACGCGCGAGTTCATGGCCCGCATTCGATCGCGGGTGTTCGCGATCGCGACCCTGCTGACGGTCATCGGGATTGGTGGCTACATCCTCCTGCAGGCATACGTCTTCAACAAACCGACGACGTCGTCACTCGATGTTGGGTTCGTCGGAGCGGCGCAGTCGATCGCGGCGCCCGTACGGGCCGAGGCGGCTGCGTTCGGCGAGACCATCACCGTCCATCCCTACACGTCGGTTGCGACCGGACGAGCGGACGTCCGGAGTGGCACGCTCAACGCACTGGTCAGCGGATCCGGAGCCGGCACCACCGTGGCTGTTCAGTCGGCGGTCGACCCGACGCTGCAGACAGCGCTCAACGACCAGGCACGCCAGCAGGTGCTGGCGGAATATCTGACGCTGCACGGTCTTCCCCCGGCGGACGTCATAGGCCAGCTCGCGTTCTCGGTGAGCGTCGACGAGCTCTCACTCGCAAATGCGGCGCAGGAGGAGCAGATCGTCATCGGCCTCTTCGTTGCCGGAACGCTCTATATCACCCTGATCATGTACGGGCAGTTCGTCGCGCAAGGAGTGATCGAAGAGAAATCGAACCGCATTGTCGAGATCATGCTCGCGGCAGTGCGACCGTGGCAGCTCATGATGGGCAAGATCATCGGCATCGGGCTGGTTGCGCTGGTGCAGGTCGTGATCGTCGCCGGTGCGGCCCTGGTGCTTGCCAGTGCCACCAAGTTGGTGTCGATCCCGACGCTCAGCGTCGACGTGGTCATCAGCGGCGTGGTGTGGTTCGTTCTGGGCTATCTGATCTATGCGCTGCTCTTTGCCGCTGCCGGCTCGATGGTTTCGCGTCAGGAGGATATGACCAGCGTCGCGCTGCCGGTCATCCTCGTGCTTGTCGCCGCGTGGATCATCGCGCTCACCGTCGCCGCGCCCGATCCCGGCAGCACGGCGACCGCGATCTTCTCGTTCGTCCCGCTGTTCTCGCCGGTGATCATGCCGGTGCGCATCGCAGCGGGTGTGGCCCCGTTCTGGCAGGTGGCGATCAGCGTGATCCTCGCGATCGCGATGATCTACATCCTGGCCGCGCTCGCGGGGCGCATCTACCGCAACTCGGTGCTGCGCATCGGTGGCCGCGTCAAGATCAGCGACGCCCTCGGTCTCACCACCACGTCAGAAAAGCAGGTCGTCTGAGGGGTCTTCGCCCGACAGCTCGCGTCGCGAGATCGGGGCGACCGCGATGCGGTCCCGCCCGTCTCTCTTGGCCTGGTACATGGCGAGATCCGCTGCGGCGACGACGTCATCCAGCTCCTGCCCGTGGTCGGGGAAGACCGCGACACCGATCGACGCGGTGACTCGGTCGATCTCAGACGTGGGCGCGCGCAGCTCGGCGATGGCCGCCTGGAGCGCCTGGGCAACGCGCATCGCGCCCTCCACGGTCGAGTTCGTCAGCACGATGAGGAATTCCTCGCCGCCGAAGCGCACCGCGTAGTCGCTGTCGCGAACCACGCGACGCACGGCGCGGGCGACGGCGCGCAGCACGGAGTCGCCGGCCGCGTGACCGGCGCTGTCGTTCACCTGCTTGAAGTGGTCGAGGTCCATGAGGAGGATACCGACGCCGGCTCCGGTGCGCAGGCTCTGCGCCATCACGCGCGGGCCCATGTCGCGCCACCACCGGATGTTGAACAGGCCGGTGAGCGCATCGGTCAGAGCACGCCGCTCCAACTCCCCGTACATCTGGGCATTGGACCAGGCCGCCGCGGTGATGAATCCGAGCAGTGCGCAGCGCTCGAGGTCCTCCTCGGTGAAGGCGTCGAGGCCGTCCCGCCACACGTCGAGCACACCGAGTCGCTGATCACCCGCCACCAGCGGGATCGCGATGAGCGACTCGGGCTCGCGAGCGGTGCCCGGGATGGTGGACGCGGCGGGGTGCGAATCGGTGTCGGCGCACCGGTACGGCTGGCCCCTCCCGAACGCCCAGCCGGTGATGCCGTCATTCAGCGACACCTCCATCTCGAGGAATCCCTCGGTTCCGAGGCCGGCGAGCACGCGCGGCCGGAAGCGATGGCGCTCCCAGTCCGCCTCGAAGATCGCCAGGCGATCGACCGCCATCACACGGCCGAGCCGCTCAGCGGCGATCTCGAGGATGCGCTCCGGGTCGTGTTCCGCCTGCAGGGTGCGAGCGGCGTCGACCAGGAAACGGGCGAAGCTCCGGTCGTCGAGGGCGGCTGCGCCGGCCACGGGCAGCGCGGTGAGCTCGATCGGCGCACGCAGCGTGTCGCCGCGTTCCCTGAAGACGCGGACCTCGCGCCGCTGAAACCATGTGACCGTGACCACCTCATCCAGGGGTTCCGCCACATCGGCGTCGACGACGAGTGGATGGGCCAGGTGCGGCCCGACGCCGTACTGGACACCCAGCTCGGCGACCTCGGTTGCGGTCGCCTTGGTGTCGATGCCACGAGCGACGATCCTGCCGCCGAGTCGCGCGACGTAGACCACCGCCGCCGCAAGGTGCGCTTTGGCCACCTCGCTCTCGTGCAGCAGCGCAGGCACCGACTCGTCGAGAAAGACGAAGTCCGGTCGCAGATCCGCGATGAGCCGGCGGTCGAGCGTCGGCGAGAGCACGCCGTCGACCGCAAGCAGGAAGCCAAGCGCACGAAGCTCGAGAAGCCGTCGAAGGCCGGCATCGTCGAGGATGGATTCGATCTCACTCCGGATGATCCACGCCAGCTCACCGGGATTGACGGCGTACCGGCGCGCCTGGGCCACGACGTCGAAGTCGGGGGCCGCCAGCAGGTCACTGTCGAGCGGCACGAGGAGCACGGCCGGGCCGGTGTGCTGCGCGACCTGGAGTGCCGCGGTGATGACCTCGCACGGCGCAGCGTCACGCGGGCGCGGGAGCGCTTCGTACCCCAGATCGACGCGGTCGATGAGGTCGATCACCGGTTGCAGCGCCACGCCGGCGCACGCCGGGTTGACGGCGAGCGCGGTCACGAACCGCCGCCCATGACTGCTGTCTTCACGTTGTCCCCCACATTGGTCTGCTTATCGGCACCGTTCCCCCGTATTCCTCGTCACACCTTCGCACCGAGCGTCAGACGGTTCTGTGTCGCTTGACCGCAGGCCCCTTTCGCATCTGCGACCGATCGGCTCGGACCGCGTCACCGGCCACGCGGCCCCCTCCGACGGAGGAGTGGAACGCCGCCGGCCGAATGGCGGCGGCGTCCACGACTCGCTCCTCTCTCACCTGGGGCGCTCGCGGTTCAGCGGCGACACCCCGTCTGTTCGAATCCGGTCTAGTGCACGTGCACCATCGGTTGCGGCGTATCACCCAACGGCGCAGCAGACGCTGCAACGGTCGCTGTCCCCAACGAGAGACTCGCGACGATGATCACTACCCCCAGCCTGACCCAGCGGCTCAGCCTACCCATGACAATCCTCCTCGGGACGGTGCCCCCTGTTGACGGTAAGGAGATTGTCTTAAGACCACTGCGACGCAGCGCCATCCCAAGCGGTCACGGGGTGGTAACGCGGGGCGTCTCACCGGCTGGCTGCGTTCGCACCTCCCTGGATCCCACATCTCGGACTCCCATTGATGTTGCCCTGCGACAACCTCGTCACCGGCGTGTCCGGTGGCGCGTCCGATCCTGCGACGGCATGCAACCGGAGAAGGTCCACACCTATTCGTCACGGCGCGCCCTGCGCACGCTCTCTCACCTGAGCCGCAGCATCGCGCGGGCCGAATCGAGGGACGAGTTGCTCGAGCTCACCGGCGGCTGCCTCCGCGACCTTGGATTCCGAAGCTACCTCGCCGAGCTCGAGGGTGATCGCGTCCGGCTGCTCGCGGATTCGATCGAGGGCGAGTCGATCGCTCGCGTCGAGACCATCCTCGGACAGCCGCTGAGCACCTTGCAGCTGCTGACCAGCGCGATCCCCTGCATTCACGCCGCCGCGACGCGGCGCTCGCCGGCATCCAGTCCCGACCTGTCGTCGTCATTCATGAGCCTCGTTCCCCACCTCTCGGCGGGCGAACGGACGGCGCTGCGCCGTGAGATCGGACCCGGACCGTTCACCGCCGTCCCCGTCGAGCGCGGCGACGACCTGCTCGCCGTGCTGATCACCTGGCGGAATGGTCACCAGGTCGTCGAGGCGCTGCCCTTCCTGCAGGTGGTCGCGGCACAGCTCGGGCCCGCCTGGCGGCGTCTCGGCGGCGCCCCCGTACCCCTGCCGATCCACCGGGACACGACCGGAACGATGCCCGACCTGGTCAGGTCCCTGATCGACTCCGGCGGTATCCGCCCGGCGATGCAGCCGATCGTCCGTCTCCTCGACGGCGTGACGCTGGGATACGAGTCACTCTGCCGGATCAACCCGGGCGCGGGACCTCAGGTGCCGAGCGCGCTCTTCGACGCCGCCGGCAGTTCCATGGAGAAGGACCTCGACGAAGCCTGCCTTCGCGCCGGCCTGGCGGGGAGCGTCCACACGCTGCCCGCGACCCTGTTCCTCAACGTGATGCTGCCAACACTCGCGCAGCCCAACGCCGCGATGCGCATCGCGCGGTTCGCCGAGGAGGCCGGGGTACGAGCCGAGAACGTCGTCCTCGAGGTGAGCGAGCGGGTGCCCGTCCCCAACGTGGCGCGCCTCCGGCGCGTCGTGGCCGACCTCCGCTCGCGCGGGTTCCGCATCGCGATCGATGATGCGGGCGCGGGGCACGCGAGCATGCTCGTGATCGCGGAGGTCCGCCCGGACTTCATCAAGATCGATCGCGACCTCATCCACGGTGTGCACTCCAGCGATTCGCGGCGCGCGCTGGTCGTGTCGATGCTCTCGTTCGGCACGCACATCAACGCGCGCATCATCGCCGAGGGCATCGAGACCGAGGACGACCTGAGAAGCCTCATGGACCTCGGGGTGCAATTCGGGCAGGGCAACGTGCTCAGCGAGCCGGTGATCCTCGGCGAGCCCGAGGTCCACGGCGCGACGCGGGTGCAACCAGCGTGGTTCGCGGCGCGCCGGGTCGAAAGCTTCCCGGCGGCGGTCGCGGCCGCCGCGCAGAGCGACGAGCCACCGCGACGGCGCCCGCATCCCGCATTGCCCACCCCGGAAAGCCTTCCCCACGCGCTGAGCCGCGCGGCCCTGGCGCTGCAGGCGGAGCACGACCCGCAGCGCATCCTGGCGGCCATCGCCGAGCAGTTGCAACGCGTCGTCCCGGTCGACGATCTGTCGATCTACGAGGCGGACCACAACCATCATCGCTTCGCTGCCGCCTTCGCGACCGGCCGCCAGGCGAAGGAGATCATGGCCGACGTCTTCTCGATGTCGGTCGGTGTCAACGGCTGGGCCTTCGCCCTGGGCACGCCGCAGAATCTCGGCAACGCCGGTGCGCATCCCGCCGCCGCCGCCGTGCCCAACACGCCCTTCGAGCACGAGTCACTGTTGCTCATCCCGCTCATGGCCGGCGACCACAAGCTCGGCATGCTCAACTGCAGGCGGATGGGGCTCAACCGGTTCACGGACGAGGACCTCGAGACCGCCACGCTCTTCGGACACACGGCCGCGATGGCGTGGCACAACGCCCAGCTCTATCAGGAGCTCGCGCGCCGGGCCACCACCGACGGTCTCACCGGCCTGTACAACAGCCGTTGGTTGCGCGAGGCGGGTGAGCTCGAGATCGCCGACTGCCGGCGCCGCGGGATGCCGCTGAGCGTCATCCTCGTCGACCTCGATCACTTCAAGACCATCAACGACACGGGTGGTCACGCCGCGGGAGACGCCGTGCTCCAGCGCGTCGCCGCTGAATTGCGGCGCATCACCCGCGCCGGCGACGCCGCCGCCCGCCTCGGCGGCGAGGAGTTCATCCTCGTGCTCCGCGACGCCGAGGCAACCGGTGCGGCGAGGGTCGCGGGCGACCTCCGCCGGGCGCTGCGCAACGTCCCGATCCCCGCGGCCTGCAGCGGCATCGACCACGTCACGGCGTCGATCGGGATCGCCAGCTTCCCCGAGCAGGGGTCGCGCTTGGAGGATCTGATCCGCGCCGCCGACGTGGCCATGTACCGGGCCAAGCGCAGCGGGCGCGACCAGGTGCAGCTCTCCCTCGTCACCATGGCCGCGAAACCGCTCATCAACGACGCGATCGCCTGACCACCGCCGAGCGGTGGGGCCAGGTGCAAGCGGCGTGCGGAGTCAGCGCCGGGTGGTCTTCTCGATCCGCCGCGCGGGGTGCGCGACGAGGGTGTAGAAGGCACCGATCGCGACGATGACCACGACGACGAGGAGCGTGATCCAGTCGTAGTTGAACAGCGCGCCTCTTGGGCTGGTGATACCGGAGGGGATGAGGATGTTGACGAGCATCGCCAGCAGCCACACGATCCCGGCGACCATCACCGGGATCGCCCAGGCGCCGAGCCGGAACGCACCCTGCGCCTGCCAGCCGCGCAGCCGTGCGACCAGCGCCGCGATGAGGACGAGCAGGAACGAGAGGTAGATCCCCGAAACCGCGAACGAGACCAGCAGGAAGAGCGCATTAACCTTCGCCGGGATCGTGATGAAGGCGATCGTGATGTTGGATGACGGCGTGAAGCGGGCCAGCACCGCGAAGAGGGCCGGGATGACCCCGGCGATCAGCAGGGCGTTGACCGGGGTGCGAAATCGCGGAGACACCCGCGCGAGGCTCGCACTCGCCGGGAGTGCGCGGTCGCGGCTGTACGAGTAGATGAGTCGTGCCGCCGCGGCTTGAATCGCAAGCCCGCAGCTGAAGAACGCGAAGCACACGACGAACAGCGCGAGGTCCTGGATCACCTGGCTGGAGACATTCGACCCGATGAGGAACGGCACTCCGCCTCCGACCGTATCGCCGAGTCCCTTCGCACCGGCCGGGATTGCGAGCAGCAGCGCGCCGACGAGCACGAAGCTCGTGACGCCCGCGGTGAGCAGCGACGAGATGATCGCCCGCGGAACCCGTTTCGACGCCTGGACGACCTCCTCGGCGACGTCACCCGCCGATTCGAAGCCGTAGAAGATGTACACGTGCGCCAGGATGGCGACGAACGCGGCACCGAGCCACCAGTTCCCGCCGAAGTCGACGCCGAGCGGACTGGTCGCCGCGTTCTCGGCGCCCTGTGACGTGAACAGGTAGTCGAGGCCGTGGTGGAACCCTGTGATCGCCAGCATGATCGCGATCCCGAACGTGCCGATCACCTCGAAGTAGACGCCGATCTGCGAGATCCTGCCGAGGAAGTTGACCCCACCGATGTTGAAGACGAGCTGCACGAGGATGAGCACCACCGTGAAGATGAGGATCTGATTCGGGTCGGCCGAGTTGATGGTGGTATGGAAGATGTTGTTGATGAGCGGGCCCGCATAGAGGATCAGCCCGGTGTCCACCGAGGCGACGGTCATGATCAGCGCCCAGCCGTAGATCCATCCGACCCACCAGCCATAGGTGGACCCCATCAGGTTCTTGCCCCACTGGAAGAGCGCCCCCGCGATGGGGTAGTGGCTGCCGAGCTCGGCGAAGACGAGCGCGACGAAGAGCTGCCCGAGCACGACGATCGGCAGCAACCAGATGTAGCGCGGTCCGGCGGTGCCGACACCCAGGACGAACAGCGAATAGATGCCGACGACCGGCGAGATGTAGCAGAACGCGACAGCGAAGTTCTCGAACAGGTTGAGAACGCGTCGCAGTTCCTGTCCGTACCCGAACTTCGCAAGTTGGGCGGCATCCGCATCGCCCGCTTCCGGTGTCGAGACGACGGTTTCGCCACTCATGTGGTGCCTCCTCCGTACGTGACCGCCACCGCGGGCGGCGTGCGGCCGGAAGTATCGGCCAGGGACCACGGGGTCCGCAAGCGGTTGATCAGGCGGTGAGATACCGCTGCACGGTGGGTGCGACCCAGGCGGCCACGGTGGCCGCATCTGCAGACGCGAGCGGCTCGATGCGCAGGAGATACCGAGCCATCGCAAGCCCCACGAACTGGCTTCCGACGAGCGTGGCGCGCAAGGCGGCATCCGGAGCGTCGAGCACGATCGCCACGCGACCCACCAGCGCCTCGGTGACGAAGCCCCGCACCGACTCGGCGGCGGCGTCGTGCGTCAGCGCTGAGCGGAGCATGGCGAGCAGCGGTTCCTTGGTGGCCTCATCCTCCCAGAGCCCGAGGAAGTAGGTGCAGAGCCGCTCGCCGAGCGCGCCGCGATCGCCGCCGGTGATGATGGCGGCGATGGCGGCCGGATCGATGGGCACGCGCATCGCCTCGCGAAAGAGAGCCTCCTTGGAGCCGAAGTGGTGGAGGATGAGCGCCGGATCGACGTGCGCCCGCAGGGCGATCGCGCGCAGGGTGGTGGCCGAGTACCCAACCTCGGCGAAGATCGCGCGTGCCGCCGTCAGTACCTCCGAACGCGTGTCGCCGCCCCCGAGTCGGCGGCCGCGTCGCGGGGTCATCGAGTCCGGCGCTGCAACGTCAGCGCCCCGAGCCCGAGTGCGAGCGGGATGCAGGCGGCGACGATGACGAGGTCCTCGACGAGACCGCCCGTCCACGCCGTCGACGCCGCGGCGCGCGTGACTCCGTCCACCGCGTAGGTGAGCGGGAACACATCGGCGAGTCCCTGCAGCACGCCCGCCATCTGCCCGCGCGGCGCGAAGAGGCCGCACACCAGCAGCTGCGGGAACACCACCGCGGGGAGCAGTTGCACGGCCTGGAACTCCGTTCTGGCTAGTGCGCTGAGGCAGAGCCCGAGCGCCATCCCGAGCAGGGCGTCGAGCACCGCGAAGAGTCCGAGCACGAAGACCGAGCCGGATATGGAGACTCCCAGCGGACCGAGGACGAAGGCGAGCACGAGGACCACCTGGATGATCGTCACCGCGCCGAACGCGAGACCGTATCCCACGAGGAGATCGAGCTTCGCGATGGGCATGGCGAGCAGGCGTTCCAGCGTGCCGCTGGTGCGCTCGCGCAGCATCGCGACCGACGTGATCACGAACATGAGCACGAAGGGGAAGATCGCCATCAGGATGGGCGCGATGTGCTGGAAGAGCAGTGGTTCGCTGTCAAACGCATAGCGGAGCAGCAGCATCAGCACCAGCGGCACCACGACGATCATCGCCACCGTGCGAGGGTCGCGACGCAGCTGCTCGAGCACACGCCAGGCCGTCGCGCCGGTGCGCCGCAGGCTCATGCCACCACCCCGCTGCCGCGGACGAGGTGCAGGAACGCAGCGTCCATGTCGGACTCACCGGTCTGGCGGAGCAGTTCGTCGGGAGTGTCGTCGGCGAGCAATCGTCCAGCGCGAAGCAGCAGGAGGCGCTCGCATCGAGTCGCCTCCTCCATCACATGGCTCGAGATCAGCAACGTCACACCGGACGCGCCGAGGCGGTGGAACAGCGACCAGAGTTCCTCCCGCAGCACGGGGTCCAGGCCAACCGTCGGCTCGTCGAGGACCAGAACGCTGGGGTTGCCGAGCAGCGCGGTCGCGAGCGACACGCGTGACTGCTGGCCGCCCGACAGGCGATCGACCCTCGCGCCCGCCTCCCCGCCGAGCGAGACATCGGCGATGACTTGATCGACCCGCGTGGCGCCGACGCCGAGCACTCCCGCGAAGTACCGGAGGTTCTCGCGGACGGTGAGATCGCGATATACCGAAGGCGCCTGCGTCAAGTACCCAACACGGTGGCGCAGGTCCGCCACCCCGGCCGACAGGCCGAGCACCCGTACCGAACCGCTCTCGATCCTCTGCACGCCGACGATCGCCCGGATCAGCGTGGTCTTGCCCGAGCCGCTCGGACCGAGCAGGCCGGTGACCGTCCCTTCACCGACGCTGAGGGTGAGGTCCGTCAGCACCCGCAGGCCGCCACGGGTCACGTTGAGACCCTCGACTTCCACAGAATTCATCATGCGTTGAATTATAGGACTCGGCGCCCGCCGTCTGCTCGGCTACCGTGACCGCGGCCATGACCCTCCCCCTCTCGCCGCTGACGGCCATGGCCGCGGCCGTCACCCTCGGCATCGCCGATTTCACCGGAGGTTTCGCGGGCAGGCGGAGCAGCGCGGCGAGCGTTGCCATCGCGGTCGAATCGGTGGGCCTCGTCGCGGTGCCACTCGCATTCGCGCTCCTGCCGCACGGCTGGGACGTGCAGGCGGCGCTCGAGGCGTTTGCGGGGGGCGCGATCGGTGGTCTCGGGCTGGTCGGTTTCTATCGGGCGATGTCGTTGAACCTGATCGGCGTGGTCGCGCCCATCACCGGGTTCGTGGCCGCGGCGCTGCCCGTCGCCGTCGGATTGATCGGCGGCGACCATCTCGAGACCTGGCAGGTGGGCGGCATCGCAGTCGGACTGGCGGCGCTCGTCCTCATCAACGGCCCGAGCCGGGAGAGCGCGGGCAACGCCCGTCTCGGCGTCACGCTCGCGCTGTTCGCCGGGCTCGCATTCGGCCTCTTCTTCATCCTCTTCCACGCGGCCAGCCATGCCGGCGTCACCGCGTTTGTCAGCGGCCGCTTCGGCTCTGCCGCCGCCGCTCTCGCAACCGCCGCGGCCACCCGCACCTCACCCATCGTGCGGCGCAGTGCCGTGCGGATCATCGCGATCGGCGGCGTCTTCGACGGCACCGGTGTCGTGCTCTATCTCTATGCCACGCACACCGGGTTGCTGTCGGTCAGTGCGCTGCTCACCTCGTTCTACCCCGCGTTCACCGTGCTCTGCGCCCGGCTCTTCACACACGAGCGCATGACGCCGTTGCAGGCGCTCGGCGCCGCGCTCGCCATCGTGGCGATCGCCCTGATCGCGGTCCCCTGAGCCGGATCGCCGGTCAGGTCACGCGAGCGCGTGACGGATGAACTCGAGTTCCAGGTGGAGCAGGTTCTCGGCAACGGTCTCGTCGTTTGCCATGTGCGTGGCGCCGGTGAGCGGGAGCACGCTGTGCTGGCGTCCGGCGGCGAGCAGGGCCGCCGACAGGCGCAGGGTGTGCGCGACCACGACGTTGTCGTCGCTCAGGCCGTGGATGAGCATGAGCGGGCGTCGGAGACCGGTCGCATCCGGGATGAGCGACACCTGGGCGTAGTTTCCCGGCTCCTCGTCGGGATGCCCAAGATATCGCTCGGTGTAGTGCGTGTCGTAGAGGCGGTTGTCGGTCACCGGAGCGCCGGCGATCGCCACGTGAAAGACGTCGGGACGGCGCAGCACCGCGAGCGCGGCCAGGAACCCGCCGAACGACCAGCCGCGAATCGCGACCCGCGACAGGTCGAGGTCCGGCCATTCGGCGGCGGCGGCGTGAAGCGCGTCCACCTGATCCTCGAGCACCGGTGTCGCAAGGTCGCCTCGAATCGTGCGGGCCCACTCGGGGCCGCGACCTGGGGTCCCACGACCGTCGGCCACCAGCACCGCGAACCCCTGATCGGCGAACCACTGCGAGGTGAGATATGCGCCGGCCGCGGCCACCACCCGCTGCATGCCGGGACCGCCGTAGGGGTCGAGCAGCACGGGCAGCGAGCCGCTGCCGGGCACGTGCCCGTTGGGGAACAGGAGTGCGGCGCGGAGCCCGCGTTCGCCAAGGGTCAGGAGGCGCACGTTGACCTGGATCGCGGGGGTCTCCGCGAAGCTTTCGATCCGTTGTGCGGGCTGCCCGTCACGATGGACCGAGACGTCGACGCCCGGGCGATCGAGGCCGCGAGCCGCGAGCACCGTCGTCCTGCCCGCGCGTCGGGCCCGCCACACTCCTGGGGCCACTCCCTCGGGCTCCATCGGGCGCACCCCTTCGTGGCGCGACCACGTGTACACGCCGACCTCGGTCGGCGTCGTCGATGCTCTGAAGACGACCACGTCGCCGTCGACGCCGACCACGTCACGAACCTCGAGCTCCGCCGCGGTGACGGCCTCATCGTCGATCACCAGTCGCTTCGCGCCACCGCGGTCGGCCGTCCAGACGACCGTCCCGTCCGGCAGCCGTGCGGGCACCCCACCGACGATGTCGATCCAGCAGGTGTCGGTGTCCTCGCGCAGCACCGACGACGCCCCGGTGGAGGCATCCACCTCGAGGATTCGCATGGTTCGCTGATCGCGGCTCTGCACCACCACCAGCAGCCCATGCTCCGACCAGTCCACCGTGGTCACGTACTCGAATCGGATTCGATCCCACTGCACTGCCACGGCGGCGGGGGCGTCGAGGTCGATGATGTGGAGCGTGACGTCGGCGTTGTCGGTGCCGGCCTGCGGATACGCCACGGCCACCGGAGGGCTCCCGGGATTGGACGGATCGGCGATGTACCAGCGCTGCACACGCGCGACATCGACTCGCGCGACGAGCAGCCGGGACCCGTCCGGGGACCACCAGTAACCACTCTGCCTGTCCATCTCCTCGGCCGCGACGAACTCCGCCTGCCCGTAGGTGACGTCCTCCGCCTCCGGGCTCAGGAGCACGCCTTCCTCACCTCCGTCGGCACGCGCCACATGGAGCGCGCCGGCTTCGATGTAGGCGACCCGGAGGCCGGTTGGATCGATGCGCGGATCGATCGCGCGCCCGCTTCCCGGAAGGTCGGTGGTGGCGCCGGTGATGAGATCGACGACGTAGATCCTTCCCGCCACGTCGAACGCCGCTCGCGTGACATCGTGGTTCGTCGTGAAGCGCACGATCCCACCAGAGGATTCGCGAGCTCGCTCGCGGCGCATTCGCTCCTCGGCCGGGACCTCGCCGTCGCCGTGCCCCAGTACCGACGGGTCGACGACCAGGCTCTCGGCACCGGTGCCCACGTCGAACTGCCACAGACACGTGGACGCGTCGGTGCCGCCGCGAGTGCGCAGGAAGACCACACGGCTGCCATCCGGCGCGATGGCGAAGTCCCGCGGGACGCCGAGGCTGAAACGGCGGGTGCGAGCCTGCTGCCGGGGGAAGCTCGTCTCGGTCACGGCGAAATGGTCGCGCAGGCGGCCGAGGATCCGCCGTCCGGATGCGGATTCCCGGGCATGCAAACTCCGCCGGCACCGCTCACTCGATCGTCAGCACCAGTGCTCCCTGGACCCTGCCGTTGCGAAGCCGGTCGAGCGCGGTGTTCGCCTCGCTGAGCGGAAGGGTCTCGACCTCGGCTCGAACAGGGATCCGATGAGCCAGCGCCAGGAATTCGGCGCCGTCCCGGCGCGTCAGGTTTGCGACCGATCGCAGCGTGCGCTCTCCCCAGAGCAGGTCGTAGGAGAACGACGGGATGTCACTCATGTGGATCCCGGCGCATACGACGGTGCCACCCTTGCCGACAGCGCCGAGTGCGAGCGGGACGAGGGCGCCGACCGGCGCGAAGATGATTGCCGCGTCGAGCTCTTCGGGAAGTGTCTGTTCGGTGTCACCGGCCCAGACCGCGCCGAGGTGCCGCGCAAACTCCTGGCTCGCCGTATCGCCGGGTCTCGTGACGGCGAAGATGCGCCGTCCCTGATAGCGCGCGACCTGGGCCACGATGTGCGCGGACGCACCGAAACCGTAGAGGCCAAGGCGTTCGCCGTCGCCGGCGGCGGTGAGCGAGCGGTAGCCGATGAGACCGGCGCAGAGCAGCGGCGCCGCCTCGATGTCGGTGTACGAGCGGTCGATCGGAAAGCAGAATCTCGCGTCGGCGACCGCGTACTCGGCGTAGCCGCCGTCGATGTCATAGCCGGTGAAACGCGCCCTGTCGCACAGGTTCTCCCGTCCCGTCATGCAGAAGATGCACGTCCCGCACGTCCAGCCGAGCCAGGGGATGCCGACCCGATCCCCGACGCGCACGGTCTCGACTCCGGCTCCCGCTTCCACCACTGCTCCAACAACCTGATGACCGGGAACCAGCGGCAGCTTTGGATGGGTCAGCTCGCCATCGACAACGTGCAGGTCGGTGCGGCAGAGACCGCAGGCGCCGACCTTGACCAGGACCTGACCTTCCCCAGGCAGGGGATCCGCAACCGTGTCCTCGCGCAGCGGGCGTCCAGGAGCATCGAGAACCATGGCCCGCATGCCGAACATCCTAGTCTCGATGCGACGCCGTGCGCCGGGTGGGGGCGAAGCACGGTAACGGTTTGGCAACCCGCTGCCTCGAGAGCGCCTTGCCGATATCACACTCGAGCTTCAATGGCGGAGGTTATCGAGCGTGGTCAGCTGAGCCTGCCCGCGCCGGGGAGCCCCGCTGGAACCCGCGGGCGCTTCCATCCGGACGCGCGCAGCCGCGCTCTCGGCCTGCTCGTGATGCGTGCCGCGGCGGTCGCCTCGGTAATCTCAGGCGTGCTGACCTTCGTGGTCGCACCCCTGCGAGGCACGTTCAGCGGTGCCTTCGAGGATTTCGCCACCTACCTGTCGGTTGCGCACGCGGTCGCCAACCACACCGACCTGTACTCGCCGTTCATTCATCAATCCCCGAATGTCGCGCTGACCGGATTCGACTATCCGCCCGTGGTCGCGTTCCTCCTGCAACCGCTGGCGTGGATCCCCACAACGGCGGCGGAGACCGTCTGGCTCTGGCTGACCATCGCGTGCACCGCTGCCGCGACCGGGATAGCGGCCCACACACTGCTGCCGCGATCGTGGCCCCGGATCGAGATCACCGCAGTGGTCACGTTCCTCTTCTCCGCGGCCACGTACAACTACTGGCACGGACAGATGAATCCGCTCATCTTCCTGTTGCTCGCCCTGGCACTCGACGCGTGGGCGCACGAACGGCAGACGCGCTTCGGCGTGCTGATCGGCATCGCGGCGTCCATCAAGCTGGCGCCGATCGTGCTCATCGTGCTGATCGTCCGCCGCAGATGGTGGCGCGCGGCCGCAGCGTGCGCGGTGACCGTTGTCGCCGGTCTGACGCTCGGCGTCGTCGCGTTCGGTACCGCCGCGCTCCACGAGTACATCACGCGCGTGCTCCCCGTGCTCTCGGCTCAGAACGGATGGTTGTACAACCAGTCGATCAGTGGCGTCGTGAACCGCCTCTTCGGCCACGCCGTTCTCGCGCCGCAATCCGCATCGGTGCTGGTCAGCATCCTGACCTACGCGGTCCTCGCGGTCATGCTCGGCCTGCTGTTCTTCGCCGTCGCGCCCGCGGCTCGCAACCGCCGGATCAGCGGCGCTGAATTCGCCGCAGCGACGCTGCTCATGCTGCTCGCCAGCACGATCACCTGGTACGCGCACTACGTGACCGCGATCATCGTCATCTTCGCGGCTGTGGGCCTCATGGCCTCGGACCGTGTGTGGCGACCTCGTGCGCTCCTCTTCTCGACAGCGGCTTTCGTGCTCGCCATCGCGGTTCTCGCCCCCGTGCTCATCGGCAGCGTGACCTCGGCGGCGCAGCTGATATCACTCAGCCACTCGCCCTGGTGGTGGCCCATCATGCAGGTGGCTTCGCTTCCCGCGATGGGTGCCGCCGCGATGTTCGTGGCCCTGACCGTCAGGCTGCGACAGGCGTCCTGACCTTCACCGTTCCGCAAGGCAGGTCCGGGTAGCCTGCTCCACATGGCGAGACAGTCGAACCTTGATGCCGCCCGTCTGCGGCGGGACCTCGGCCTCGCGCGCGCGCGACGGGTCACCATCTATTCAG
The DNA here is from genome assembly GCA_036786805.1 of Candidatus Dormiibacterota bacterium. Taxonomy (GTDB): domain Bacteria; phylum Chloroflexota; class Dormibacteria; order Aeolococcales; family Aeolococcaceae; genus Palsa-851. Next base: position 15,838 of record DAIQQM010000004.1, on the reverse strand, counting down.
CGGTGGGCGCAACCGCGTTCACCGGCGTGCTCGCGCTCGTCGCCGCGACGAGCCTCCCCGGTCACTCCGTCACCACCACGCCGGCGTCGCAACCGGGCCTGAGTGACAGCGGTAGCGTCAGCCAACCGGGCCTCAGTGCGCCGATCCTGCCGCCCCAGTACGGGTACGGCGGGGTGCCCGTAGCCGTCTCCGGCGGATCCTGACCGAACCCGACCGATGCTAGCGGCGATCGCCGGTCCCACCCCGATGTGGTACGCCACGCGTGCCAGCGGGTACACCGCGCTTGTCCTGCTCAGCGCGAGCGTCGTGCTGGGAATCCTCACGTCATCGCGCGAGGCGCGCAGGGACTGGCCGAGATTCGTCGTCCAGTCATTGCACCGCAATCTCTCGTTGCTGGTCAGCGTCTTCCTGGTGATTCACATCATCACGTCGGTGGTCGACCCCTTCGCAAAGCTCAACTTCATCGACGCATTCGTCCCGTTCATCGCCACATACCGTCCCCTCTGGCTCGGCCTCGGGGTCGTCGGGTTCGAGTTGCTGATCGCGATCACCGTGACCAGCCTGGCCCGGCATCGTCTCGGGTGGCGATCCTGGCGCTTCGTTCATCTCTTCGCGTATGCAAGCTGGCCGATCGCCGTCATCCACGGCGTCGGAACCGGCACTGACACCAAGTCGCTCTGGGCGCTCCTCGTGGTCGCGCTCTGTGTCGCGGCCGTGGTCGCGGCGCTCGTCTGGCGGCTGGCACGGGCCGGCCCGCGCTTCCCGGCGCTGCGTGGCCTCGGGATGGCCGGCAGCGTTGCGGCGATGGGTCTTCTGGTGGTGTGGATGGCTGCCGGTCCGCTCCAGCATGGCTGGGCCAAGGCCGCGGGCACGCCCGCCGACCTCTTGGCCGGGTCGGGGGCCGCCCCCACGAGCACGCCGGCCCCGGCGACTCTCCTTGCCTCGGGTCTGAACGACCAGCTCATCGGCAGGCTCGTGCGGTCTTCCACAAATGTGATCGCGACCCTCACCGACACGCGGGACACCGCACTCCAGCTGGTGGTCACCGCCAACGCCGACGGCACCGGGACCCTCACCGTCACCCGATCCGGGGGGCATGTCTGCCAGGGGGCGGCGACGATCGGGAACACCGCGGTGACCGCCCGGTGCGGCGCGGTGCTCGCCACCATCCAGGTGGTCGACCAGGGCAACGGCTCGGTCGGCGGAACGCTCACGACCCGAACGGTCACGGCATGAGTGTCTCGATGGACGTCGGCAGCACCGCGCAGCGCCTCCTGCCCAAGCGACCGGTCCCCGAGGATCTCGACGCGCACCTGGCGACCTTCGGCCCGCGACCGGTGCTCGGCTCGACCGCGATGATCGACGCACTCGACGAGAGCGGGCTTCGCGGGCGCGGCGGCGCCGACTTCCCGACGGGCGTCAAGTGGCGTGCCGTCAGGGAACACGCCGGTGCGCGCGGTGATGCGGTCGTGGTCGCGAACGCCGCCGAGTGCGAGCCGGCCAGCTTCAAGGATCGCTTCCTGCTCACCTACCGGCCCCACCTAGTCCTGGACGGTCTCGAGCATGCGGCCGAGGCGGTGGGGGCGAAGCGGGCTTTCATCTACACGACGCGCGCCCACAGCGATGTCGAGGCGGCGCTGCGCGCCGCAATCCGCGAGCGGCGACGCCGTGACGACAGCGATCGGTTCATCGACGTCCAGGTCGGGCCGAACCGGTATGTCGCGGGCGAGGAGACTGCGGTCGTCACCCGTGTCTCCGGCCATCTCGCCAAGCCGAAGGTCGTCCCCCCGCGTCCGTTTCAGAGTGGCGTCGACGGGCTCCCGACACTCGTGCAGAACGTCGAGACCCTCGCGCATGGGGCACTCATCGCGCGGTTCGGCGCCGGGTGGTTCCGGTCGATCGGCACGGAGCGATCCCCGGGGACCGCGCTGCTCACGGTCAGCGGGGCGGTGCGGACACCGGGCGTGCTCGAGGCGGCGTGCGACACCACGTTGTCCGCAATCGTGGACCGCGCCGGCGGCGTCACCTCGGAACCGGCGGCGGTGCTGCTCGGCGGCTATTTCGGACGCTGGGTGCCCGTCGACCGGGTCTGGAATCAGACCATCGACGCCGATTCGCTCCGATCGATCGGCGCCTCACTTGGAACCGGCGTCCTCGTCGTCGCTCCGGCGACGGCGTGCGGCATCGCCGAGACCGATCGCGTGCTGACCTTCCTCGCCGGCCAGACTGCCGGCCAGTGCGGGCCGTGCCACGTGGGCCTGCCCGCAATCGCCGACGCCTTCCACAAGGTCGCGACCGGGCAGGCGCGCCCCGCTGCGCTGGACCTCCTGACCCGCTGGTCCAGCGATGTCCGCGGCCGCGGCGCCTGCAGGCATCCCGACGGCGCCGTGCTCTTCCTCGCAAGCGCGATGGACGTGTTCGCCGCCGATCTGCGCCACCATCTCAGGCACGGTGCGTGCAGATTCGCCGCACAGCCGTCGCTCCTGCCGCTGCCGAGGACGGAGGCAGGCTGGTGGTGAGAGTTCGCCTCCGCGTCGACCCCATCAAGTGCAAGGCGCACGGCATGTGTGGGGAGCTGTTCCCCGAGCGGATCCGCATGGACGACTGGGGGTACCCGGTCATCGATCCGCGCGCGCTGTCCGACGACGCGTTCGACCACGCGCGTCGCGCGATCGTCGACTGCCCTCGCGCGGCCCTATGGCTCGAGCCTGTCGACGAGCCGGGTGCGCGAGTGCGGCCAGACGACGCCAACTGAGGTTCCGCCGCCGGGGACGTCCGTGATGTCCCAGCGTCCCCTGGTCGCTTCGACGATCGCGTTGCCGATGGCGAGGCCGAGCCCGGCGCCGTCGCCTTCGCTGGTGCCACGGCGAAGCCGCTCGAAGATCCGCGCACGCCGCTCGAGCGGGATGCCCGGACCGGTGTCACTCACCGTGAGCCGAACGTTGTCGCGCTCGCGAGACGCGGCGATCGTCACCGTGCCGCCTGCCGGCGTGTACCGGCACGCGTTGTCGAGCAGCACGCCGATGAGACGATCGATCCAGTCGGCGGGAGCATCCACCAGGGCGAGCGACGCGCCGTCGCCGCGGTGGTCCAGGTGGAGCTGCGCGTGCTCGGCAATCGGCACGAAACGCTGCGCTCCAACCTCCGCGGCCGTGGTGAGGTCGACGGGCTCGGTGGCCGGATCCGGGGGGAGCGCGTCGAACCGAGCGAGCCAGAGCAGATCCTCGACGATCGTCCGCATCCGATGGCTCTCGGCCGCAACCCGGCGCAGCGTTGCGGTCTCGGCATCATCGGTCGCCGGGTTCGCCAGGGCGAGCGAGGTTTCAGCTTCGATCACCGCGAGCGGCGTGCGCAGCTCGTGCGAGGCATCCGCGGTGAACTCGAGCTGGCGCCGGCGCGCTCGCTCGATCGGCCCGGCGGTCTGACGTCCGACGACGAACGAACCGGCGAACACGAGCACGAGGAGCACCGGACCCACCACGGCCTCGGTGATGGCCAGTGCGGTGATCGCCTTCGACTCGTTGCCGAGGCTCACCGCGCCGATGAGCCTTCCGGCGGGAATCCCGACGCCCGCAACCAGCACATCGGCACCGGCGATCCGCGTCTCCGAGGGTGAGGCTGCGCCGAATGCCGCTGCCGGCAGCGCCGGCGCTCCAGGTGTTGCCGCAACGATCGTTCCCGCCGAGCTCACTCGCCAGACCAGCACTGGATCATCGAGGTCGGGCTCCTCGAGATTCGGGCCACCGGGCTGCCGGGAGAGTTGCGTGAGCTCGCCGGTCAGGCGGGTCGTGGCCGACGAGCGCAGCGTCTGCGCGACGATCACATCGATCGCGACGCAGAGCGCGACCGTCAGCCCCGCGACCACGGCGGTGCTGATCAGGGCGATGCGCAGCGCATGTCGGCGGAGCCGCGACGTCATGACTCCCGCTCAACGAGACGGTAACCGACGCTGCGCACCGCCTCCATCCGGAGACCGGCGCCGACCAGCTTGGCGCGCAGCCTGGTGACGTGCACGTCGATGCTGTTGGAGGCGATCGGGTCGAGTGCGTCCGTCCAGGCGTGGTTGGCGATGGTCTCGCGGCTGACCACCGCGGGGCTCCGACGCACCAGGAGTTCGACGATCGCGTATTCCGTGGGGGTGAGTGCGAGCGCCGTTCCGTTGACCGAGGCGATCCGGGCCACCGGGTCGATGGTCAGCCCACCGGCACGGAGTTGCACGCCGAGCGTCGTTTTCGGACGGCGCATCAGGGCGCGCAGGCGGGCGAGCATCTCCTGGAAATCGAACGGTTTCACCAGGTAGTCGTCACAGCCGGCGTCGAGTCCGTGAATCCGGTCTGAGGGCGTATCGCGCGCGGTGAGCATCAGCACCGGTGTGGACAGGTTGCGCGCGCGGATGGCGGTCACGACATCGATGCCATCCATGCCGGGCATTCGCCAGTCGACGACGGCCGCCTCGTATTCGTTGTGCAGGAGCAGGTCGAGCGCTGCATCGCCCCGCCCCGCGACGTCGACCGTGTAGCCCGCCGAGCGCAATCCTCGGGCGAGGACATCCTGGAGCTGCGCGTCGTCTTCCGCGACGAGGATCTGCATCGAGAACCGTTATAGAGCAACGACACAAGGATGCACGCGAGCTCAGGGTACTCCCTGCCCCGGCCTTCACCGTTCTGCAAGGGAGCGTTCGATACGCTGCCGGCATGAGGGCAGAGACTCCGTTGCTCAACCGCACCCTGGCGATCGCCCGCGTTGACTGGACGCCATCCCACCGCCAGCCAAACGCTGTTCGGTTGGCAATCGCCACCGTCATCGCCGTCGCCGGCTCGCTGATCGCAGACGCGATCGTGGTCGCAATCGGCACGCGTTTCTTCCCGGGGACAGCCGGATACGAGCACTTCAGGTTCAGCGACTACGCCAAGCTCACCGTCATCGGTGTCCTGTTCGGCGCCGCGGGCTGGCCCGTGATCACGCACATCAGTTCTGCACCGCGCCGGCTCTACGGCGGCCTCACGGTGTTGATCAGCCTCGCCCTCTTCCTTCCGGACGCATGGCTGCTCTACCGCGGCCAGCCACTCAGGGCGGTCGCGGTGCTGATGACCATGCATGTGGCGATCGCCGTCGTCATCTACTCCAGCATGGTGTTCATCGCGCCGGTGCGCGCGGCCCGCCACCCGCGCTGACCAGACCCAACGGCGACCCTTCGAACCGAGCGGCCTGTGACGCGGTCAGGACGCCGTCGTTGACGAGACGTCCGAGCACGTAGCCCATTCGCGCCTCGGCGGCAGCGAGGTGGTGAAACGGGTCGAGCAGGCTCGGCGCCTGGACGATCCCCGCGAGGAGCGCGGCCTGAGCCCAGCTCAACTGCGCGGGCGCGACGCCGAAATACCCGAGGCTGGCGGCGCGAATCCCGTAGTAGCCGTGGCCGAAGTACACGGCTGACAGGTACATCGACACGATCGCCGCCTTCGTGAAGTGCGTGTCGAATTCGAGAGCGAGTGACACGCGACGCACGCGGCCCCAGAGACCATCGGTCACCGCCGGATAGAGGATGTGCGCGAGCTGCATCTCGATGGTGCTGCCACCCAGGTCCTGCCGGGTGAGGAACCCCCAGAAGGCGCGCAGCAACGCCACGCTGTCCACGCCATCGTTCGAGTAGAAGGTTTCGTCCTCCGAGGCGACGAGCGCTCGCGCGATTCGGTCGGTGGGAGCGATCATCTCTGCCGCCGAGGCATGCGAACGGTCGATCGCCATGACCGCGATGGGCGCGCCGGCCACATTCGGATCGGTGATGACGTTGATCTCGAACGCGATGGCAATTGCGATGAGACCCACGAGCACCGCTCGAGCCGAGCGCCGGGCGAGACGGTGACGCCCTGAGGCGCCACTCGGCGCGGACCTTTGCTCGCGTTCGAGATCCGGACCGGGGCGGGGTGCTTCGGGCGCTGAAGCCGGGGCGTTCGGGGTGATGACGACCGACATGGCTGATCAGAGCCGGCGCGACGGCGCGCGCCATCCTCTCTATGCCAGAACGGATATCCCCTCCGTTGCGTTTCGGTCCGAGCACCGAAGCGGCGCCCGGAGACGTTCTCCGAGCGCCGCCCGGGTCAACGACTGAGAGTCGGGCTCAGGGCGCGTTCGGCGTCGTCGCGGCAGCGGCCCGCCGCCGCATATCCGCGTAGTGCCGGCGCCAGATCAACTTGTGAATCGGGATCCAGCGCGGAATGTCACGCAAGCCCGGGATGACGGGAACCAGGAAGAGGATGGCGGTCAGCAGCAGCATGATTCCGACCACCGCAAGGTCGGTGTTTGCCGCGCTGATCCCGAGGAACCCCGTGTCCGAGTTGAAGGGCGGGATCTGGTACCACATGGTGTAGAGCCAGAGCCACGCCTGACCGGGATACCGGCCGGTCTCGTTCATGACGCCCCAGTCGCTGCCGATGAGCTTCTGCTGCGTGGCGAGGTCCGCGATGTAGCCGCCGTCATCGAGGAATAGCAGCGGCCGCGTGAAGTCGGTCTGATAGAAGTGGTCGCTCGTCAGGAGCAACGCATCCAGGCCGCCGGACCTGGCGAGCGTGAGCATGCGGTCCATGAGCACCGTGACCGGCCCGTAGTCGCCGGAGGGAACGGTCACCGTCCCGTCCGACGCAACCGTCGCCGTACCGAGACCGGTCGTGTAGTTCGCCAGCCACTTCTGCTGCTGATCACCCGATGCCGAGTTGTACGCGCTCAACGCGGATGCGAGCGCCGAGTCGCCGGCCGTCGCCTGGGTGAGCGGCTCGATCACGAAGTCATTGGGGGCATTGACGGGAATGTGCACTCCGGCCCAGGATTGCGGCGCGAGTGGGCCCCAGCTCTGCACGGAACCGCTTCCCGTGTTGTATGGAGGTCCATAGCCGGCAACGACCGTCCCACCGGAGAGTTCGCCGGTGGCGGTGGTCAGGAAGTCGACGGGGTCTGCCTTCGACCAGCTCTGCAGCGTGACCGACGGCACATCGGGCGACGACAGCACCGCCGAGACGATGAGCACGAAGCCGAGCACGGCGATCATCGCGATCGTCACTTCCTTCAAGAGGTCGTACGGCATCATCGGGATGCCGCGGTAATAGGTCTTCTTGTCCACCTTGGACGCTTTCATGGCGCCACCTGGAACGGATCGTCGATCGGCCGAACCACGCCTTTCGCTCGCACCTGGATGATGTGCAGCACCACCAGGAGGGTCACGCCGATCGGGAAGAGCATCACGTGCAGGCCGTACATCTGCCCGAAGTTGAGTGCGTTGAACAGTCCGCCGATGCCGGTCGAGTTGATCGCGTCCTTGGCGTTGATGGCGATCCACTGCGAGTCGAAGTTCTGCTGGATGACGTACCCGGTGAAGGCCGTGCCGATGCTGATCGAGAAGATCACGACGCCCACCATCCAGGTCTTCGCCCTCCCGTCACGCCAGCCCGCACCCCAGAACTGTCCCCAGAGGTGGAGCACCATGAAGATGAAGAACATCTGGACCGACCAGTAATGAATGCTGTTGAAGAAGTGGCCGACTGATGACACATGCCACCAGGCGGACCCGAAGAACGCGAGCACCACGCCGCTGAGCACCACCCAGACCAGCGCGGCGATGGTCACCACACCGAAGACGTAGACCCACGAGCCGATGTAGGCCGGCTGCTTGGTGGGGAGCAACTCGGTGATCGGCAGCGTCTTCTCCACACGGCGCCGAACGGCAGCGGTCCAGCCGGGTTCGTCCTCCCCGACGGGTTGCGCCGCGGCCGCGTCGATGGCTCCAGGCACGCTGTCGCTACTCATCGCGGGGCTCCTTCGGCCGATGCGAGGGGAACGGCGCGATCAGTGCCAGCACGAAGAGCAGCACCATCACGCAGATCAGGAGGAAATTCGGCAGCGATATGAGAATGAAGCCCCAGTGAATGTATGGAGCAGGCGCGTCCATTGGCAGCCTCCGTGGTACTTCGGAACGTCAGGCGTGAGTGTGTATGTTGGCGCGCGGGAGGGAAAAGGGGACGATGTCCGCGGAATCGAGTGACCGTCGGCACCATGGGGTGTGACCAATGGCCCGCACGGGACCGATCAATCGCAGCAAAGTGTTCCGGGCCGGGCGTCCGTCGCCGACGCGGCGCGACTTGCGGTTGAACTCAGAGGTGAGCTTCCGAAGTGCCGGCACCCGGACACGATGCCCGTGCTGATCCACCTACCATAGCCCGGTGCTGATCCACGATCGGTACGGTCTCGTACTGACCCTCGTGGCTGCGGTTGGCGCGGTCGCCGCGATAGTCAGTCTTTTTCGGCCACGGATCCTTCCCGCGGTGCGTTTCTATGTCCGCGTCGTGATCGGGCTCGTCGCAGTTCAGGTGGTGATCGGTCTTGTCCTGGTCGCCACCGGCGACCGGCCGCAGCAGTTCCTCCACTGGCTCTACGGCGCCGCGACCCTGATCACCCTGCCCATTGCCATGGCCGTCGGCAGGCGGCTCGGAGGTCGTGACGAGCAGATCTGGCTCGCCGGCGGCGCCGTGATGACCGTCCTCTTCGCGTTTCGGGCGATCGCGACCGGCTGACCGCAGATTGAGGACCAAGGGCACTGGTGCAGCGGGTCCATGACGGGCAGGCTCAACAGATGATGCAGAGCGGGTGCACGGAGTTGTTCGTCGACGGCCTGATGGGACGCTGCCCGTACTCCGAAGAAACCGTCATGGGCTGCCGTCACTACGAGCCCGTGTCTGCGCACGGTGACTTCCCGGAGGCCGCTCACTGCAAGGAGGCGTCCGTGATCAGTGGCTCGGACCATGTGCGGCATACGGTCTGCCGCCGCCGCCAGGGTGTCGCCGCCATTCCGTCGATGGATGACGTCTCACTGAGAGAGGCCAGGGGTACCGCCTGCTTCTTCTAGAAACGGTCCGGTGTCCCTTCCACGTGACTCATCGGAGCCAGCCAATCCTCCGGCGGTCTGGCAAGAACGCCGGACTGGCTGAGCCAGCTCTCGAGCGAGGCGATGAGCAACCCTGGCACACGCCGGCTTCGCGGAACCGTTCGAGCACTGGTGAACAGCAACCCCGGACCATCCATCTCGGCGTCCTGCATGAGCACCCGCCGGAAGTCTTCGACGTTCCCCGTGACGATCCGACGACGCTCTCTGCGTGCCCAGGCGTAGATCTCGATATCCGTCATCGAACGTAACTCAGGTTCGGCGGCGAGAGCAATCACGGCGATCAACTGGCCTGGAAACCAAGCCATCCGCCATTCACGCCGGTGGAATCCAATGGTGCGCACCGCTGCGGGTGACGGAACGCATCGTGGCCGGCAGACGTAGCATCGACGTGAACGCTGTGTGGATGGATAACCGAGACGGTCACGCACACGGGACCCAATGGCTGCTCGCCCTCTCGGTGACGGCGCTTTCACTTGCGGCCTGCGGCGCTGCGCTCCCTCCCGGGTCGGTCGCGACCCTTCCGGCCGGAGGCGCAACGCAACCCTCTGCGCACGTGCGGGCCGAGGTGGAGCTGCGGACGCTGCTCGCCGGCGTGCGAGTGCCCTTCGGGGCTGAGCGGGTGGCGAGCGCGCCCGTCACGCTGCTGGCTCAGGCCCCGGTGACCGAAGCATCCCCGAACCTGCTCACGAGCACCACGTGGTGGCGGATAGATATGCCCTTTGACGACGCGGTCGCTTGGATTCAGGCGCATTCTCCAGCGGGGCTGAAGCCTGGCATGTCGGGCTGGTCGGGGGGCCCCGGGGAGCCCGCGAACCGAAGTTTCGGCTTCGACGCGCCGTCGACGACCGCCTACGAGGGGGCGACGGTCGAGCTCGCACTGGCGGCGATGAGCTCCTCGGAGACCGGTCTGCGTGCCGACGCGGAGGTGATCTGGCTGCCGCCGAAGCCCGCGGGCGAGTTCGTTCCGTCGGGCACCGCGGTGACACTTCTGGCGGTGAACCACTTCGGATCATCCGACGCCACAACGCTGCGCACCAGGAACCTCGACCGGGGCGACGCCGCACCTCTGATCAGCGCTCTCAACGTGTTGCTTCCGAGTGGCGGCGGGGCCCATGGCTGCGGACTCGACACCGGTTACCGCGTGCAGATCGAGGCGGACGTGGCAGGCACGCCGCTGGTGTTCTCGGACTGGTGGGCGTGCTCCGAGGTGCTCGTCACTCGAGGCGGCGTTGGTCTCGTGACTTTGACCGCGACCCCAGCTTTCGATAGCACGGTCACGCGCCTCATCGGCTCCCCACCCTCACCGTAGGAATCGAGTGAGGTCGCAGCGGTGGGGCCCGGACCGAGTCGCAGTTCGGTTGACCGGGGCGTGAGGATATGCGGATCCATGCGAACCGCTCCACGATCGTGACCGGCCGCCAGGACGCGATCGCAGCGCTGGAGCGCATCGCGTACATCCTGGAACGGGAGCGCGAACCGACGTACCGCGTGCGTGCCTTTCGCAATGCGGCGGCCGTCGTTCGTGCGCTTCCGGACGCGGAGCTCGAGGCACGGAGCAGGCACGGCACACTGAGCGGTCTTGCAGGGATCGGCCCGGTCACCGCGCGGGTGATCGAGGAGGCGCTGGCGGGGACGACGCCCGCGTACCTGCAACGCCTCGAAACCGAGGCGCCGCCCATCGCGGACGAAGCGCTGGCGCTGCGCCGGGCGCTGCGCGGTGACTGCCACGTGCACTCGGACTGGTCGGACGGCGGCAGCCCGATCGAGGAGATGGCTCGGGCCGCTCTTGGCCTTGGTCACGAGTACATCGTTCTCACCGATCACTCACCGCGGCTCACCGTGGCGCGCGGGCTGAGCGTGGAACGGCTTCGCGAGCAACTCGAGGTCGTGCGCGGTATCAATGAACGGCTCACGCCGTTTCGCATCCTCACCGGGATCGAGGTCGACATCCTCGAAGACGGTTCGCTCGACCAGGAGCCCGACCTGCTCGCACAGCTCGACGTCGTGGTGGCGAGCGTGCATTCGAAGCTCCGCATGCCGGAGGCGGAGATGACGCCGCGGATGCTCACCGCCATCCGCGACCCCCACATGGACATCCTCGGTCACTGCACAGGACGGATCGTCGTCGGCCGCGGAAGACCCGAGTCCGAGTTCGACGCGCATGCCGTCTTCACGGAGTGCCGCGACCATCACGTCGCGGTCGAGATCAACTCGCGCCCGGAACGGCTCGATCCCCCAACCCGCCTGCTGAAGCTCGCGGTCGGGACCGGATGCCGGCTCGCCATCGACACCGACGCGCACGCGCCGGGGCAGCTCGAGTGGCAGCTGCGCGGGTGCGAGCGTGCTGCCGCGTGCGATGTTTCCGCCGAAATGGTCATCAACACGATGCACGCGGACGAGCTCGTCGCATGGACGAGGACGACGTAGCTCAGGCCGGTGGGTAGCCGCTGAGCAACGACTCCCAGTCCGCATCGTCCGCGCTGACCGATCGTCGCGTCGGCAGGTGCGGCAGCGTCGATTTGAACCCGGCACCGGTGTCGAACACGACCACCGTGTCGCCCGGTTCGATGGCGTGCTGGCTGCGGAGCTCCGGCAGCGCCGCGAAAGCTGCGGCCGACTCGAGGCTCAGAAACCCACCGCCGTGACGCGCCACGAACGCTTGAGTCGACGCAAGCGCCGCTTCGGACACTGCGATCGCGGTGCCACCCGATGCAGTGATCGCTTCGAGGACGAGAAAGTCGCCAACGGTGCTTGGCACACGCAGGCCGGCCGCCTCGGTGGTGGCGTCTGCCCACGGCTCCGCGAACCGCCTGCCCGCGAGGAACGCGCGCACCAACGGCGCGCACCCCTCGACCTGCACACCGACCATCCGGGGCCGGGCACCACCGAGGAGACCCATCGCCTCGAGCTCCGCGAAGGCCTTCCACATCCCGATGAGTCCGGTCCCTCCACCCATCGGGTAGACGATGACATCGGGAAGCGACCAGCCGAGGTCCTCGGCAAGTTCGATCCCCATTGTCTTCTTCCCGTCGACGCGATACGGCTCCTTCAGGGTGCTGAGATTGAATGCCCCGGTGCGCTCGGCGATCCGTGCCGTCAACCGCCCGCAATCCGAGATGAGGCCGTCCACGAGGATCAGGTCGGCACCGCACGCCACGACCTCGATCTGATTCACGACGGGGGCGTCGCTCGGCATCACCACCGTCGCCTGCATGCCCGCGCCACCCGCGTACGCAGCCAGCGCGCCACCGGCATTCCCAGCCGACGGCATCACGAAGCTCGTGGCCCCAAGCTCCCTTGCCCGACTGACCGCGACCGTCATCCCGCGTGCCTTGAATGATCCGGTCGGGTTCAGGCTCTCTGCTTTCACGAGCAGCCGGTTGATCCCGTACGCCCCCGCCAGTCGCGACGCCTCGAGCAACGGGGTCGAGCCCTCCCCCAGCGTGACGACGTTCGACCAGTCACGCACCGGAAGGATCTCGTGCCATCGCCAGACCCCACGCATGGGCCGGCGTATATCGCGCTGCCGATCACCGAGGGTCCTCGCCGCGCGCTCGAGGTCGTAGCGGGCGAGAAGCGGACGGCCATCGAGCGGGTCGATGGTCGCGAGCTCGTCGGCTGGATAGGAGGCGCGACTGAGCCCGCCTTCGAGATGGGTCAGCGTGGAATGAGTCGCGCCCGAACTCTCAGCTCGCGGCAGCATGAGGAAACACCTCCTCTGGCAGTGAATCGCGCATGGGCGGGTTTGGTGATGTGAAGCATGGAGCCGTTCTGGTCGTCATGCGGGCCGTGGGCGGCGTGCCGCCGCGTGCAGCCGTTCCGCCAGCCGGCCCAGCGCCGGGCGCAGCTCCGCGGGCCGCACCACGACCAGGTCGCACTCCAATCGGGCCAGGTACGTCGCGGCCCAGTCGAGGTCGTCGGCTCGAAACCGCAGCAGCGTGCCGTCGTCAACCGCCTCGAGGGTGGCATCGCTTGCCGATACGCGCCGTCGCGCCTCGCCCATCGTGAGGTCGAGCAGCACCTCGCAGCGGTGACCGGATCCGGCTTCGGCGAGGGTCCGTTCGATGGTGCCGATGACGTCGACGTTGTCGGGGCGCTGAAACGCCTCCGTGGTGACACCGATCTCGAGCATACGATCGAGCCGGAAGGTGCGCAGTGCACTCCGGAGATGGTCCCAGCACAGCAGATACCAATGGCCGCTCTGGAACGCAACGCCGTACGGGTCGATGAGCCGTTCGGTGACCTCATCCGCGGCCGATCGATAGCGCAGGTGCACTCTGGTCCGGTCCCGCGCCGCCGAGGTGAGCCCGAGGATGGTCTCCGCTTTCGCGTGGTCCCGGGCGACGGCCGACAGCCCCAGGCTCACGAAGTCCTGCATCGCCTGCGCCCGGCCGCGCTGCGTCTCGGGGAGCACCCGATCGAGTTTCGCGAGCGCTCCCTGCACCGCAGCCCCCGAGGCCGACAGCCCAAGCTGCTGCGCCGCCAGCAGGCCGATCACGATCACGAGGGCCTCGTCGTTGCTGAGCATCAGCGGGGGCAGCTTGAAACCGCGCCGAAGCCGGTAGCCACCGGCCCGACCGCGTTCGGCCTCCACCGGGATCCCCATGTCCTGAAGCCCGCTGATGTACCGCCGGACGGTGCGGGGGCTGACCTCCAGACGCTCGCCGATGTCCGCGGCGCTGAGCTGCCGGTAGACCTGGAGCATCTCCAGCAGCGTCAGCAGCCGGCCGACGGAAAGATCCACGTCACCGATTATATAGGACGGATATCGTCCATATTGGCTGATAGCATCGGCTGCATGATCAACCCGCACGTCCTCCTGCAACTCGGCCGTGAACGCCACCATGACCTGCTCAACGGGGCTCAGCAGCGCCGGCGGCGCATTCTGCCGACCGAGTCCTCGCCACCAGGCTCCGGCGACATCATCGTCGTCGGGCGCTCCGCCCGCGTCATCGACGCCCGCGTTCGCGCTCAGAGCCCGGCTGACGGCAGGGATGCGGCCTGAGGCGAGCAGGCCGCATCCGGTCGGTGGACGGTCGCCGGTTGCGACGGAGTCAGATCTCGGCGCGGGCGAGCGATCGAGTCGACGGGCCGTGAGCGCAGCGTCACC
>DAIQQM010000004.1:0-1696 GCA_036786805.1 Candidatus Dormiibacterota bacterium | reverse complement strand
GGGCTCCGGCGGCCGATCTTGCTACCTTCGCGGACACAAGAGCGAGATGGGCAACCGGTGATCCTCCCCAAGATCCGAGATCCGCGGTTCATCACCGTGCGTCGCGGCGGAACCCTCCAAGAGGGTGATCATCGCCTTCTCGCGGCGTGGGCGGCTGACTGCGCGGAGCACGTGCTGCACCACTTCGAGCAGGCACAGCCGAGCGACGACCGTCCACGTCGCGCGATCGACCTCGGGCGTGCCTGGTCGCGGGGTGAGATCACGTGGGCAGAGGCCCGCACGGCGGCCGGCCATGCAAACGCCGCGGCCAGAGACCTGAGTGGCGCAGCACGGCATGCCGCGTACGCTGCCGGCCAGGCCGCGGCCGTGGGCCACGTGGCGGCTCACGAACTCGGCGCCACGGCCTACGCGATCAAGGCCGCGCGGGCGGCAGCGACTGAACACGACCGCGTTGAGGCCGGGCGCTTGGAGTGCCAGTGGCAGCGCACCCAACTGCCCGACGAAATCCGAGAGCTTGTGCTCGACGACCAGCGGCTGCGCAATGAACTGTGCTGGTTTGCGTTCGACTGCTGACACGGCCGGACAAGTGGGAGTCGGAGTCAGGCGTCCAGCTGCGGAATCCGCCGAGTCTGGGCACCTCCGTATCTGAGGGGGTCGTTGCAAAAGGCCGCCGCGGGAACCACCCTGCGTTATTTCGCACGAACCGGTTTCAAACCGATGCCAGGGCCACGTCCGGCATCTTGTGGGTGGGAATCCGAGGCTATCGTCCTGCCCGTAATGCGCATCCCTCCGAGGTGGTTCCTCCGCGCAGCCGAGCCGCGTATCGCCGGCTACATTGGTAACGACGCCGCGGCCCTTTGGATGAGAAGCCGCTTCTGGTATCTCGTCGCGTGGATTCTCTGGGCTCCCATCGGCCTGACGTGCTTTGTGTTGGCCAGCTCCTCGAGCTCCCCTGGTCCCCTGTGGCTGGTGGTTGGCGTTGCCTGGCCCGGCGGATTGGCCTTCGGCGCCTTGTCGATTGCCACCGGGAGCGCCGCAGACAAGGTCGCGTCGGCGTTCTTGTCCGAGATCCGTGGCTATCGCATGAGTATTTCGTGCCCGATCACGCTCCTGCCGTCCCAGTGGACACGCGCGGTGGCTCGGGCCGACACCGCGCACCAGGAGCATGTCGAGCTTGCCCGCACGGCTGGCACCGCTGCCGCCATTGATCAGTTGGTGGAACAGAGAAAGGTCGAGCGCCGGTTGTGGCCGGTGGCGCTGGCCCTGGTCGGTTTCTTGGGCGGCTTCGTGCTCGGCGTTCTCGTCGCATTCCTCATCAACCAGACCAAGTCGTTGGGCGTGCTGCTTGTCTTCTGCTGTGCGTTTCTGTGCGCTTATGGGTTACCGCGTCTGCTTCGCCCGAAGTTCGAGCGAGCATCCCAGAGGTATCGCGCGGAACTCACAGCGGAGCTTTCGCAGGAAGTCGGCTCCACGGCAGGAATCCATACGTCGACGCGAGGTGATTCCGGGCTATCAACCGACCTCGCTTGACAAGACGCATGAAGCACTTGCTCGAAGCGGATCAGAATGGAATGCCGAGATAGGGGCGTGCTTGTCCGTCACACCGGGCTCGCCGGCTACGCTCTCGAGGCAGCGTCCGGGGTTCGAATCGGTGGCACCGGACCAAGAGGAGGCGACCGATCAGGTTCGCACGGTC
>DAIQQM010000102.1:0-9614 GCA_036786805.1 Candidatus Dormiibacterota bacterium | reverse complement strand
GTACGCGGGGGCATTGCGCGATGAGCTCGTGCGCGGAGGTGTCAGCCACATGTGCATGACACCGGGGTCCCGATCGACCCCGATCGCGCTTGCGGCAGCACGTCACCCGGGAATCACGCTGCATGTCCACGTGGACGAGCGGGCATCCGCGTTCTTCGGATTGGGGATCGCCGCGGCGTCCGGGCAACCTGTCGCGATGTTCTGCACATCGGGCACCGCGGCGGCGAATCACTTCCCTGCGGTCATCGAAGCATCGATGGCGCGGGTGCCGATCATCGTGCTGACTGCGGACAGACCCCCCGAACTGCACGGTGTCGGCGCCAACCAGACGATCGACCAGCAGAATCTGTTCGGTGGCTTCGTCAAGTGGTTTCACGACACGGGGGTGCCCGTCAGGGCGCCGCACGAACGGGCGCGCTGGTCCGAGGCGGGGATCAATGCGATACATCATGCGGTCGGGTTGCCTCCGCCGGGCCCGGTGCACCTGAACCTGCCATTTCGGGAACCGCTGTTGCCGACCGGCAGCGCTGTCAACGGGTACGGGGGCGAGCGCACGTCGCAGACGCTCACCGACACGCGTCGATCACACGATCCCACGGGGGCCTTTCTTCGCGAGGTGAGCACCGGTCACCGCGTGGTGGTGGTGGCGGGACGTCTCCGCGTTCCTCCGGACGGCTTGGTCGAGGTGTGTGCTGGACGGGGGTGGCCGCTGCTCGCCGAACCGCTCTCCGGCCTTCGCGATGCGCGTGGATCCGGGGCGGGCGCAGGTGCGCTCTCGGCCGGCGCCCTGCTCGCCGCGGATGCGGCATTTCGGGAGCACCACCACCCCGATCTCGTCATCCAGGTCGGCGCAGCACCGACCTCACGCGGGACCCAGGAGTTGATCCGGAGCGCCGACCGGCTGCTCATCATCGATCCCGATCACCTCGTCGCGGACCCCGATCGACGTTCCACGCTGACCATCAGCGAGGACCCGTCGGAGGTCGCGTCGGCGCTGCACCTCACGAAGTCGTCGCTCCCCGCCACTCGACCGCAATGGTTCGAGGAGTGGCACGAGGCGGACCGCAGGGTGCGCATGGCGGTCGATGCGCTCATCGACGCCTGGGACGAGCCGTTCGAAGGACGCGTCGCGCGGGACGTCGCCGCGGCCGTCCCCGATGGCGGAGTGCTCTTCGCCGGGTCGAGCATGCCGATTCGCGACCTCGACATGTACATGCGCCCCCGCGGCGGCCTGCGAGTTCTGGCCAATCGTGGCGCCAGCGGTATCGACGGCCTGGTGTCCACGACCTTCGGAGTCGCAGAGGTCAGTGGGCCGGCCTACGCCCTCCTCGGCGACCTGTCTGTGATCCACGACGCGTCGGGGCTGCTCTGGGGCGCGCGCCACGGCAGGGCGACGGTGATCGTGGTGATCGACAACGACGGCGGCGGCATCTTCTCCATGCTGCCGCAGGCGTCACTGCCGAGAGACGAGTTCGAGCTGCTCTTCGGAACGCCCCATGGGCTCGATATCGAGGCGATCGCGCGGGCCGCGGGGATCGGAGTCCGGACGGTCGACCACGCCGGCGTCGTGGTCCCCGCGATCCGCGAGGCCGAGAACGCGGGTGGCGTGCAGATCGTGAGGGTGCGCATCGATCGTCAGCGCGCGGTGGCGTTGCGAGGAGCGGTGTCGCGCGCCGTGTCGGACGCCATCGCCGGCTAGCGGCGCTCAGACCTGAGCCGGCTCGACCCCGAGCGCTCCCAGACCGACGCCGAACTTCGCCTCGGTCTCGAGATCCTCGGCGGCAGGCTCGGATCCGGCCACGATGCCGGCTCCCGCATGCAGCCGGGCAGTGGCACCCGAGATCTCGGCGCAGCGGAGTGTGAGCGCCCATTCGCCGTCTCCCCGGGCGTCGACCCACCCCACAAGCCCGGCGAAGAAGCGGCGGTCGAAGGGTTCCAGGCGATTGATGAGGGCGGCGGCTGCCGCCCGCGGCGTGCCGCAGACCGCCGGCGTCGGGTGCAAGGCGGCCGCCATGGTCAGCGCGTCCGGCGCGCCCGGCTTCAGGTGTCCCCTGATGGCCGTGTGCAGGTGCCAGAGCGTCGACGTGGAGCTGAGGCTCGTCTCCGCGTCGACGACGAGGTTCGAGCAGAACGGCGCCATCGCGTCGGCGACAGCCTCGGCGACGAGGCGGTGCTCGCGCTGCTCCTTGACCGCGTCGAGCAGCTGGCGGGCGATCTCCCGGTCCCGGACCGGATCCTGCGATCGGCGGGCGGTGCCGGCCAGGGGATCACTCGTCACGATCAGGCCCTCGCGGCGGATGACGATCTCCGGCGAGGCGCCGACCAGGCTCGAGTCGCTTCCCGGCAGAGCCACCAGGAAGACGAACGACCCCGGCTCCCCGGCGTTGAAGCGTCGCGCGACGAGGCGTGCATCGATCGGCGCATCGGCCTCGACCACGAGCGTCCGGGCCAGCACCACCTTGTCCACCTCCCCCGCGTCGATGGCCGCGAGTGCGCGCTCCACCGCAGCCTCGAACTCCACCGGGAGCGGGTCGGGAATGAGCGACGTGACCGACCACGTCGGTAGGGGAGCGGCGGCGCCGTCCAGGGGCACTCCCCGGATGACGCGTTCGGGGATGCGAAGGGTCGCCCGGCAGCTCCCGTCAAAGGGCAGCGCCCCCATCGCGATGCCGCTCCCCGATGTCCCCTCGAGCGCCGTGCCGACGAGCGATGCCGCCCGGCTCACGTGGTGCGGGCCGGCGGCGACGTCGACGTCCCGGGAGTCGCCCGCAGCCGCAAGGCCGTAATCGCCGTGCTGGATCACGACCCCGGTGCCCTCCCGATACCACTCGAAGAGGTCACCGCCCGTCGCCGCAGCGGTCGGATCCGGTGCGGCGCGCATGACGCTCATCGACGGATCCCGATCAGCAGCTGAGCGGCACCCATGCCGAGCTGCACCCGGCGGCAGCGGCTGAACCCGGCGTCGGTCAGGAGCCGCAGGAGATCCGCCGGCGGGGGGAGATAGGCCGTTGAGGCGGGCAGGTACTGATACGCGCGCCGGTCGGAGAGGAGTCCGCCCACCACCGGGACGATCCGCCTGAAGTACAGGGCGTGCACCCACCGCACCAGCGGGCTCGGAGGTTCTGACACTTCAAGGAAGACGGCGCGGCCGCCCGGCCGGATCACGCGGGCGGCTTCGCGGAAGCATGCCGCGATGTCCACGACGTTGCGTAGGGCGAACCCGCTGATCGCCCCGTCGAGCGATGCGTCGCCCAGAGGCAGCCGGAGCGCATCCGCGCGGACCAGCGGCGCCGAGGTGCGCGCCCTGGCGAGCATCCCGGCGGCCATGTCGACCCCGAGGGCGCGAAGCCCGGCGCGCCCGAGGCCCCGGCAGAGGTCGCCGGTGCCGCAGCCGAGGTCGACGACCCGTGAGCCGGGTTCCAGGTCCAGCTCGCGCACGGCTCGGCGCCGCCAGCCGGCGTCGAGGCCGAGGGTCATCACCCGGTTCACCAGCTCGTAGCGTGGCGCGATCCGGTCGAACATCTCCTCGACCGCCTGCGCCTTCCGCTCGCCGATGGGAAGTTCGGCCGCGGTCACCGATCCACTCTACCAAGCGTTCCCCGGTCGCCGAATCCCAGCGGTCAGGTTTCAACAGGGCAACCCATGATGTTGGCCCTTTCCGGAGATTACCAACAGCCCTGGGCGCCGAAATCCAGCCGAGTCAGCATCGATGCGGAGGACCTGCGATGACCGATACACCCGTCACGACCGACCCTGCTGATGCCCGAGCGGCCGCCGTCAAGCGGCTGACGGCGCGACGCGACTTCGCCGCGCACCTCCTCTGCTACGTGGTCTTCAACGCGGCGCTCATCGTGGTGTGGCTTGTCACCGGACACGGGTACTTCTGGCCGGCCTGGGTGCTCGGTGCCTGGGGCGTCGGTCTCGCGATGCATGCGTGGGACGTGTACGGACGCCGTCCGATCACCGAGGAGGACATCCGCAGGGAGATGAACCGGCAGGGCGCTCGTCGCGCATAGGTCCGCATCGGCTTGAAGGAGGTGCGATGTGATCACCGCATACAGGGGCGTGAGGAAACGAGTGGTCGCAAGCAGTCAGGCGCCCGAGGACGCGGGACACACCGCTGACGCTGACGTGTCTGCCCGTGTCGGTGAGCGCGCCGTGGTTCACCTGATGCGAACACACACCGACTCTCCGAGGTCGGGGCCCGACGCATTCCTGACGGATCACCTCGTGTTCGCAGCGGCATGCACCGCCGCTGCCACGTCCGCGGGGGGCGTGTTCATCGCGCGCGCCGTCAGGGCGCACGCCGCCCGGGGTCGCGCGGCCTGGGTCGCATTGGCGACCCTCGAATTCGCGATCGCCATCCGAATCATCCGAACTGTCGTCGGCAGCCGGCCCAGCGAGGCGACTCCTCGTGAAACGCAATGTCATTCGAGTTGGTGAACACTCGCGTACGCGCCTTCGTGTGCTGTCAACGGGCGGCGCCGCGTCACTGATCGCGCTGACCCTTGCGTCATGCGGCGGTGCAAGGTCGCTGCAGAGAGGAACATCCGCGCTGCCGCTATC
Organism: Candidatus Dormiibacterota bacterium; assembly: GCA_036786805.1. GTDB lineage: Bacteria > Chloroflexota > Dormibacteria > Aeolococcales > Aeolococcaceae > Palsa-851. The sequence goes on along the minus strand of DAIQQM010000102.1, from coordinate 5,048 downwards.
GCCGTGTGTTGTCGAGTCGGTTGCGGCCACCTGCGGCTCCCTGAGCGTCCTCGAGAATCCAGCCTTGCCGAACGGCCGCCACATTCAACTGCGAGTCGTCGCCTGGCGAGCATCTTTGCGTCGGCGATGGTGACGGGCACCCAGCACGACCGCATGCCGATCGCCGCGCTCGGTGACTGGGTCTGGGGCGCCATCGCAACCGGGGCTGTGGTGACCGCGGGGATGGACGGGATTCGCGCCGACGTCTCCGCTCGAACGGCGTGGATGACGCTCGGCATCGGAGTCGGGGTCGTCTGGATCGCGGTGCTGCTCGTGAGCGTGTTCGCACCCGACTTCGTGACCGGGACCGACCCGACCCGCCTGCCGTTCGGCGCCATGCTCAGCCCGATCGCAGGGCTGGCGCTCACTCGCGTGGTCTGCGGCTTCGTCAAGGCGGCGTTCCAGCAGCGGCCCATGGAGTTGCGCGGGCGGATGCAGACCGGGGTGCGGGGCGGTAGTCCCGACTTCGCGCCGCTGACAGCGAATGACGATGCCGCGGCCAGACTCCGTCAGCTCCCGGAGCTGCGCTCGTCCGGAGTCATCACGGAGGAGGAGTTCGAGACGAAGAAGCGCGAGTTGCTCAGCCGGATGTGAGCACGCACTGATTGGCAGGCTCGACGCCGAGGCGCCGGCGGCGCGGCGAGGTCAGGCCGCGCCGCTCCGGTGCACGCGGAAGATCGCCTCGCCCGTGAAGACGGCGGTCCCGGTGGCCACGGCCACGATGAGCAGGAGCTCGCCGAGACGTGCGGCACCTCCGCCGGCAGTCCCGACGATCCACCAGAGCCAGTCGCGGAAGGCAACCGCAACCGGCACCGCGGCGCACCCGATCACCGCCGCGTCGATGATGCGCCGCCGCGTCCCGGCTGCCGGCCGGTCGGCGCCCACCAGGCACATGTAGGCCCCGGCCGATACCAGGAACGCGAACATCCCGGCCCCGCCGACCGCGACATCCAGCCAGATCGCCGGACTCGCGCCCTCGCGGAGCAGCGTGTTCAGCGCGAGGAGCAGTCCGAAGGCCAGAGCGGCGCAGCCGGCCGCGATGACCGGGTCCTTGCGGATCGTGCCGACGACCCGGCGATCGATCACGCGAACGATCCGCACCGTGAGCACCTTGAGTGGCCCCAGCCGGCTCGAATACAGCTCCGCAGCAGCGACGAGGTCGCTGAACCAGTCGGTCCGCGGCGCGGCGTCGCGCAGATCTCGCACGAGACGCCGCGCGTGCAGATGCGCAGCGCCGGCGGCGAGCACGAGCGCGGTCACCAATGCGAGCAGGACGATGACCGGCGGCGTCGTGCCGTTCCAGGTGGCTCGATCCACCTGCAGGGCGACGCTGATCCAGTCGGCGACGACGGTGATCAGCATCGCGAGGGTGAGCACTCCCTCCGCGCGCAGCACGCCGACGACGCGCGCCGCCGGGAGCGGCCGGTTCCGGCGGCAGAGAGAGATGCGCACGATTGCCATCGCGGCCGTGAGCGGGACGAAGAAGACGGTGAACGAGACCACCGCGTCATAGGGATCGTCCTGCCAGGGAACGTGCGCCGAGAGCACGCGAAACTGCTTGATGGCGAGCGCGAACACGACGAACACCGCTGCCACGATGAGGGAGCCGAACGCGGCTCCTCCGAGCCATGCGCGGCGCGGATCACCGGGGGCGACCGCTGATCTCGACTCAGACGGGTCCATAACCACATGTTAAGGGCCCTGGCGGCGCCGGCCGGGACTTCGTCTACCCTGGCAACCGATGGCGGCGATCACCACGACGGCGGGTTCGACAACGGCCGCGGATGCACGACCCGTCGCGGCGCGAACCGACGAGGCGGTCAAGGAGTTCGGCAAGGGCGACGCTCTCGTGCGGGCCCTCGACGGCATCACCATCGCATTCGAGCAGGCGCAGTTCACCGCCATCATGGGGCCGTCCGGCTCGGGCAAGTCGACGCTGATGCACTGCCTGGCCGGGCTCGACCGTCTGACGTCAGGGACCGTTCACATCGGCGACATCGAGCTGGGCAGCCTGAACGATCGCCAGCTCACCCTCCTTCGTCGCGTACGCGTCGGCTTCATCTTTCAATCCTTCAACCTGGTGCCCACCCTCTCGGCGCTCGACAACATCGTTCTGCCGCTCACCATCGCGGGTCGCAAGCCCGATCCGGCAGCCCTTGCCGAGGTGGTTCGCATCACCGGCCTCGCCGACCGGCTCAAGCATCGACCCAACGAGCTGTCGGGCGGGCAGCAGCAGCGTGTCGCCGCCGCCCGGGCACTCGCCAGCCAGCCGGACATCATCTTCGCCGACGAGCCGACCGGCAACCTTGACTCGCGCGCAAGCAGTGACCTGCTCGACTTCCTCCGCCACGCCGTCACACAGCTGGGGCAGACGATCATCATGGTGACGCACGATCCCCTTGCCGCAGCGCATGCGGATCGTGTCGTCTTCCTTGCCGACGGGCGAGTTGTGCGCGAGATGCAGGCGCCGACGGCGGACAGCGTGCTCGACGTCATGCGCCATCTCGGTGACTGACCGCGCGGCGGGTCCTGACGCGTGATCGGCGTCAGTCTTCGAAGCCTGCTGAGCCACAAGCTCAGGCTCGCGCTCACCACCATCGCGGTCATCCTCGGGGTCTCGTTCGTCGCCGGCACCTTCATCCTCACGGACACCATCAACGCGACGTTCACGAGCATCTTCGCGACCGCCAATGCGGGTGTCGCGGTGACCGTCCATGGTCACGCGATCGCCGGTGATTCCGGTGGCATCGGCGGCAGCTCGAATCACCCCATCCCGACGTCGCTGCTTGCGACGGTCCGCGCGGTTCCGGGCGTCCAGGACGCGGTCGGCAACATCTTCCGTGAAGGCGCCACGCTCATCGGCCCGGACGGCAAGCCGATCGGTGGCAACGGGCCGCCGACCTTCGGGGCCAACTGGATCACTGACGGCAACATCTCGCCGTACCGCCTGCGCAGCGGGAAGCCGCCGGTGGGGCCGGACGACGTCGTCGTCGACGCGGGCACCGCGGCAAAGCACGACCTGGTCGTGGGCCAGTCGCTGCCCATAGTGTTCCTGGGAGGCGTCGAGGAGCACTTCACCATCTCCGGAATCGCCGGCTACGGCAGCTCCGACAACCTCGCGGGCGCGACCATCGCACTCTTCTCCGAGGCCACCGCCGAGCGCGTGCTCGACGGGCAGGACAAGTTCGACAGCATCCTGGTCAGCGCGCAGAGCGGCGTGACCGACGTCGTGCTGCGTGAGCGCATCGCCCAGGCGCTGCCGGGGTATGCGGAGGCCGAGACCGGGCAGCAGGCAGCCGCCGCCGCCGAGCAGAGCACGGAGTCGACCATCAGCACGTTCATCGGCACGCCACTGCTCGTCTTCGCGTTCATCGCGCTCTTCGTGGGCAGCTTCCTCATCATCAACACGTTCAACATCCTGGTGGCGCAGCGCACGCGTGAGCTGGCGTTGCTCCGCGCACTCGGAGCGACCCGCGCGCAGGTGATGACCTCGGTACTCGTTGAGGCCGCGGTGACCGGATTGGTCGCGTCGATCCTCGGCTTCGTCGTCGGCATCCTGATCGCCAAAGCGCTGCTCTCGGTGTTCGGATCCGCCTCCACAGGCGCCGTGACCCTGCTGCCACGCACGGTCATCGTCGCGGTGCTCGTCGGCACCATCGTCACCGTCATCGCTGCGACGCTTCCCGCCCGGCGCTCGACGCGCATCGCTCCGGTCGCGGCTCTCGCCGAAGCGCTCCCCGAGACACAGGAGCTGCCCCGGCGACGGATCGCCATCGGCAGCGCCATCTTCGTGCTCGGCTGTGCCGCGCTGGTGGCGGGATTGTTCACGTCGAACAGCGTCACCCTCCAACTGATCGGCGCCGGCTTCCTCGGCGTGTTCCTCGGAGTTGCGCTGCTCGCGCCGCTGCTGGTGGTCCCGGTGGCAACCGTGCTCGGATGGCCGGTGCGGCGGTTCCGTGGCGCGGCCGGACTGCTCGCCGGCGAGAACGCCCGCCGCAATCCGCGGCGCACGGCGCTGACCGCCGCGGCGCTCATGATCGGCCTCGCGCTGGTCACCTGCGTCGCGGTGCTCACCGACTCGGTTCGCGTCTCGACGAACAACGCGATCGAGGGCACGCTGCGAGCCGACTTCATCGTCTTCACGCAGGGACCGGACTTCAACACGCAGGCCGCAGCCGCACTGGGGAGCGACCCCAAGCTCACCGACGTGACCGAGGTTCGGGTCACATCGGTGCTCATCAAGGGCAGCTCACAGAACATATCGGCGATCGACCCGTCCAACCTCGGGAGCGTGCTGACCCTGAGCATGGTGTCGGGCGACGCCTCGGCGATCGGCGCGACCAACACCGCGATCGTCGACTCGACCGAGGCGACCGCGGCCGGCGTGCACATGGGACAGCTGATCACGTTCAACTTTCCCCAGGGCGCCACGGTGAGAATCCGCGTCGGCGGCATCTACACGGCGAACGCGCTGGTCAGTGGCTACATCGTGTCGCTTGCCACCATGCAGCCCAACGTGCCATCCGCACGCGACGACATCGTGCTCGCCAATGCGGCCGGCGGCGTGTCACAGAGTCAGGCTGAAGGCGCGCTCCACCAGCACGTCAAGGCGTTCCCGCTGCTCATGGCGATGAGCCGCTCCGAGTACCGCACCTTCATCGGTGCATCACTCGACAGCTTCCTCAACCTGATCACGACGCTGCTCGCCTTCGCGATCATCATCGCGGTGCTGGGAATCGCGAACACGCTCGCGCTGAGCGTCCTCGAGCGCACGAGAGAGATCGGAGTGCTCCGTGCCCTCGGGATGACCCGGTCGCAGACGCGGTCGATGGTGCGCTGGGAGTCGGTGATCATCTCGCTGCTCGGTGCGGTGCTCGGGCTCGTGGTGGGACTTGGCCTCGGTGTCGTGGTCGCCGGCTCGCTCCACGACCTCGGGATCACCAACGTCGCGGTCCCCGGCGGCAACCTGATCCTCTACGCGGTCGCCGCCGGAGTCTTCGGGGTCCTCG
>DAIQQM010000101.1:0-9879 GCA_036786805.1 Candidatus Dormiibacterota bacterium | reverse complement strand
ACTTGGTGATGTGCTGACGCCAGTAGAAGTTGCGGTTGCTCAGCGCGCAGTAGATCAACTGCTTGGGCCGGCGCAGCGCCCGCTCCGCCTGCTCCGCGGGACTCGCCTTGGGCGTCGGCGCGAAGATGCGCTCGAGAATGTCCTCGGCGTTCTTCACGGCAGGCTCAGCGGGCGATGCGGCCTCGTCGCGAATCAGAGGTGCGCTGTCACGACGCCGCATACCACGTTGGCGCAACCTTTCTCCCCGTCACAGCAATACGTGCGAGTGCCGATGATAGCATCGGAATAACCTCGCGAAAGTCGAGCCCGTTCGCCGAGATCAGCCCCGCGGTTAGGCCCATGCGGTCATCTCGCGCAGGGTGACGAGCGCCCGGTCCAGGAGCGCGAGACGCGCCGGATCATTGAGCCACCTGCTCTGCCCCGATGGATGGGGCAGTGGCACGAGGACGGGCGACCCTGCGGGAATGCCTGCGATCACCTTCCCCGAGCCATCGTAGGCGGCGCCGATCACGTCGTCGAGACGCCTGCCCGGAAGAAAGCGCTCGAGCGCCAGCGAACCGATCGGAATGATGAGCCGTGGCACGAGCCGGGCGAGCACGCCGTCGAGCCAGGGTGCGCAGAGGGCGACCTCTGCGGCACTCGGACGCCTGTCCCCCGCTCCGTCGGGCCGGCGGCCTGGAAAGCACGTGGTCATCGCCGTCATGTAGATGCGATCACGCACGTCATTCTCGTCGCGGAAGCCCGCGCGAATGAACCAGCGCATCAGCTGCCGTCCGGCTCGTCCGGCGAAGGGCCGGCTCTGGTCGTGCTCAACCGGACCGGGTGCCTGTCCGACGAGCAGGATGCGCTGACCGATGTGGCCGCTGAACACCGGATGCGCTCGAGCGATGAAGCCGGCATCCGCGCATCGCGTGCACGCGCGTTGCTCGTGTTGCAGCGACCTCAGCGAGCGTCCGCGCGCGGCTTCTCCCGGCATGTCGACCCGACTCTGACTCGCCGAGGTAGCGTCGCCGAAGCCCAGGCGATATCATCTCCTCACCGCTCGTCAAACCATGCGTCATCGTTGAGCGGCCGTCGTGGTCAGCCGTCGTACACCGAGGCTCCATGTCCGACGAGTCTTCGCGCTCCGCCCGGCCTTATGGCCAGCGACGAAACGACGGCGCCCCAGCGTGGTGGGGCGCGCTCGATCGAGTTGACCTTCCCGATAACGAGCTCGTCCCCGCGGCCCGCCGCCGCTGGTACGAGGACGGCGAGCCCGCTTCGCCCCGGATGGAGCTCACCGGCCGCGCGCTCGCGGAGCCGGCCCGTCGCGGATGGCTGGTGGCTCTGGTCATCGCTCTTGCGATCGTCCTGGTGCTCGGGATCGCGTGGGCGGTGTCGTGGGAGGCGCTCACGGTCACGCTCCTGATCGGGATCCCGGTTGGGCTGGCGGCCACCGTCACCATCGTGATGGCTCGACGGAGCGGCTGACCCCGCGCGATCAGTTCGGCACGCGTGTGACCGAGGACACCCGGCGCAAGGACCATCTGCGAAGGCCGCGGCGTGCGCACCTGGACCCGACCCCGGGTCTCGCGCTGCCAGCCGGCGACGACGAGGCCGCAGCCCCCACACTGCGGGCGCGCTTCGAGGCGGCAATGGAGCCGGGACCGGCCGACGGCGCAGCCCCTCGGGATGCCGAGATCGCCAGGGCTCTCGCCGAGGCGCAGATCGAACGCATCGCGGAGGTGGTCTACGGGAGCAACGGCGTCTTCCTGCTCGAACTCGACGCCCCCGACCCGGCGAAACCCGCCGAGCCGCTGCGCGCCGTGTACAAGCCCGTCCGAGGCGAGCGCCCGCTCTGGGACTTTCCCCGCCGCACGCTGTATCTGCGTGAGGTCGCGGCCTACATCGTCGACTCGGCACTCGGCCTGCACCGCGTTCCGGTGACCGTCCTGCGCGACGGTCCACTCGGCCCGGGATCGGTGCAGCGCTTCGTGCACGTGCTCGTTGAGCCGCTCACCGCCGACCGCGCGAAGCCGCTCGACTCGCAGCTGCACGCCGTCGCCGTGCTCGACGTGCTCATCAACAACGCGGACCGCAAGCGGACGCACCTGCTCGTCGTCGACGGACCGAGCGTGAAAGCGATCGACAACGCGCTGAGCTTCCTGCCGTATCCGCGCCAGCGCACGGCGCTCATCTCGCTCGGTGGCTCGCAACTTCCGGCACGGCTGGTCAAGCGGGTCCAGGATCTTGCCGGCGACGTGCCGCGGATGGCCGCGCTGCTGACGAGGTTGCGGCGTCTGCTCAGCGAGGTCGAGGTCGAGGCGTTCGCGCACCGGGTCGCCGAGCTGGCGGCGGACCCGACCTACCCGATCCTCGATGCCTGGGACGGCCGCCCCTTCGACTGGTGGTGAGGCGGCCCGCCGGATCGGCGGGCCGCCTTGAGGGGGAGGAAGGGACGCCTAGCCCGTCGTGCTGGTCGAGCCGCCCATGTTGGGACACGTGGTCGTCGAGGGCGTCTTGGTCGACGGCGTCGCGGTGCTCGCCGTCAGGTTTGCGGCGCTGCTCGACGCCGTCGTGGATGAGGCAGCGTGCGCGATCACGAAGCTGCCGATCCCCGTTCCGGCGAGCAAACCGACTGAGAGCAGCGCCGTCGCCGCAATCTTGCGTAAACCCGTTCCGTGCCGTTCCGGCTCCTCCGGGGGCGGGGGCGGTGGGATGAACTGGTTGCCGTCCATGGTGTCGTACCTCCTTGGGTGGACTGACGATTGACGTCGATCAGCATCGCGCCCGGCCGTGGGAACGGCGTGGGCGTCACCTGGGAGATCACTGAGAGGTTGCGAGCGCAGGGCGCCTGGCTACCCTGATCGTGTGCGTGCACCGCGAGGAGATCGATGAGCTTCGTGCTGAGCCATGCGGGCGATGCCCTGCGTCTCGCCTTCGACATGTTCTGGGCGGTGCTCTGGCCACTCGCGCTCGGGTTCCTGCTCTCCGCGTGTGTCGAGACGTTCGTCTCGAAGCAGGCGATCTCACGCGTTCTGGGACGCGACGGGCTTCGGCCGGCAAGCCTCGCGACCCTGTTCGGCGCGGCATCGTCGTCCTGCTCGTACGCGGCGGTGGCGGTCGGCAGGACTCTCTTTCGCAAGGGAGCGACGCTCCCCAACGCGGTCATCTTCGAATTCGCCTCGACGAACCTTGTCTTCGAGCTCGGTCTCGCGCTCCTGATCCTGCTCGGGTGGCAGTTCGTCGCGGCCGAGTTCGCCGGGGGGCTGATCATGGTGGCGCTGCTCGCGATTGCCTTCAGGATCACGCTGACCCGCCGGCTCACCGAGAGCGCGCGGTTCCAGGCCGAGCGCGGTCTGCTCGGGAAGATGGAGGGCCATGCGGCGATGGACATGGCGGTCACCGACGGTCCGCTGCTCCGGCGCATTGCCTCGCCGCGGGCGCTGACGTCGGTGAGCCACTACTTCTTCATGAACGTGTACGGCCTGTGGTGGGACCTGCTGCTCGGCTTCCTCATCGCGGGCGCCATCGGCGCCTGGGTGCCCGCGACCGTCTGGTCGCATCTCTTCCTGACCGGCACCGGTTTCCTCCCCGCGCTGGTCAGCGCGCTGCTCGGCCCGCTGGTGGCGATGCTGAGCTACGTGTGCTCAGTCGGGAACGTGCCGCTGGCGGCCGTCCTCTGGCGCAACGGCATCGGCTTCGGCGGGGCCATCGCGTTCATCTTCGGGGATCTGATCATCATCCCCATCCTCAACATCTACCGGAAGTACTACGGCCCCCGCGTGGCGATCTATCTGTTCGCGGTGTCGTACGCGACCATGGTTGTCGCCGGGCTGGCCGTCGGCGCCCTGTTCAGCGCAGCCGGGCTGGTGCCGGGCAATCGGACGGTGACCGCCTTCTCCACCGCCATCGCATGGGACTCCACGACCTTTCTCAACATCGTCGTGCTGGCGGTCATCGCCCTCCTCCTGGTGCGGTTCCTCGGCACCGGAGGTGTGGGGATGCTGCGCATGATGGATATGCCCTTCGATCACATGGCGCATCACCACGAATCCGGTGCGCCTCACGAGTCACTCCTCGGCGGCTGAGGTCGGGCGGACGCCATCCGTGACGTGCGCCGTCGGCGTCATAAAGCAGGTGTGGTACGCCCGGAGGGACTTGAACCCCCGCACCCGGCTCCGGAGGCCGGCGCTCTATCCAACTGAGCTACGGGCGCCCGTCGCGACTCGCCGGGACAACCGTGGCCAGTATACGGCTCAGTCCGAATCGTCCTCGGACGTGAACATCAGGCTGTCCTGCACATCGTAGAGGGCGTCCATCCATTCCGAGATCATCAGCTCGCGCGGGGCGCGGCCGGCCAGGTGCGCCTCGTTACCCACCAGGGCCACCGCTCTCCCGACGAGCTCGTAGGGCACCTCCACCTCGTCGGCGAGGTTGAGCTTCTCGAACTGGTCGATGAGCTCATCGATGTAGCGGATCTTCTGCCGGCGCGCGTTGCGCGCTTCGCGTAGCGAAGTCCAGCGAGCCTCAAGCTCGCCAATCTCCACGCAAGTCTCCTGGATCATCTAGCGCACCACCCTCACAACCTCTACCCCTGTAATAAGTTGCATCGTATGTCGCCACATCGGGCCGGTCAAGAACCGCGTTTTCCGAAGCTGCACGTGACCCGCGTCGCCAGGACCGCAAGCACCCAGGATGTCGTGCTGCGCGCCGCTCGAGAGGGTGCGGACGAGGGATTCTGCTGCGTCGCGGCAGAGCAGACCGCCGGCCGGGGGCGCCAGGGCCGCGCGTGGATCGCTCCGCCGGGCGCTGCGCTCCTCGCGTCGGTGCTGGTCCGCCGCTCCTCGAGTGTGGCGACCGGGATTCCCTTCGCCGCGGGGCTCGCTCTCGTCGACGTGCTCGAGGCCACCTGGAACGTCGCGGCCGCCCTGAAGTGGCCGAACGACGTCCTGGTCAATCGCCGCAAGCTGGCGGGAATCCTCTGCGAGGTCGAACCCGGCGTGCCGGGCGATGAGCGCGTTGCCGTCGCGCTCGGCATCGGCGTCAATCTCCACGTCGACCGTTTCCCCGACGGCATCGAGGCGGTCAGCCTGCACGCGCTGGTCGCAAACCCTCCCAGCGCCGAAGTACTGCTCGAACGCTGGGGTGAGGCGCTCGGCGCCCGAATCGCCGAACTCGAGATCGGGGGCATCCGGGCCGTCCTCGACGACTGGCGGCGCTTCGCAGTGGGACTCGGGGAGCCGGTCACCGTCTTTGGCCCGGCAGGCATCATCGACGGGGTTGCGGTCGACGTGAGCGATGACGGAGCGCTGCTCGTGGAGAGGTCAGGTGAGTTGCATCGCTTCCTGGCCGGCGACGTCCACCTCAGGGCCGCGGAGCCCGGCTGACAGGCACACCACCGCCGCGGAAGGCGGCTGCTAGGCCGCCGGGGAGGGGGTCGCTGAAGCGGAGGGTGACGCGCTCGCCGACGCAGAGGCGGAGGTGGAGGCTGATGGCGAGGACGCCGCGCCCGACCCGGTGACCGTGATCTTGCCCGCCATGTTGGGGGCATGGATGGTGCAGAGGTAGTTGTAGGTGCCCGGCTGCGTGAACTTGACCTCCCAGGTGCCCCCGGGGGCGAGCGTGCTGTCGGTGAGGCAGGAGTCGTTGTTGTCCTGGAAGGTGACCGTGTGCGGCACCGAGCCCGTGTTCTTGAATTCGATGACGTCACCGACTGCGGCGCTCGACGATGCCGGGACGAAGACGAGATCGTCGGTCGCCTGGATGGTCATGGTCGCGGTCCCGAGCGAGCTTGCCGCAGCCGAGCCGTTGCACACGGCAGGTCCGCTCGATCCGCCGCCTCCAGGCTGGCCGTTGCCGCAGGCGAACAATCCGATGGCGACACACACTCCCAAGCCGGCCACAAGTGTGCGCAGGTGGGTCATGTGCATATCCAAAGGCATCTTAAAGGATGGGTCCGACGGCACGCCTCAGCGTTCACCGCAGCGCCTCGGCGATGCGATCGGCGGCCATCTCCTCGTCACGTCCCGGGTCGCTGAACAGGCGCATGAACACGACGATGATCGCGATGAAATAGACGATGTTCCCCACGCCCAGCATGATCACCCCGCCGTACTGCTGATCGGTCAGCGCCGAGAGTCCCCAGAGGCGTGGCGCCTGCACGTAGAAGCTGTAGAGCGGTGCCGGGGCGAGGGCGAACACGATCCCCAGGACCGTGGGCGGAATCCCCGCGACGCTGAGCGCGGCCATCTTGGTCAGCGGGCTCACCGTCACGGTTCGCTCGTCGCGAATCGGGTCGACCACCGGCCACCAGACGATCAGCCCGACCGCGATGAAGCTGAGGTGCTCGACGATGTGCACCGGGACCGTGGTGAGCGTGGTGTCGTACAGCGACGGGATATGCCAGAAGAGGAGCACCGCGTTGAAGATCACCACGGCCGCCCAGGGCCGGGTCACCGCCCACCAGATCGAGCGAATCGTGCTATGGCGCTCGCGCGGCGCCGGCCGGGCTCCGGCGATGCCGAGGAGGAGCAGCGGGGGCGCCACCATCATCAGCAGCATGTGCTGGACCATGTGGAGCGAGAACAGGTAGTCGTCGCCGCCCCGATCGATCGGCGATTCGAGCGCGATGAAGGTGATCAGCAGTCCGGTGCCGAAGAGCACGGGCCGCCAGCGCTGATGGCGAAACCAGGGTGAGACGTCGTCGTCCGGCCCCAGCGTGCCGCGGCGAATCGCGATGACGTAGCCGGCGGCCACCGCAACCAGGCCGCAGATGACGGTGGGATCCCACGTCCAGTCGCCGAACCCCAGGTGTGGCGTCAGTGCCCTCCGTCCTCCGGGAGCTCGAGGTACTCACTCCTCGCCCCGCGAGCCCAGAAGAAACACGTGACGATGAGATAGATCAATCCGATGCCCCACATCGCGGGCCCCACGGCCGCGCGGATGTCGGTGAGGAACCCGGTCAGGGTGATCGCCAGCGCCAGCGCCAGGTTGATGGGAACCGCGCTGGGCGGTGGCAGGTGCGGATGCTCGTGCCCGCCGTCCTCGTCGTGGGTCGCCGTCGCCACGGCGTCGTCGCTCATCTCGTCGACCTCACTTGGTCACGGAGAGGAAGATCGCCGCCCACACGAACGCCGCGCCCATGAGGACGAGCAGCATGATGAACATCGCGACGCCCATGCGCATGTTCCGGCGGGCGAGCTTACGGTTCATCGGCGCTGCCTCCTCAGAGCCCTGTGACGCGGTCGATCGCCATGACCGCGAAGAGCAGGGCCAGGTAGATCATTGAATGGTAGAAGAGCCGGCGGGCCGAGTGCGCCGTCGGGCGACGAGCGGCGACCACGGCATCGGTGAGCAGGATCCCGTCGAGCACCGCCGCACCCCCCAGGTAGACGGCTCCGAAGGATCGGGTGAGCAGGGGGAGCACCGTGACCAGGCACAGCACGATCGTGTAGAGCACGATCTGGTAGCGCGTCTGGCGGTCCCCCTGGACGACCGGCATCATCGGCACACCGGCCCGGGCGTAGTCGTTCTTGATGAGCAGCGAGAGCGCCCAGAAGTGCGGAGGGGTCCAGTAGAAGACCACGGCGAAGAGGAAGACCGCCGTGATGTTCAGGCTCCCCGTCACCGCCGCCCAGCCCACCAGCGGCGGGATGGCTCCGGCGGCACCGCCGATGACGATGTTCTGCATCGAGGAGCGTTTCAGCCACATCGTGTAGACGAACACGTAGAAGAGGAGCGCCAGCAGCGCCAGGCTCGCCGAGAGCAGGTTCACCGTCGCGGCCAGGAGCGCGAACGATGCGGCGCCGAGGCCGGCCCCGAAGGCGAGCGCCTGGCGCGGCTCGATACGGCCGGACGGCAGGGGGCGGGTCCGGGTGCGCCCCATGGTCCGGTCGATGTCGCGGTCGAACCAGCAGTTGATGGCGTTCGCCCCCGAAGCCGCAAGCCAGCCGCCCGCGACCGTGAGGAGCACGAGACGCCAGCCCGGCCATCCGCGGTCGGCGATCACCATGGCGGCGACGGCGGTGACCTCGAGCAGGACGATGACGCGCGGCTTGGTGAGCGCGATGTAGTCACGGGCGACGTCGCCGACGCGCCGGCGCGGGATCGCCTCAAGGCTGACCGCGACGGTCATGATCCGGCCATGTTCGCCTGCGGCCGCAGCGCGTCGCCGCGCTGCGTGGCCGCCGCCGGGGCCGTCTCCCCCACCGGGAGCGTGCTCAGCACGGCCACGGCGACCACCGAGCCCCAGAGCAGCGAGGCGAGCGCGATATGCAGCGCGCGCACCCATGCCGGAAGACCGAGGAGCACGACCAGCGCGCCCGCGGCGACCTGCAGAACGAGGAGCAGGTTGACCGCCATGACACCGATGCGGACGACGCGATCCCCGCGCCGAAGGCGCCCGATCATGGCCATCAGGCCGCCGAGGATGAGCACGACGATCAGCGCGACGACGCGGTGGGCGACATTGATCGTCGCCGCCTGACCCGACGGAAGTGAGAATCCGCTTCCGCAGAGCGGCCAGCTCCCGCAGCCTCCTCCCGAGCCCGTCTCGACAACGAATGCGCCGCTCAACGCGACCGCGTAGGTCACGACGACCGTGACGATGGCCGGCCACTTCACCGACGGCGCCGTCGCGCCCGCGAGGCTCGGACCTCGCGCCGGTGTTCCCTCGGTGCATGCCACCACCGCGACGTAGATGAGGACGCCGAAGAGCAGCAGCGCGTTGGCGAGATGGATCATCACCACCCCGCCGGGCAGGTTGTATTCGACGGTGAGCGCGCCGAGCGCGATCTGGACCACGAAGAGCGCGGCGGCGATGGTGGTGCCGACGAGGATGCGCCGCCGGTGGCGGTGCCAAGCCCACGTCGCCACCGTGAGGATGATCACGAGGAGCGTGCACACCGAGGCGATCCACCGATGTGTGAACTCGATGAGCGTGTTGATCTGCCACGCGGGGAGGAGCGACCCGTGGCAGAGGGGCCACTGGTCGCTGGTCCCGCAGCCGTTGCCACTCCCGCTGACACGCACGATGCCGCCCCACACGATCAGCAGGTAGGTCAGGACCGCGGTCCACACCGCGAGGCGGCGAAACCCTACCGACGGCCGCGCTGGGATCACCGTGCCACCAGCGCTACGCGGGCGCTCCCGACGCGGCCTTCTTGCGCGCGATCCGCCTGTCGCGCACCGGCCGGAGACTCAGCACCTCCTGCTCCTCGTCGAAGTTCCATGCCGGCGGCGGCGACGTCGTCGCCCACTCGAGCGTGTTGCCTTCCCATGGATCATCGGGTGCCGTCTTGGGTGCGCGCATGCTGATGACGAAATTGATGATGAACACGGTCACGGAGATGGCGATGATGAAGGCGCCGAACGTGATCAGCGAGTTGAGGTCGCCCCAGCCCCGGTTGTCGAGGTAGGTCGCGATGCGCCGCGGCATCCCGAGGAGACCGAGCGCGTGCATCGGCAGGAACGTCAGGTTCATGCCGATGAACATCAACCAGAAATGCAACTTGCCAAGCTTTTCGTTGAGGAACCGCCCGGTCACCTTCGGGAACCAGTAATAGAAGGCGGCGAACACGCCGAAGACGCTGCCCCCGAAGAGCACGTAGTGAATGTGCGCCACCACCCAGTAGGTGCCGTGCACGAGACGGTCGACCGCCAGGCTGCCGAGATACACGCCGTCAATGCCACCGATCAGGAACATCAATAAGAAGCCGCACGCGAAGAGCATGGGCGTGTCGTACTTGATGCTCCCTCCCCACATCGTGGCAAGCCAGCTGAAGATCTTCACCCCCGTGGGGACACCGATGACCATGGTCGTGAAGGCGAAAAAGGTCTGGACCACGAGCGGCAGGCCGGTGACGAACATGTGGTGCACGAACACGATGAACCCGAGCA
>DAIQQM010000100.1:0-10060 GCA_036786805.1 Candidatus Dormiibacterota bacterium | reverse complement strand
CTCGGGGCCGCAACCGAGTGCGACGCCGCCGTGATCGCCACACCGACCGCCTTCCACTGGGATGCGGCGCGAGTCCTGCTCGAACTGGGAAAGCCGATCCTGGTCGAGAAGCCGGTGACACCCGACCTCGAGACCAGCCAGGCACTCGTCGCCTGCGCGGAGCGTCGCGGCGTGCCCCTGATGTGCGGCTTCGTCGAGCGCTTCAACCCGGTGGTCGCGACCATGCGGAACCTGCTCGACGGCGAGCCGGTTCACATCGTCGGACTCCGCCATTCGCCGGAGACCCCGCGAAGCACCCTGAGCGTCGTCTTCGACCTCCTGATCCACGAGATAGACCTCGCCCTCTGCTACATGGGAGGGGTCCGGCCCGCGCGCATCTGCGGTGCCACGAGCACGGCGGGACGCGATCCGATCATGGAGGTTGCCGACTGCCTGCTCCAGTTCCCGGGTGGGGCGATCGCGACCCTCTCCGCGAGCCGGGCGAGCCAGCGCAAGGTGCGATCGCAGCTCGTCTCCACGGCGAGCGCGCTCTACGACGTCGACCTGCTCCGCCAGGACCTGACCGTGTACCGGCACCGCGCTCACGCGCAGGGGGTCGGCGCCGGGCAGGCGGCCGGCTACCGCGCCGAGACGGTGATCGACATTCCCTTCGTCCGGCACACGGGCGAGCCCCTCGCTCTCCAGTTCGCGCACTTCCTCAACGTCATCTCGGGGCGCGCCGACGCCTGCACCGAGCGCGCATCAATCCTCCCGGCGCACGAGGTCGCGGCCGCCATCGAGGAGTGCTCGTGAGCGAACCCAGCGTCAGCTACGTCATCCCCGTCCACAACCAGGTCGCCGAGCTTCGAAAGACCTTCCGGCTGCTGGTCGAGCGTCTCGCCCACCTCCCGGGGTCGGAGATCATCCTCGTCGAGAACGGGTCGACCGACGGGTCCGGTCCGCTCTGCCTCTCGCTGGCGACGGCGCTCGACGGCGAGGATGTCGCGGTGCGGGTGACCACGTCGGCCAAGGGACTTGGATTCGCCTGGCGGCGGGGTATGGCCATGGCTCGCGGCGACACCTTCGTGCTCACCGCCGCCGACCTCCCCTTCGGCTTCACCGATCTCGACGGCTATCTCGGCCTCAGCCCGCGACCCGCGCTGGTCATGGGGTCGAAGACGCACAGCGACTCGCAGATCGAGACGCCGGTGGTCCGGCGCGCGATGTCGGCCGGATTCGGCCTCATGCGCGCGCGCCTGATCGGCCTCGACATCGACACCCAGGGATCGGTGCTGATCCAGCGCGGGCTGGCGCAGGCGCTGCTGCCGCGCCTGCGTGCCGGTGACTACCTGATCGGTGCGGAGATCAACCTCTGGGCGGTCCATGAAGGAATCACCCCGGTGGAGGTCCCGGTGGTCTACATGGCGTCCGGCCGCTCGACGGTGTCCCCGCTTCGCGACTCAGTGGCGATGGCCTCGGGCCTCTTCGCGCTGCGCCGGAGGCTCGCCGAAGCGCAGCGCCCGGTGCGGCAGGCCGGTGAGGTGGTGGCGTCATGACGGCCACACACGCCCCGGTTGAGTCAAGCATCCGGATCTCCGCACCCCAGCTCGGCGCGGAGGTGGAGGACCTGGTGCTCTCGGTGTTGCGCAGCGGTCACCTCGCGCAGGGACCGATGGTGGAACGGTTCGAAGCGCTCTGCACGGTCATGGCGGGCACGGCGCATGCGATCGCGGTCGCCAACGGGACCGTCGCGCTCGATGCCGCGCTTGCCGTGCTCGACATCGGTCCCGGCGATGAGGTCATCACGTCGCCGTTCACGTTTGCCGCAACCATCAACGCGATCCTGCGCAGTGGCGCATCGGTCCGCTTCGCAGACATCCGCGACGACTTCACGATCGACCCCTCGTCCGTCGCGGGATTGGTCGGACCGGCCACCGCCGCGCTCATGCCCGTGCATCTCTACGGGCTCCCCTGCGACATGGGAGCGCTCATGTCACTCGCCACGACCCACGGGCTGGCCGTGGTGGAGGATGCCGCGCAGGCCCATGCCGCCGGCGTCGGCGGCCGCAGGGCCGGGAGCTTCGGTATCGGCTGCTTCTCGTTCTACGCAACCAAGAACGTCACCAGTGGCGAGGGCGGGTGTGTCACCACCGACGACTCCATGCTCGCCGAGCGCCTCAGAGCCCTGCGCAACCAGGGCATGCGCAGCCGGTACGATTACGCCATGATCGGCCAGAACTGGCGGATGACCGATGTGGCTGCGGCGATCGCGATCCCCCAGATGGAGCATCTCGACGAGATCATCGGCAAGCGCCGCCACAACGCTTCGGCCTTGACGTCACTGCTCGCGGGCATGCCCGGGGTCACCACCCCACGCGTTCCCGCCGGACGGGGTCACGTCTGGCATCAGTACACCATCCTGCTCGACCACGGGATCGACCGGGACCGCGTCGCCGCGTCGATGTCGTCGGACGGCGTCGACACCGGTGTGTACTACCCGGGCCTGGTCTGGGACCACGACGCCTACCGCAACCACCCTAACGTGCATCGTGATGACACGCCGGTTGCGCGCGACTGCACGTCGCGCTGCCTCTCGCTGCCCGTCCATCCCGGGCTGAGCGCACGCGATATCGAGCGCGTGGCCGAGAGCCTCGACCGCGCGCTGCGCGCGGGCTGACAGCGTCGGGCGTCAGCCGGGCGCTGTCGACTCGATGGCGGCGAGGAGCTCGTCACCCTGGTCGGACGGTCCCACCAGCGCCATGCGCACATCGTCGATTCCGGAGGCGATCTCTTCGGCGATCGACTGCACCTCGGCGGCGGTCACCTTCATGATCGCCTCGGCACGTTCGTCGGGCGTCTCGAGCGGCAGGCCGGCGCGCCAGCGGCTGCCGTAGAAGCGCGCACTCGCGATCGCCGTCTCCGTCGAGCGCAGCAGCCGGCCGATCATCGCGGATTTCGCAGCCGCAAGCTCGTCGGCGGCGACGCGCTTCGACGCGATCTTGCGGAACTCCTTGAAGGTGAGGTTCGTCGCCTTGCGCGCGTCCTTGGGCCGTGTCGCAGTTGCGATGGCGAAGAGCCCCGTGTCGTCGAACCCGGCATGGTGCGCGTAGATGCTGTAGCAGAGACCGTTGCGCTCACGCACGGTCTGGAACAGCCGCGACGACATGCCCCCGCCGAGCACGTGGGTCATCACCGAGAGCTGGGTGCGACGCGGGTCGGTCGCCGGGATTCCGGGTACCGCGAACACCATGTGCACCTGCGGCTCCTCCTGGGCGGTCACCGGCCGGACGTTGGCCGTGTAGCGATCCCCCAGGCCCCACTTGGCCTTCTTGCGTGGCCGCGGCTTCCCGTGCGGGATGTCGGCGAGCAGCTCGAGCGCCTGGTCGTGGCTCATGGTCGCGCCGCCGGAGATGACCAAGCACATCGACGCAGGCGCGTAGAACGCGCGGTGGTACTCGGTGAGCTGGTCTCGTGTCGCCTTCTCGATGACCGCCGGAAAGCCCGCGGCCGACCAGGACATCGGCTGGTTGCCGCCGAACGCCACGGTCCCGAGACGGTCCCAGATCCAGCCGTCGGGGTCGGCCAGGCGCATGGACAGCTCCTGGAGCACGACGTTGCGCTCACGCTCGACCTCTTCCGCGGCGAAGAGCGGCCGGCTGAGCATGTCGCAGATCACGTCGGCGAGCTCGAGCATCGCGGTCGCCGGTCCTTCGGCGAAATACGCCACTTCCTCGGTGTCGGTGTACGCGTTGGTGTTGGCGCCGAGACGGTCGATCTCGCGCGAGATGATCTTGGTGGTGGGACGCCGCTCGGTGCCCTTGAAGAACATGTGCTCGAGGTAGTGCGCGAGCCCCGACGTCTCGGCGGACTCGTCACGAGAACCCGCGCGAACGATGAGGAAGACGCCCGAGTTCCGGCTGGCCGACGGGGCGTTCAGCAGGCTGACACCGTTGTCGAGCACCGTGAGCTCGGGTCGGTAGGGGAAGGTGACCGTCATTCCTATGAGGTCCCCGATTCCCACGAGGCGAGGTATTTCTGCTGCTCGTCGGTGAGCGTGTCGATGCTGACGCCCATCGCCTGGAGCTTGAGGCGCGCAACCTCGCGATCGATCTCCTGGGGCACGTCGTGCACCGCGAGGGCGAGGTCCTTGTGGTGCTTGGCGATGTGCTCGGCGCAGAGCGCCTGGTTGGCGAAGCTCATGTCCATGACCGCCGCCGGGTGTCCCTCGGCCGCGGCAAGGTTGAGCAGGCGGCCCTCGGCAAGCACGTGGATGGTCCGTCCGTCGCGAAGGCGGTGCGATTGCACGAAGGTCCGAGGCGTGGTGACCTCCACCGACAGGTCGTCGATGGCCGCGAGGTTGATCTCGTCGTTGAAATGCCCGCTGTTGGCGATGATCGCGCCGTCCTTGAACCGCTCGATCGAACCGCGATCGATGACGTTGATGTCGCCGGTCACGGTGATCACGATGTCCGCGTTCGGCGCCGCCTCGGCAAGCGGCGTCACGCGATAGCCGTCCATCACCGCCTCGAGGGCGCGGGTCGGATCCACCTCGGTGACGATCACGTGCGCACCGAGCCCGGTCGCACGGCTGGCGAGGCCACGTCCGCACCACCCGTAGCCGCAGACAACGAACGTCTTGCCGGCGAGCAGCACGTTGGTTGCCCGGATCAAACCGTCGAGGGTGCTCTGGCCGGTGCCGTATCGATTGTCGAAGAGGTGCTTGGTGAGCGCCTCGTTCACCGCGATGATCGGGAACTTGAGCGCGCCGTCGCGCGCCATGGCGCGAAGCCTGATCACTCCGGTGGTCGTCTCCTCGGTTCCCGCGATGACATCCTCGAGCAGCTCGCGACGACCCTTGTGCAGCTCGGCGACGAGGTCGGCGCCGTCGTCCATGGTCACCTGCGGGTGCGCGTCGAGCACGGACTGGATGTGCGCGTAGTAGCGCGCGGAGTCCTCGCCTTTGACCGCGAACGTCGGGATCCCGTGCTGGCGCGCGAGCGCGGCCGCGACGGCATCCTGCGTCGACAGCGGGTTGCTCGCGCACAGGCTCACGTGAGCCCCGCCGGCCTTCAACGTGATTGCGAGGTTTGCCGTCTCGCTGGTGACGTGGAGGCACGCTCCGAGACGCAGACCTTCGAGCGGACGCTCGCGGGCGAAGCGCTCGCGGATGATGCGCAGGACGGGCATCTCGCGTGCCGCCCAATCGATGAGCCGCTGCCCTTCACCGGCCAGGCTCGGGTCGGCGACATCGGACTCGGCCACTCTCAACACGTTGGTCACGCTTCTCCTCCAGCTGTCTTCATACGCAGCAGCGCCGTGTACGGGCGCTCGCCGAGTGCGATCGATCCCTCGAGCCCACTCAGCTCGATCAAGAACGCGAATCCCACGATATCCCCCCCGAGCCGATCGACGAGCGCGGCCGCCGCGCCGGCCGTGCCCCCGGTTGCGAGCAGATCGTCGACGATCAGCACTCGCTCACCCGGCCGGATCGCATCGGCGTGCATCTCGACCACCGCCTCACCGTACTCGAGCGAGTACGACTGCGAGATCCGTGTCGAGGGGAGCCGTCCCTCCTTGCGGATCGGCACGAAACCGGCGCCGAGGCGATCGGCCACCGCGCCACCGAGAATGAACCCGCGCGACTCGACGCCCGCGACGATTTCCACGCGACTGCCGAGGTATGGCTCGGCCAGCGCCGACACGGCCGCGGTGAAGGCGGCGCGGTCGCCAAGCAACATGGTGATGTCCTTGAAGACGATGCCGGGCCGCGGGTAATCCGGCACATCACGGACCAGCGAGCGCAGCTGTTCCTCCAGGGCCCGCTCTTGAATCGTCACCGGAGCCAGTCTATCCGACAGACTCTGTGACCGTGCCTTCCCCAGCGAGCCCTCCGACATGAGGGTCGTCATGGACGGACGCCCGCTCCAGGGGGCGTCCTCGGTTCGGGGGATCGGACGCTACGAGCGCGGATTGCTCGCGGGGTTTCTCGAGCTCGCCGACCCTCCCCAGGTGAGCCTGCTGCTCTCGGCCCATCGGGAACCGCCTGCCGAGGTCACCGGCTCAGTCCGGCCTTCACCGCACCGCATCCGGGTGATCCACCCGACGCTGCAGCCGGTCGCCGACACCCTGTTCGTCGCCGCTGCGCTTCGCGGCTCGAAAGCCGATCTGTACCACGCGATCGAGTTCGGTCAGCCGCTGCGCACCGGGCTCCCGGTGGTCGTCACCGTCCACGATCTGATCCCGTTCGTGATGCCGCGCGACTATCCCTGGGTGCGCCGCGCGCGGTTGCTCGGCCTGCGGCTGCTCCGCCGCGCCGACGCGGTGATCGCGGTGTCCGAGTCAACCCGGCGCGACGTGCTCCGCTTGACGAAAACCGATCCGGGCCGGATCACGGTCATTCCCGAGGGGATATCGCCCCTCTTCCATCCCGCCCCGACCGAGGTCATCGACCGCCTTCGGGACAAGTTCCGGCTCGACCGTCCGTTTCTGCTCGCCGTCGGAACGTTTGATCCCCGCAAGCGCATCGCGCTGCTCGCCGACGTGGTGCGTCGTGTGCGTCGCGACCACGATGTCGCGCTGGTCGTCGCCGGCGACCAGGGAACCTTCACCGACTCGGTGACCGGCGAGCTGGCGCGCGCCGGTCTTGCCGAGCATGCGCGCGTGATCGGCCACATCAAGAACGACGACCTCGTCGCGCTCTACACGGCGGCATCCATGTTCGTCTTCACGTCGGCGTATGAGGGGTTCGGACTGCCACCGCTCGAGTCGATGGCATGCGGCACACCGGCGGTGGTCTTCAACAACTCATCGCTCCCCGAGGTGAGCGGTGCGGCCGCGTGCACCGTTTCCGACGGCGACGCGGGCGCGATGGCCGCGGCGATCAGCCGGTTGCTCGACGACCCGGCCGAACGCGAGCGCCGCCGAACCGAGGGGCTCGCCTGGGCCGCGACCTTCACCTGGCGCCGCGCCGCAACGATGACCCACGAGGTCTATCGCGGGCTTCTCGGACGCTGATGGCGGCCCGGCGCTACCCCTTTTCGGTGACGTGGTACTCGAGATATGCACCGAACATGAGCCGTGTCTGTGCCTCGAGCTCCCGGATCACACTGAGCGCCAGTCCCACCACGGGATACGTGAACAGCTGCAGCTCCGCCCACCGCCTGCGCCACCACGGCCACTCCCTGGGTTTGGGGCAGATCCGGTAGTCCACCTGCACGAGCAGGAGGGTGTTCAGCAGCGTGATGGTGAGGATGCTTGCGCTCAGGCTCCCGAGGAGGGCGGACGTCGAGGAGAGGCTGTAGTCGAGGTCGATGAATGCCGGCAGCGCACCACCGAAGAACAGGAGCAGCGGCAGTGTCGCCCAGGTCAGATGGTTGAAGATGAGATTCGAGTATCGCCGCGCCCGACGGCGACGGGGGATCTCCGGGTGTATCAGCATTCGTGAGGTGACGTAAGGGATATCGGTCGCGCCCCAGGCCCACCGCTTGATCTGGTTGTACTGCGATGCGTGCGTGGCAGCGTAGCCGCGCGCGCGCGGCGCGTCGCCGTACACCGGCAGAAAGGCGGGCCTGGTGTTGAGCTTCCCGCCGGTGTGAAAGAACGCCTTCCAGAAGAATCGCGAGTCCTCCGGAATCACATCGGAGTCCCAGTAGCCGACGCTGCTCAGCAGGTCGAGGGACATCGAGTAGGACGAGAACATCACGAGCCGATGCGGGTTCTGGTGCAGGAACATCTGCCATTGCGTGGCGGCGGTCGCCATCACCCGCACGGCTGTGGGCACGCGCCAGATGTTGTTGAGGAACACCGGGACCGGTTGCCAGATGGAGAGCAGTCGATCCCCGGCCGTGCAGAACTGGTGGGTGATGTACGCGAAGTACTGCGGATGCAGCCGGAAGTCGGAGTCGAGGTCGGTGACGACGGTTCGGGCGGGATCGAAGCCGAGCTCGTCGCACGCCGCTCGGAGCACCGGCCCACCGTAGGCCATCGCGGCCGACTTGCCGACGACGATCCCGGGCAACAACGGATCCTTGATGTGCAGAAACAGCCGGAAGGACGCCGCGAATTCCTCGCGCAGCCGGGCGACGTTCTCGATGCCTCCCGTGTCCGTCTCGCGGGTGATGATCGCGCAGACGCGCAGCTGTTCCGGGTAGTTCTGGGCGGCGAGTGCGGCGACGGTCGCGCGCAGCACCTCGTAGGACTCCGTGTACGTGGGGATGAGCGCGCATTGCACCACCGCCGACGGTGGTGGCGCTCCGTCGGGCAGGGCTGCCTCGAGCTCCTGGCACCGCTGCCACCAGTCGATGACCTCAGTTGTCTTGAGCGCCTTCAGCGTCCTGCGAACGCCGCGAACGGTGACCGTCGTGCGCAGCAGCCAGTAAGTATCCAGGAGAACGGCGCCGGCCCCGAGAATCCAGAGCATCCCGGGGTCGTTGAGCCTGATCGCGAACGCGGCGACCACCGGAACGAGCAGAGCGAACCACGTGAGCGCGCCCGGGAGGATTTCAAGAAGCCGCTGCTGGGTATGTTGCGACAGCGGGATCGCTCTGGATCGCGCGATCATCTGCACCCAGTCTACCGATCCATCACATACGAGCCTGAATGCCCCAAGAACCCACCGACCCCCCCGTCGATACCGAACAGGAAGAGCCGGATGCCCCCGTGGCCGAGGTTCTCGAGGCTGACGCCGTCGAACTCGACGACACGGACGAGATCGAGATCGAGATCGGGGTAGTCGTCGAAGTCGACGACGATGACGACGAGGATGACGACGCGGAGGAGGTCGTCGCCGTCGTCGTGCCGGTGGTCGTCGCGCCGGCCCCGCGTCCCGCGCCGACCCCCGGAAGACCGCCCGGAGCCCGCGAGGAGCCGCCGCCCCCCTTCGGGGTGGGTGAGCATGTGATCCTCACATCGAATACGCGGCCCCGCACGGGAACCTCGATCGGCGACTACCCGGTCGGCTCGACAGGGATCGTTGAAACCGTGCTGAGCCAGACGGCGATCGTTCGATTCGACCGCCACCGGGACACCAAGGAGGTGGTCGCCTTCACGTGCCTCGAGACCGCCGAGACGCCCGAGCGCCACGCCGAGTTGACCCAACTCATGGTCGAGCCCGTCCGAGTCGGCGATCGCGGCCCGCGCCCTGCCGCCAATGGATCGGTCGCGCCGGCGGCTGCCGAGCCGGAACCGGCGCCGCCGCCGGCTGCGGGCGCTCCGGCACCGCGAAAGCCCGCCGCGGCCCCTGCCAAGCGCGCGGACCCCGCTGCCGCAGCCGTCCCCGCTCCGAAGCGCCCGGCCGCCATCAGTCCCGCCACGACGACCGTCGGTCGGGCGACGGCGTCCGTCATTGCGGCCGCACCGATGAAGTCCCGGCCTGCCGCCAAATCTGCTCCGGTTGTCAACGCGAAGCCGGTCGCGAAGCCCGCGGTGGCGTCCAAGGGCCAGCCCGCCGCGAAGCCGAAGCCCAAGCCAACGGTCAAGGCCAAGCCTGCCGCGGCCGCCAAGTCCGCCGCCAAGGTGAAGCCTCCGAGCGCCGTCAAGGCACACCCGGCGGCCAAGAGCGCCGCGGCGTCACGGACGGCGCCCAGGCCCACGGCGAGGCCTGCCGCGAAATCCACTGCCAGAGCCGTGGCAAAACCCGTCGCGAAAGCCAAGACGGCTGCGAGACCCAAGGCGCCACCCGCGAAGCCGCTTGCGAAGGCGAAGGCGGTTGCCAAGGCGAAGCCGGTTGCGAAGGCGAAGCCGGTTGTCAAGGCGAAACCCGCCGCCAAGGCGAAACCTGCCGCGAAAGCGGCGGCCAAGAAGCCCGTTGCCAGATCAGCACCGGCAAAGGTGGCTCGGCCGGCACCCGCGAAACGTTCATCCGCCGGGCCGGCCAAATCGGCCCGCGCCAAGCCGGCAGCGAGCCGCAGAGGCCGCTGAGCCCTCGTCCGGCTATCCGACCCGGGGGGTGACCTCGGGCGCGGGGAGGGATGCGTAGACGCCGCGGTAGTCGGGCGGCAGGAGTTCGGCGATGCGCGACGCGATGAGGTCGGCGACGGCCTGGTCGTCGCGGCGCTCACCCGGGACTCGCTCCGGCAACTCG
>DAIQQM010000179.1:0-2821 GCA_036786805.1 Candidatus Dormiibacterota bacterium | reverse complement strand
TGCTCGAGCGCGCCGCGCGCATGAGCGACGCGGAGGGTGGCGGGACGCTCACCGCGCTGCCGATCATCGAGACCAAGGCGAACGACGTCTCGGCGTTCATCCCGACCAACGTCATCTCCATCACCGACGGCCAGATCTACCTCGAGACCGACCTGTTCAACGCCGGCATCCGGCCGGCGATCAACGTCGGCCTCTCCGTCTCCCGCGTCGGTGGTGACGCGCAGACCAAGGCGATGAAGCAGGTCGCGGGGCAGTTGCGCCTCGACCTCGCCCAGTATCGCGAGCTGGCTGCGTTCGCCCAGTTTGCGGCCGACCTCGACAAGGGGACGCGCGACCGCCTCGACCGCGGCCAGCGCATGACCGAGCTGCTCAAGCAGCCGCAGTACGAGCCGATGCCCTTCGCCAAGCAGGTCATCAGCATCTTCGCCGGCGCGCGCGGGTTTCTCGATGACGTTCCGCTCGACCGCGTCCGTGATTTTGAGAAGAGCCTGCTGCGCTTCATGGACCAGACCCATCCCGAGGTCGAGGAGGACATCACCAAGAACGGGCGCATCTCCGATGACATGGAGAAGACGCTGCGCGCCGCGGTCGAAGAGTTCAAGAAGACCTTCGCGGGATGATGACGCGCAGGTTCATCGGCGCCCCGCTGCGCCCCGGCAGAGGCTGACGCTCCATGCCCAGCCTGCGCGACCTGCGCCGCCGGATCAAAGGCGTGCAGAACATGCGCAAGATCACCAAGGCGATGGAGCTCGTCGCCGCGGCGCGCATGCGCCGCGCCCAGGAGCGCGTGCTCGCCGCACGCCCGTACAGCGACGAGATCGCCAGCATCATGACCGAGCTGATGCGGCGGTCACCGCAGTACCAGCACCCGTATCTCCAGGTGCAGCCCGTTGAGAAACGGCTGATCATTCTCGTGACCGGCGATCGCGGTCTCTGCGGTGCGCTCAACAGCAACAACACACGGCTTGCGGTGCGTGAGGCCGCGCAGTCGGGAGTGCCGGTGTCATTCGTGACCATCGGCCGGCGCGGCCGCGACGTGATCCGCAGGCTGCATCGGGATCTGATCGCGGATCAGAGCATGCTCGGCGATCGCCCGACCATGGGAGACGTGCTCCCGGCGGCGCGGGTTGCCATGGAGCAGTTCGAGGCCGGCGAGGTGCAGCAGATCGACATCGTCTACGCGAAGTTCATCAGCGTGGGCCGGCAGCAGGCGACCATGCAGCGGGTGATTCCCGTCGAGGCGCCTGAGGATGCCAAGGCGGTGAGCGCCGACTTCGAGTACGAGCCCGACCCCAAGGACGTGCTCGACGCCCTGCTGCCGCGCTACGTCGAGGCGCAGGTCTACCGAGCCGTGCTCGAGAACGGCGCCTCCGAGCAGGCCGCGCGCATGCTCGCGATGCGCAACGCGTCCGACAACGCAAGCGAGTTCATCGACGATCTGACCCTCACCGCCAACAAGGTGCGGCAGGCGTCGATCACCACAGAGTTGATGGAGATCGTCTCCGGCGCAGCGGCGCTCGAAGGCTGAGGAGAGAGAGATGGCAGTTGTGGAGTTGAAGTCCGGAACCGGCGCGGTGGTGCAGGTGATCGGTCCGGTCGTCGACGTGGAGTTCAGCGGCGAGCGCCTGCCTGAGATTCTCGACGCACTCGAGATCGACCGCGAGGGCGGGACACGCCTCGTCCTCGAGGTGCAGCAGAGCCTTGGCAACAGCACGGTCCGGTGCATCGCCATGGACACGACCGAGGGCGTGCGTCGCGGCGACGCGGTGCGCGCGACCGGCGCGGCGATTCAGGTTCCGGTCGGAGAGGAGACCCTCGGCCGGATGTTCAACGTGATCGGCGAGACCATCGACGGCAAGGGTCCCTTCACCGGAACGGGCCGGATGCCGATGCACCGCACCGCGCCGACCATCTCCGAGCAGTCGACGGAAACGCAGATCCTCGAGACCGGGATCAAGGTCATCGACCTGATCTGCACGTTCTCGAAGGGTTCGAAGATCGGGCTCTTCGGAGGAGCCGGCGTCGGCAAGACGGTCATCGTCATGGAGATGATCCGCAACATCGCCCGTGAGCACGCCGGGTACTCGGTGTTCGCGGGAGTCGGCGAGCGCACCCGCGAGGGCACCGCGCTCTACGGCGAGATGGAGGAGTCCAAGGTCCTCGATCAGACCGCCCTGGTCTACGGCCAGATGAACGAATCGCCGGGTGCGCGCGCCCGCGTGGCGCTCACGGGACTCACGATCGCCGAGTGGTTCCGCGACGAGAAGGGTGCGGACACGCTGCTCTTCATCGACAACATCTTCCGGTACACGCTTGCCGGTGCCGAGGTGTCAGCGCTCCTCGGCCGGATGCCCTCGGCGGTGGGATACCAGCCCACGCTGGCCACGGAGATGGGCGATCTGCAGGAGCGCATCACCTCGACGAACAAGGGGTCGATCACCTCGGTGCAGGCGATCTACGTGCCGGCCGACGACTTCACGGACCCCGCGGTCGCGACCACCTTCGGACACCTGGGGGCGACCGTCACACTGAGCCGGTCCATCTCGGAGGCGGGCATCTACCCCGCGGTCGACCCGCTGGAGTCGTTCAGCCGCGTCCTCGACCCGAACATCGTCGGCGAGGAGCACTACCGCGTTGCGCAGGGCGTGAAGCGCGTGCTCCAGGAATACAAGGAGCTGCAGGACATCATCGCGATCCTCGGTCAGGAAGAGCTCACCGAGGATCAGAAGCAGACCGTCGGCCGTGCCCGCCGCGTGCGCAACTTCCTGTCGCAGCCGTTCTTCGTCGCCGAGGTGTTCACCGGGCGCGAGGGCAAGTACGT
>DAIQQM010000178.1:0-2844 GCA_036786805.1 Candidatus Dormiibacterota bacterium | reverse complement strand
GATGGTACTTGGCCCGCAAGGGCCTGGGAGAGTAGGTCGCCGCCGGTTTATCTTTGCAGCAGTAGGCAGCGCGAAGCAGCGGAGCGAGCAGATGCAGGCAGTGATCAAGTTCCTCCGCGCCAACCCGCAGGTGCTTGTCCTACTCATCATCTGCATCGTGCTCGGACTGGGCACGTTCATCGCGGTCATCATCGGTCTCGTGACCGCGTCGAGCGATCAGACGACGGGCGAGCCGAGCGGGGCGATTCTCGGTGCCCACGCGGTCGCACACGCCCTGCAGGCGGCAGCCGCCGGGGCACGTGCCGCCTAGCCGCCGGCGTGACGCCACGGCCGGCGAAGGGGCAGCAGGACGCCGGGGAAGGCCGGCGCTGTCGGAGGCGATGACCGAGGAGCAGTTCGAGAACGGGTACTGCTGGTACGCCACCGAGCTGCGCGACTTCGCACGGGAGCTGGGGATCCCGTCCACTGAACGAAGCTAAGCGCGGTCCGCTCCGAATCGAGCATGCCCGCTACATCAACTTCATCTCTGACTTCATGGCCGCAAACCGCGGGGCGACGCGAGAGCGGGCGATCGCTGCCTGGCACGAGGTGAAGGAGTTGGACGTCCCGAAAACGTACGAGGGGTGGGCCAACCGCGCACATGGCGCTGACGGCACCTAATGATGCCTCGCTCCGCCTGGCGGGCCTAGCTCCCCCTTGGGGTGTCTGACGCCACCCATCCGAGGCCGGGTGACCCACGCCCGGTTGGACGCGCGCGCGTCAGACCTCCCAGGCACGGCGTGCCGTGGCGAGGGCCTCCTCGGCCTCGTGATAGGTGTCTAATTGCCTCGCAGCGGCTTTACGACGGCCTCGCTGCGGGCTTCCAGGCCCGTTGGGGGAACCGGGCTCTAAGGCGTGCCTGCCGACTGCTCACCAACTACCGCATCACCTCGCTTCGTCCCCCGAAGTCCGGCGTGGTCCGGACCGGGGATAGGCAATGCGCGGGAGGGGGTGGCACGCTGCCGGCGCGCCGCCTTCGCTCCCACCGGAGCGGGCGGCGATGGGGGTGCGTAGCCCAAGGCTCGGGAACGTGGTGCGCGTCAGCCGGCGGGTCGCCAAGGAAGTCATCGACGACCGCGAACCAGGCGCGCAGGCGGTTGGCTGAAGACTGGAACATATGTTCGTGACCCTAGGGAGGGCCTCGGACGGAATGGGCGCGCGCTTGCAACGGCCGTGTTGGTCGGACGAGCGGTCTCGTGGAACGCTCCATAACGCCGCCGGCGGAGGCCGCGTGGTCGCCGGTGGGGGGCGATCGCGGGCGGTGGCGCGAGGGGAGTGAGTGCCGGTGGCGGAGGGAATCCGGGCCCAGGATCGCACCGACGCGACTCAGTGCGGCGGGCTCGGATGCTTGGGCTCGTATAGCCCCAGCTCGCCGCCGCCGGGAAGCGCGATCGTGGTGACCGAGCCCCAGCGCTCCTCGGCGATCGGACGGCTGAACTCGACGCCCTTGGCCTCGAGTTCGGCCACCGTCGCGTGAAGGTCGTCGCACATCAGATACAGCTGGTGATGGCCGGCGCCGTCCGTGGGGTGGACGGCGACTTCGGCCGGAGGCAGGGCGAAGATCAGCCAGCCATGGCCGGCATCCACCGAGGGGAGCTCGAGCACCTCGTCGAGGAACGCGCGGACGCTATCCGCGTCCTGGGTGTAGATGATCGCGTGCGCGCCGGTGATCACGTGCTCGCGCAGGTCGACGCGCGGTTCACGCCGCCGAGCCGAGCGATGACCACACCTCGATCTTCGTCCCGACCCGGCTGACCACCTCGGTCGTGAACTCGGTGGTGGTGGCGTTGCCGCCGAGGTCGGGCGTCTTGCATCCCGACCCGATCGCCTCGAGCGCGGCTTCGTAGATCGCTCGCGACGCGCGCTCGGCCGCCGCACCGTGCTGGTCGGCGGCGTGTCGGAGCAGCGCACCGCAGGCGAGGATCATCGCCAGCGGATTGGCGATGTCCTTGCCCTCGAGCGCCGGCGCGGTCCCGTGGGGCGCCTCGGCCATTGCGACGGTCGTCGCGTAGGTCTCGTTGTCGAACGCGAGCAGAACGGACTCGGCGCCGGCGATTGAGCCGAACATCGGCAGCACCAGATCGGATAGGCAGTCGCCGTCGCGGTTGAGCGCCGGGATCACCAGCGGAGTATCGGTCGCACCCGACATCAGTCCGGCGTAGGTGGCGTCGATCAAGACCGGCTCGTAGGCGGTCTCAGGATGCCGGGCGGCGGCGCCGTCGAGCTCCTCCTTCAGCATCCCCTCGTACACCGGCGACACCGTCCACTTCGGGCCGCCGTAGACCCGCGCGTTCATCTTCTCCGCGGTCCGGAACGCGTACTCGGCGACGGCGCGGCACGTGGAGCGGGTGATTTTCTCAGTTCGATAGGCGATCTCCGACGGATCTCCTGGGTCGCCCTCGCGCCACTGCTTGGCTCCGTACGCATCGTCGACCGCCATCCGCACGACCGAGATCGGGTAGTGCACGCCGGCAATCGGCGCCACGCCGGGGAGCCGGCGTCCGGTCCGGACGATCACCTTCCCGTCGACCTCCTCGCGCAGGAGGCGGTTCGGCGAGCCGACGTCGTCCTTGCCCTCGGGGGTGATCGTGGCCGCCTTGAGCCCCAGGCCGGCTTCGCACATCGTCCTGGCGGCGTCGGTCACGACCCCGTTGGCGGTGGCGCGCCGATGCTCCAGCGACAGGTCGAACCGCTGGAGCTCCAGGTCGAGTCCGAGGAGCGCCGGGTCGAGCAGCCGCAACGACTGGTCGAGCAACTCCTGACCGGTCTGGTCGCCCTCTAGGACGACGATCTTGATCGCCTCGG
>DAIQQM010000177.1:0-2846 GCA_036786805.1 Candidatus Dormiibacterota bacterium | reverse complement strand
GCCGAGGAGCGCGGTCAGGCGTGGGCGATCGCCGACGCGCTGCTCTGCATGCTCGGGTTGCGGACTCCGACCGTGAGCGTCGTGCTCAGCGAGGGCGGCTCAGGCGGTGCGCTCGCGCTCGCGCTCGCCGACCGCGTGCTCGCGCTGGAGAACGCGGTGTACACGGTCGCTCCCCCCGAGACGTGCGCGGCGATCCTGTACCGCGACGCCGGCCAGCGCGCTCGAGCGGCGGCAGCGCTGCGTCCGGGGGTCGACACCGCGAATCGCATCGGACTCGTCGACGAGCTCATCCCCGAGCCGCCCCCCGGTGCGCACGCACACGCGCCGCTGGTCATCGCCGCCATCCGCGGGGCGGTGATCCGCCATCTCGACGAGCTCACCGAGATACCGATCGACGAGCTCGTCGCCGAGCGGCAGCGACGCTACAGGGCAGCGGGGGACTGACCCAACCACTCCGCGAGCAACGCCGCCTCGCGATCCGGGTCCATGCCCACTCGCCTGCGGTTGGCGTTCACCACCTGGGTCCAGCCCGGGTTGGCACGCAGCCACGACCAGGTGTCCTGGACCGTGTCACGGATGGGGCGGCAGTCGAGTCCCGACCGGAGCGCACGTGACGAGTCGCAGCTGTAGAAGGTCTCCATGTCGCCGACCGGTGGCACCCAGATCGGCAGCTCGGTCCACGGCTCCACCCCGTGCGCGAGCAGGAATGCCGCATCCACCCAGGTGAAGGAGGCGGTCGATCCGGTGGCCTCCCGGCAGAGCTCGAGCACCTCGGCCATGATGGTGTGACCCGGAGGGCTCAGGGCGTTCACCGGGCCGCGCAATTGAGTGTCGATGGCGAACGCGGCGAGATCGCGCGCGTCGATGTACTGGACGGCGAGATCCTGCGGTCCGGGCGCGAGCACCACGCCACCCGCGGCGACGCGACGCAGCCACCACGGCAGACGGCCGATGTTCTCGCGCGGTCCGAGAATGAGGCCGGGTCGAGCGAACACGCACCGTTGCGTGCCGAACACGCTCTCGACGGCGAGCTCGGCGCCGCGCTTGTCGGCGGCGTAATCCGTTGCGTCGGCGTCGGGGCGCGCGTCGACAACCGGTGAGGCCTCGGTGATGACGCCCTGGTGCGCCTCGGCGTACACGGAGATGGTCGAGATGTAGACGTAACGCTCCGCATGCGGTTCGAGCCGTCGCGCCGACTCGAGGACGACCCGCGGCGCTCGCGACCACGCGTCGACCACGACGTCCCAGGTTTCACGGGCCACCGCTTCGAGGTCCGCGGCGTCGGTGCGATCGCCGTGGACGACGCGGACGCCGTCGGGCGCCGAACCGGTCTGTCCCCGATGAAAGATCGTGACCGCATCGCCCCGCGCGAGAGCTGCGCCGACGATCGCCGGTCCGACGAAGTCCGTGCCCCCGAGGACCAGGACCTTACGCGGCATCGATCTGCGCAAGGTGCCCGGCAGCAGCTGTCTTCTCGGGTCTGCGCAGGAACATCGCCGGAATCACGCCGAGCAGCGTCAGGATCGTGATGAACGCGAAGGTTCGATCGAAAGAGGTGCTGAGCGCGTCCGCGGCGTAGGTCCTGCCGAACTGCGCGACGACCGGCGCGACCTTCACGGTCGTCGACGGCTGACCGCCGTTCTGGATGAGCGTCGAATACTGCCCCTGCAGCCTGCTGCAGAACTCCGCGCTGGTGACCTGATGGCCGGATGCCGACGCGGCGCTGAGCACCGCCGGCGATGGCGCGCACGATGCCTGTCCGATCGCGGTTGTGAACTGTGCGGCGAGCACCGTCACCAGCACCGCGATGCCGATCGACGAGCCGATGCGCTGCAGGCTGTTGGAGATGCTCGAGGCACTCGAGCTGAGGCGATGCGGCACGCGTGCCATCGCCGCCGCCATCGAGGGCATCATCGAGAACCCCATTGCGAAGCCGCGCAGCAGGAGCGCGCTGACCACGAGCCAGTTCGATGACGTCGGGTGTATCTGCGCGAGCAGGAACCCACCACCGGCGAGCATCACCATGCCGGTCGCGACCACGGGACGCGGACCGATGCGGTCGGTGAGATATCCGCCGAGCGGCATCGCGACTGCGGCGGTGATCGCCTGGGGCAGCAACAGGAGTCCGGTCTCGAGCGGGCTGTAGCCATGCACCTCCTGGAGGTACAGGGGCAGCAGCAGCATGCCGCCGAAGAGCGCCGTGACGATGATGAAGCTGAGCCCCATCGACCACGAGAAGGTTGCGTCCCGGAAGAGCCGGAGCTGGAGCAGCGGCTCGGGGTTGCCGCGGTCGCCGATGACGAGGTTGATGATCGCCAGCGCCGCGCCGGCGAGCATCACGATCGTGTCCAGTGCCGTCCATCCGTCGACGACGCCGTTGCGGAGCGCGACCAGCAGCGCGCCGGCGGCGAGCGGAATCATCAGCAGCGTCGCGGCGCGACGGCGACCCAGTTGGGACAGCACGAACGCGGCGATCAGCATCGCTGCGCCGGCGAGCAGGCTCACGACGAGCAACGAGCCCCATCCGAGTGAGATGCTCTGATCGACCGCGTACATCACCGCGACGGCCGCGGGTGGTGCGGTCAGCAGCCCGAACGTGTCGAGGCGCAGCCCGTGTGCCTTGTGCGATTCAGTGAGGAACCGCCACGCCGACGCAAAGGCGATGAGACCGATGGGAACGTTGACGTAGAAGATGAGGCGCCACGAGAAATCCTGCACGAACCATCCGCCGAGGACCGGCCCGACGGCGGGTGCGAGCAGCATCGGGATACCGAAGATCCCCATGACACGCCCCATGTTCTGGGGTCCGACGGCACGCATGATGATGGTCATGCCGATCGGCATCA
>DAIQQM010000176.1:0-2859 GCA_036786805.1 Candidatus Dormiibacterota bacterium | reverse complement strand
ATCGCCTCGGCGATCTCCGGCTGCTTCGCAGCCGTGAACCCCACGCAACCACTTCGCGCGGCAGCCGAAGCCCTGGTCGCGCTCGGCGTCGCCGGTGAGGACGCTGCCGAGCACAGCACGGGACCAGGCAGTTTCCACGTTGCGCTGTACGATGCGCTCTACGCGCTGTCGCCGGACACCATCGACCGACGTGCCAGGGTGAGCACAGCATGAACGTGCACGTCGTCATCGATGACGTTGGGGTCGCCGAGCGGGCGGTGGCAGGCGGTGCCACGGTCGTGCAGGTGCGCCTCAAGCACGCGGGCACGGCTGCGCGCGCCGCGATGGGCCGGCGACTCCGTCATCTTCCGGCCATGCTTGTCATCAACGATGACGTGGAAGCGGCCCTGCAGTGCCGCGCCGATGGTGTCCACCTCGGCCAGACGGACCGCGGCGCGGCGCGCGCGCTGGACGCCGGGTTGCTGTTGGGAGTCAGCGCGAGGGACCTGTATGAAGCCGAGGCGGCACAAGCAATTGGTGCAACCTACATCGGCGCAGGGCCGGTGTGGAGCACACCGACAAAACCCGACGCGGGCTCCCCTATCGGCATCGACGGTCTCGCCGCCATCTGCGCTGCGGTACGTATCCCAGTCGTCGCCATCGGCGGCGTCAATGCCGCCAACGCCGGACGCTGTATCGGCGCAGGCGCCGCCGGTGTCGCGGTTGTCCGCGCCGCACGCGACACGCCCGGTGTGCGTGCGGCGGTCGATGCAGCGCTCGCAGCGAGCGTACGCGCCTGACGCGACCGGCGCAGAGCGTGCCGTCTGGACGCGCCCTCATGCCCGCGTCAAGTTCTGAATGGGGCTGACACCATCATTCTGGTTGGAGTTCTGCCGCAGTCTGGCGCTGCCGACCGGCCTCCCCATGAGGAGTTCCTGCTCGTCCGTTGCCATATGCTGCCCGTGAGACGCGTCGAGAGCGGTGAGCTGGGTAGCCATTGGATGACCTCCGTGCAGTGGATTTGAACTACAGTGAGCAGCCCATCGGTCGATGATCGGCCTCGGCAGGCACTCTCGGCCCTCTCGCAGCAAGGGCGACCGTCGCCGACTCCCCGCTGTCTCTTAGCGGCAACGCAGAACAGGCTTGGAGGCCGCGAGAGTGAGCTGGCGAGCGGCAGTGGCCTCCCGGAGAGCCGACGACGATGTCGTCGAGGCTGCTGCGATCCTCATCATCCGAGGCAAGGAGCAGGGGCGCCTGACCCCCGACCAGGTTCTGCAGGGCCTTCCCGTCGTCGAGGCTGAGCCCGATCAACTGGAGCGCGTCTTCCAGGTGTTCCGGGAGATGGGCATCGAGGTCAGCGACAGCGATGGCGACGCTGAAGAGGGCGACGATCCGGAAGACCAGGTGGTCACCACCGATCCGGTCGACACCTTCTCCCTCGATGACCCGATCCGGATGTACCTCAAGGAGATCGGGCGCATTGCCCTCCTGCGCAAGGAGCAGGAGGTCGAGTACGCCATGCTCATCGAGCTGGGCGACGACGTGGCGCGCGACAAGCTCACCGAGGCCAACCTCCGCTTGGTCGTGTCCATCGCCAAGAAATACATCGGCCGCGGGATGCCCTTCCTCGACCTCATCCAGGAGGGCAACACCGGCTTGATGCGCGCCGTTGTCAAGTTCGACTATCGCAGGGGCTACAAGTTCTCGACCTACGCGACCTGGTGGATCCGCCAGGCAATCAGGCGAGGTCTGGCCGACCAGTCCCGCACCATCCGCATCCCGGTGCACATGGTGGAGGTCATCACCAAGCTCGTCCGTGTCTCGAGGCGTCTGTTCCAAGAGCTCGGCCGCGAGCCCGACGACGAGGAGATCGCGGAGGAGATGGGCGTCACATCCGACAAGGTGCGTGAGGTGCTCAGGATCTCCAGGGAGCCCATTTCCCTGAATACCCCGATTGGGGAAGAGGACGATGCCGAGCTCGGCGACTTCGTCGAGGAAAAGGATGCGATCGCGCCGTTGGAGGCGGCATCGCTGACCATGCTGCGCACCGAGGTCGAGAACGTCCTCGACACGTTGACTCCGCGCGAACGTCGTGTCCTGCAGCTCCGCTTCGGCCTCGTCGACGCACGTCAGCTGACATTGGAGGAGGTCGGCAAGCGATTCGGCGTCACTCGCGAACGCATTCGTCAGATTGAGGCCAAGGCGCTGCGCAAGCTGCGGCACCCATCTCGCAGCAAGAGGTTGACCGACTTCCTCGAATAGCCGACATGGCGCGGCGTAGTGTTCCGGAAAGCAGAGGATCGTCGGTCACCATGGCGTACAACTTTCACACCAGACCGGCAAAGCATCTGGCCATCGGCGGGACTCCCTTGACCGCCTGACCGAGGCGGCGCGAGCTCGGCGCGGAACGCGAGGCCGTCGCGCTTTTAGCGAGGCGTCTTCGGCGCGGAGGACGGCGATCGCGATCGTCAGGTCGCACGCGCGTTAGTCCCCTGCGATTGAGGCAGTCGGGGCGACCCCCGAGCGCAACACGCCATGAACCGTGTGCACGTAGAACGGCTCGAACACGGCGTGGTGGACCGGTGGCGGTCCTGTCGCGAGATGGATCGCCACCACGATGACCGCGACCGCTATTGCGAGCGCGAGGAACAGCGTTGACGCCAGTCCCCTTGCTCTTCCGGGCGCTCTGGATGATGCGTGATGGTCTCCTCTCAGGAGGCAAACGTTCCCTCATGGGTGTGCTCATCCTCGTCCGCCGGGACGGCTCCAGGTTCCCGGTCCGGGCCAGCCATGGTGGACCTCCTTTTCGGTAGGTATCGGCAGTCCGGTCGCGCGTCGGTCCTCTGGGGAACCCGGTCGGCACCGTGTGGATCGGCGCCG
>DAIQQM010000099.1:0-10253 GCA_036786805.1 Candidatus Dormiibacterota bacterium | reverse complement strand
GTTGCATGCGGTACGCCCGCTTGCGCTTGGCGCTCTTGTGTTCGAGGAGGTGCGAGCGAAACGCCTTGCGCCGCATCACCTTTCCGGTCGAGGTGACGCGCAGCCGCTTGGCGGTTCCCTTATGGGTTCGTATCTTCGGCATGGTCGTCGTTGCTCCCTGATTCGGCGTCGAGGTCTTCTTCCGGAATGGTGAGACTCACCTCCACCTCCTGCGTCGGACGCCGTTCGTTGCTGTGCTGGTCGCCCTTGGCGTGCTTCTTGTTCAGCGGGCTCATAATCATGATCATGTTGCGGCCCTCCACGAGAGGGGTCCGCTCGATGATCGCCACCTCTTTCAGCTCCTCGGCCATGCGGTCGAGCAGCTTGCGCCCGTACTCCTGGTGCACCATTTCGCGCCCGCGAAACATGATCGTGAGCTTGACCTTGTCCCCGTCATGGAGGAAGTGACGCACAGACCCGAACTTGGTCTGGAAGTCGTGCTCCGAGATCTTCGGACGCAGCTTCATCTCCTTGACGTTGATGGTGTTGTGCTCCTTGCGGCTCTCCTTCTCCTTCTTCAACGCTTCGAACTTGAAGCGCCCGTAGTCCATGAGACGGCACACCGGCGGTTGGGCCTGGGGGGCAACCTCGACCAGGTCCAGCTCACGCTGCGCTGCGAGCTCTCGCGCCCGCTCGATGGAGACGATTCCCAACTGCTCACCGGTGGTGTCGTCGAACAGGCGAACGGTCGGGATGCGGATCTGGTCGTTGACCCTGAGCTCTCGGAATGCGATCGGCGCGGCCTCCTTGTGGATATAAAAAACTGGACAGCGGTTCCGCTATCCAGGGCTCGGGTGCTGGACCTTCAAGGCAAGCCCGGAAGGTGAGGGCCGCACCTGGCGGTCCTGCTTTGCGGCGCCCGTGATGGGCGTCGGCCGCTGAATATAGCACGCGCGCGCGCCGGCCAAACCTGCCGTGAAGTCACCGCGGTCGCCGGGCATGGATCAGCGCCTCGACAGCCCCGCGGCCCCCGAGCACCGGCGACGCCATCGTGCCGATGACCTCCCAGCCCGCTGCCACGATCCCCGCGGCGGCGCGCTCGGTCGCCGCATCGACCGTCACAGGATCGGATGGCGCATTGGCGAGGCGCAGCTCGAACATGGGCTTGACGAGCCCGATCAGGTCGGCAGACGGGGCGATGGTGATGCGGTCCAGCTGAGCCACCGCCGCGGCGAGTGCGAGGTACGACACGTCGACGGTCACCACCTCGACCGGTTCGGGAACCAGCCGCGCGTCCAGGGTGGCGACGTTGGTGGCTTCGAGATTGAGCACCCGGGGGTCCTGGCGCAGCGATCCGAGCAGCTGCCCGAATCCCGCATCCACCGCGTACACCCGGGTGGCACCCGCCTCGAGCAGGACCCGGGTGAATCCTCCGGCCGCAGCGCCCAGGTCGAGGCACACCCGTCCCGCCACGTGCACGTCGAAGCCGGTCAGTGCGGCGCGGAGCTTGGCCTCGCCGCGAAGCGGCGCGTGGCTCGCGATGGTGTCCGGCGCCTGAGCCCTGCGGGGTCGCGCCCGTCTCACTCGGGACGCCGCTCGCCCACCTCTGCTGCCAGGCGGTCGATGAGCGCGCCGGTCGAGACATCCTCCTGCGCGTTGCGGCGGACGTCCCGAACGCGCACCACACCGTCGCCACGCTCGACGTCGCGTTTGCCGATGACGACCACGTAGGGAATGCGCTTGAGCTCCGCGTCGCGAACGCGTGCCTGCATGCGCTCGCCATGACGCTCGTCGACCGAGACACGCAGTCCCCGGTCGCGCATGCCGGCGGCGAGGGTCCTGATGTACGCCATCACCTCCTCGCTGTCGTCCTGGACCGGGACGATCGCGCACTGCACCGGCGCCAGCCAGAGTGGGAAATGGCCGGCGTAGTGCTCGAGGAGAATGCCGAAGAAGCGTTCGATGGATCCGAAGAGCGCGCGGTGGATCATGATCGGCTGCCGCTCGTTGCCGGTGTCGTCGATGAAGTGCAGGTCGAAACGCTGCGGGAACTGAAAATCGACCTGGATCGTGGACATCTGCCAGGTGCGGCCGATCGCGTCCCGCGCCTGCACCGAGATCTTGGGACCGTAGAAGGCGCCACCGCCCTCGTCGAGCACCAACTCGAGGCCACGCCCCTGCGCGGCGAGACGCAGCGCGTCGGTGGCCGCGTCCCACTCCTCCACCGTGCCGACAGCCTTGTGCTCGGGCCGCGTCGACAGCTCGAGGTAGAAGTCGGTGAGACCGAAGTCCCGGAGCAGCCCCAGGGTGAAGTCGAGCAGCGAGATCAGCTCATCCATCATCTGCTCGCGTGCGCAGAAGATGTGCGCGTCGTCCATCGTGAGCCCGCGCACCCGGGTGAGCCCGTGGATGACGCCGGACTTCTCATACCGATACACGCTGCCGAACTCGAAGAGCCGTAACGGCAATTCGCGATACGAGCGCATCCTGCTCCGGTAGATGAGAATGTGCATCGGGCAGTTCATCGGCTTGAGGTAGTACTTCGTTCCCTCGTCCAGTTCCATCGGCGGGAACATGCCCTCGGCGAACCATTCGAGGTGTCCGGAGACCTTGAACAGATCCTCCTTGGTGATGTGCGGGGTGTTCACGAAGGAGTAGCCGGCCTCCTCGTGACGCCGGCGCGAGTAGTCCTCCATGAGCTTGCGCACCAGGCCGCCGTCGGGGTGAAACACCGGGAGCCCCGAGCCGATCTCCTCGGGAAACGAGAACAGGTCGAGCTCGGCGCCGAGCCGGCGGTGGTCGCGCTTGCGTGCCTCCTCGAGCCGGTGCAGGTAGGCGTCAAGCTCGTCCCTGGTGAACCATGCGGTGCCGTACACGCGTTGCAACTGCTCGTTGCGCGCGTCACCCCGCCAGTACACGCCGGCGATGCGGAGCACACGGAGCGCCGTGAGCCATCCCGTGTCGGGCACGTGCGGGCCGCGACACAGGTCGACGAACTCACCGGTGCGATAGACGCTCACAGTGGTGACGTCGTCAGCCAGGCGGTTGATGATGTCCACCTTGAAGTCCTGGTGCATCGCGGTGAACATCTCGACCGCGCGCTCACGGGGCACCACCTCCTGGGTGAAGGGGATCTTCGCGGCGGCGAGCTCGGCCATACGCGAGTCGATGCGCGCCAGGTCGTCGTCGACGAAGTGGCGGCCGTCGGGGAGCCGGAAGTTGTAGAAGAAGCCGTCCTCGATGGCCGGGCCGACGTCGTACTGGGCGCCCGGGAACAGCTCGGTCACCGCCGCGGCCATCAGGTGCGCGGCGCTGTGGCGCAGGATCTCCGGCGTCGGCGCGGCCGGCGCCGGGAGCGGTGCGCCTGCTTCAGCGGCGTCGTCGACGATCTCGTCCGGCATGGGACGCCGATTCTACGCAGTCGGCGTCACGACGCTCGTCGACCGGAGCGGCGCGCTGCTCAGCCGGTGAGGCGCGACATGCCGGAGGGGACGTCCTCGCGCGCCTGGCACAGCGCGTTCAGTTGCGCCTCCGGATCGAAGCCGGTGGGCTGGAAGTCGAACCGCAGCTGACGCAACATCGGGATCGGACGCGGGGACGCGCGACGCGCCTGGTTGCGCAACCGCTCGTGACGTGCCGGGTCGATGGAGCAGCACTTGATGCTGCAGTACCTCGCCGTGGGTTTGTGCACCGGCTCGCCACATCCGACCCGTGCGCAGATCCGGCGCGGCGTGGTGGCCCGCTGTGAAGACCTCGACAAGCCCGCCTCCGATGTCACCGGGGGAGTGTACGCCGCGCCCATGACCCCCTGTCAACCATCATCACAACCCGCTTCGCACGCTGAGCGAGACGCGTTTGACACACGCGCAAGCCTGTGCACAGTGTGGACAACCGCACACCTTGTTTATGCAGTAAGGACTATGCCTGTGCGCAACTTTCGCCGGCACGGTTGACACGACGTGTGGTGTTCCCACGGTTCGAGATGGAGCCGCGCAAGCTCGATCTTGGTTTGCTCGTGTCGCAGTCGTGTCACGTCGCTGATGCGATCTCACGTGACCGCTCCCAGGCAGCCCCTGCACGCGCGGAGCGGAGCAAGGGCTGCCGAAGAGCGACTGTCGTACTAGCCGGCCGCGCCGGCGGTGGAACCCGTCAACTCGCGGTCGCCCGCGATTTCATGCAGCCGTCCCGTGGTCACGTCGTACACGAAGCCGCGGACGCTGTCGCGATGTGGGATGAACGGGCTTGCCTGGATGCGCGCGATCGACTGGCGGATGTCGTCGTCGGCGTCAGGAAACGCCTCGAGCGAGAACGGCGGGCGGATTCCGGTGTCGTCCTTGATCTGCGCCTTCACCGCATCGTCGGAGAAGGTGACCATCCCGCAGTCCGTGTGGTGGATGAGGATGATCTCCCTGGTGCCGAGCAATCGCTGCGAGATCACCAGAGAGCGGATCGCATCGTCGGTCACGACTCCGCCGGCGTTGCGGATGATGTGCGCGTCGCCGACCTCCAGGCCGAGGATCGCGCTGACATGCAGTCGCGCGTCCATGCACGCGACCACGGCGACACCGCGTGCTGGAGGGAGCGGCGTGCTCCCCTTGTCGAAATGCGCCGCGAAGCGCTCGTTGTTCTCGAGCAATGCATCGGTTGCAGACATGACATACCTCACAGAGAAACGATTGATGACAATGGTCGTGCCGCGTGCACAGCGGGTTCGTTGTCCCGTTGACAACGGGCAACCGGCGAAGTCGCTGGTCAGCGACGACAGATGGCGGACCCGCAGCAGCCGTTGTCGAGCCACCGGCGTCGTGTCAATCCGAGAGCCCTGATGCCCATCGGCGGCGACGGTATCAAATCCTGACCGGAATGGTCAAGTTTAGGGGAGGCCGAACGAGCCCCGCCGGCGACACGCGAGACGCGACAAGTCCCAGAGTCGCCCGGTGTCCGAGGAGCCACCGCCGCACACACGCGCGACGCCGGATCCGCTGATGGAGCCTGTCCCCACCGCGGTCGGCGGCAAACCCGGCGCCACGCATCCGGCGGGGCTGCGGCATCGCCTGACGTCGCTTGCGGTCGACATCACGCCGCTGCGAACCTCGCGCGAGTTCCGCCTCCTCTTCATCGGTCAGGGCGTGTCGTTCGCCGGCAGCATGATCACCTATGTCGCGATCCCATTCCAGGCATACCAGCTCACGCGATCCTCGCTGGTGGTCGGGCTGGTCAGCTTTGCGGAGCTGCTTCCAATACTCGTGGTTTCGTTTATCGGCGGCGCGCTTGCCGACGCGGTCGATCGTCGCCGCATGGTGCGCATCACGCAGATCAGCGCATGCGCCGTCGTCGGCGTGCTCGTCATCAACGCCGCACTGCCTCGCCCGCAGCTCTGGATACTCTTCGCAGTCGTCATCGCAGCCGCAGGGATCGACGCGCTCGAACGACCATCGCTCGACGCGCTGGTGCCGCGC
Organism: Candidatus Dormiibacterota bacterium; assembly: GCA_036786805.1. Lineage (GTDB taxonomy): Bacteria > Chloroflexota > Dormibacteria > Aeolococcales > Aeolococcaceae > Palsa-851. The sequence goes on along the minus strand of DAIQQM010000099.1, from coordinate 4,815 downwards.
ATTGTCTCCCGTGATCAGCTGACAGCGGCAGCCGCGCTGGAATCGCTGCGCGGCAACCTCGGCATGGTGGTCGGTCCGCCGATCGCGGGAATCCTCATCGCCACGGTCGGACTCCCCGCGACGTATGGGGTCGACGTTGCCACGTTTCTCGTCGCGACGGTGGTGCTGACGCTCATGCGAGCTGTGCCACCGTCCCCGGATGCCGAGGGAGTGAGTCTTCGAGCGGCGGTCGCGGGCCTGCGCTACGCCGCCGGCCGTCAGGACCTGCTCGGGTCGTATCTCGTCGACATCAACGCGATGTTCTTCGGCATGCCCATGGCGCTGTTCCCCCAGATCGCGTCGGGGCTCGGTGGGCCCGCCATCCTCGGACTCCTCTACACGGCGCCTTCTGTTGGCTCGCTGCTCGCGACCATCACGAGCGGCTGGACACGCTCGGTACGGCACCATGGGCGCGCCATCGCGTTCGCCGCAGCCAGCTGGGGCGTCGCGATCGTGGTCTTTGGCTTCGCTCCATCGCTCTGGGTGGCGCTCGCGGCGCTTGCCGTCGCCGGTGCCGCGGACATGATCAGCGGGCTGTTTCGCATGACGCTGTGGAACCAGACGATTCCCGACGCGATGCGTGGTCGCCTCGCCGGCATCGAGATGCTCAGCTACTCGTCGGGGCCCGCGCTCGGGAACCTCGAGGCCGGAGTCGTCGGATCCCTCGCCGGTGTGCGCGCCTCGGTGGTGAGCGGCGGCGTGCTCTGTGTGGCCGGCACGGCGGTGCTCAGCGCCGTGCTCCCACAATTCTGGAAGTACCGGGCTACGCGGTCAGCACCGCGTACGTGACGAATCCGGCGTAGGCAGCGAGCAGGAGCAGCGCTCCGCGGCGATCGAGACGGGTGCCGAGCAGGATGAGCGCCAGACAGGTCATGCCGAGCAGCCACGCGACGTATGCGGGCGGCACGGATCCACGAAGGTCCGGGAACAGCACGATCGGGACGGCAATGCCGGCGACCAGGTTCAGGGTGTTGCTGTTGAACGTGGCACTCACCACGGCCGAACCGCGACCGTCAAGCGCGAGTCGAATCGCAGCGTAGGCATTCGGCAGGCTCGTCGCGGCGGCCAGCGCCACGACGCCGACCAGCACGTTGGCAACCCCGAAGCGCGCTCCGAGCGTGACCGCACCCTGCACCATGAGGATCGATCCGAGCACGATCACCGCCAGTGCCGGGGCCATGAGGATCACCGGACGCCACTGCCTCGACGGCGCGCGCGGGTACACCTCCTCGATCTCGGTCTCGAGCTCCTTCCCTTCGGCAGCCGACCCACGCGAGGCGTCGGCGAGCAGCGCGGTGACTCGCGCCGGCAGCGGCAGGCGCGCGATGGTCGATGTTCGCAGGGCGAGAAAGACGACATACGGCACGAACACGAGGACCATCAGACCCAGGCCGAGCGGGACGGGAAGCGTGCCGAGGACGGTCAACCCGATCGCGAGCGTGATCAGGATCGCGACCGCGCCGTCGATCGCGAGTCCCGCACGCGGGATTCGGACCGAGCCGGCGGCAAGTGCCCCGCCGCCGAGCAGCACCGCGATGTTGAAGACATTCGAGCCGAAGACGACGCCCGCGGCCGTGGCCGCGGAACCGCTTGCCACCGCCGACACCGAGGATGCGATCTCGGGTGAGTCGGCGCACAGCGCGACGATCAGCCCGACGACGCCGCCGAGCAGGCTGAGGTTTCGGGCCAGACGCCCCACCCCTCGCACGAGAACCTCACTCGCAGCTAACGTGGCGACGAGCCCGATGACCGAGATCCCGATGACCGCGCCCGTCTGCAATCCGCTCACCGCGCACAGTGGAGCATGTGCGCGGGTCGCCGTGGGGCCGCTCCGGTGACGAGCGTCCGCTTCCGTCATGCTCGCCTTGCGCCACATCGCCCGGTCGCGGATGTGATGGTCGCGGGAGGTCGAGTCACCGGCGTCGGCGTCGTGGACGGGCACACCGATGCGGACGAGGTCGTCGACCTGGAGGGTCGCTATCTGCTGCCCGGACTCTGGGACCGCCACGTTCACTTCGACCAGTGGGCACAGGTCAGCGCTCGTCTCGACCTCTCAGGCGCTGCGAGCGCAGCCGCGGCGGCACGGCTCGTGGCCGCGTCGGTCGCGACCCGCCCACCACACGCGGACGCACCCGTGGTCGGTTACGGCTTTCGCGACGCACTCTGGCCGGACGCCCCGCATCGAGCCCTGCTCGACGCGGTGTGCGCCGCCGCACCCGCGGTCCTGATCAGCGCCGATCTGCACAGCGCGTGGCTCAACACGGCGGCGCTACGCCGGTACGGCCACGCCGACCATGAGACGGGCTTGCTGCGTGAGGACGCCGCGATGCTGGTCATCACCGCGGCCGGTCAGGTTGCCGCCGATGTCGTCGACAGCTGGTGCCGCGAGGCCACGCGAGCTGCCGCGGCCCGCGGTGTCGTGGGCATCGTGGACATGGAGAAGCCCTGGTCGCTCGAGGCGTGGCGGAGCCGCATTGCCGCAGGCGATCGCTCGCTGCGGGTCGCCAGCGCGGTCTGGCCGGAGCGACTCGACGATGCCATCGCGCAGCGCCTCCACAGCGGCGATGTCGCCGCCGGCACCGATGGCCTGCTCACCGCGGGGCCGTTGAAGGTCATCATCGACGGATCGCTGAACACACGCACCGCGTACTGCGCCGATGCCTACACGGCCTCCGGCGACAGCATCGACGAGCACTGCGTGCTGCTCGTTCCGCTCGAGGAGCTGTGCGCGCTCATGCGGCGTGCCACGGACGCCGGCTTCGAGTGCGCCGTCCATGCGATCGGCGATCGAGCCAATGCCATTGCGCTGCAGGCGTTCGCGCGAACCCGTGCCCGCGGAAGCGTCGAGCACGCGCAGTTGCTCGACGATGCCGACGTGGGGCGATTCGCGCAGTTGCAGGTGATCGCGAGCGTCCAGCCCGAGCATGCGCTCGACGATCGCGATGTCGCGGACCGCTACTGGGACGGTCGCACGCGACGTGCGTTTCGGCTCCGCTCGCTGCTCGACGCCGGCGCCGTGCTCACCTTCGGCTCGGATGCGCCGGTCGCGCCGCTGGATCCCTGGGTGGCGATTGCCGCCGCGGTGCATCGCACCCGCGACGAGCGTCCCGGCTGGCACGCCGAGCAGGGGATCACTCTTGCCGAGGCGCTGGCCGCATCGATGCCGCCCGGGCACGGCGACCCGGCACTCCGCGCCGGCGACCCGGCGGACCTGCTCGTCCTCGACGGAGACCCGTTCACCGCTTCGCGAGATCTCCTGCGGGCGATGCCGGTGGCCGCCACGATGCTCGGAGGGACCTGGACCCACCGAGCCGGGGTGTGACCGCGTGGTGTGTAGGTGCGGTCCCCTCCTCTAGCCCACGCGGATCCCGGCCATGCCACCGTCGACCGCGAGCATCGTGCCGGTGGTCGACGCCGAGATCGGGCTCGCCAGGTAGGCGATCGCGAACGCGACCTCTTCGGCGGTGACGAGCCGGCCGATGGGCTGCCGAGCCCGCAGCGCGATTGCAGCCGCGTGGGCATCGGATGCCTGATCGAGCAGGCGTCGCACCCACGGCGTGTCGGCCGTTCCGGGGGTGACGGCGTTGACTCGAATGCCCTTTCCGACGTAATCCGCAGCCATGGCAAGGGTCAGTGACCGAACCGCTCCCTTGCTCGCCGAGTACAGGGCGCGCTGCGGCACGCCGACGTCGGCGATCACCGAGCAGGTGTTGACGATCGACGCGTGACTGGATTTGAGCAGCAATGGCATCGCCGCGCGGGTGACCCGTGCGATGCCGATCACGTTGACGCTGAAGACGTGCTGCCATTCGGCATCGTCGTTCTCGGTAACGTCGCCGGAGGCTCCGATGCCGGCGTTGTTGACGAGGATGTCGATCGACCCGAACTCGCGGGCCACCGTATCGACGGCAGCCCGCGTCGAGTCCGCGTCCGCGACGTCGCAGGGAATCTCGAGTGCTGCCGCCGTGCGTGTGACGGACGCATAAGCGCGGTCGAGGGAGGCCACGGTGGCGCCGCGCTCGTGGAGCTGGGTCGCGGTCGCCGCGCCGATACCGCTCGCGCCACCGGTGACCACCGCGAAAAGGCCGTCGAAATCGTTCATGTCGTCTGCACTCTCCTGGTCAACTCGGTGAGCGGCGTGGGTCGATATGGATCTTCGGTCCTGCCGTGGCGGTTTCGGGTCGCCACCCCGCAAGCACGTCACCCGCCCGGTCGAGCCCGACTGTGGCGGCGACCAAGGGCCGGGGGTCGACGTTCCCCGCGGCGTAGTGCTCGATGGTCCCCGCAAGACCCTGGGACGCGGCGAGGATCCCCACCGCGGTCACGTCCTTGAGCGCCATGGTGCGCGTGTCGATGAGGCTTGGCCTGCCCGCGAGGCCCACGTAGACCACGCGCTTGCCCGGCTCGACGAGGTCAAGCGCGAGCGCCGGAAGTTCCACCGCGTTCGACGCGTCGATGACCGCGTCCCAGGGGACCGGCGGAAGGTCGGCCTGCTGCCAGACACCGGCAAATCCCAGGCCGCGAGCGAACTCGAGGCTGCCCGCCGACCGGCCCATGAGGTGAACCTCCGCGCCGTCCGCCCGGGCGAAGGCGGCGGTGAGCAGTCCCAGGGTTCCGTTGCCGAGCACGAGGACACGATCGCCCGCCGACAGCCCCGCGCCGCGCACCGAACGCAGTGCGTTGCCGCCGGGCTCGACCATCGCCCCGGCGGCATCGTCGACGCCGTCGGGCAGCGCGAGCAGGGTTCGCGCCGGAACCGCCAGCCGCTCGGCCAGG
>DAIQQM010000098.1:0-10381 GCA_036786805.1 Candidatus Dormiibacterota bacterium | reverse complement strand
TGAGCCTGCTTGCGCCGCTGCACAACCCCCCGGCCCTCTAGGTGATCACGGGCGTGCGCCGCAAGCTCGGCGCGGGTGTGCCGATCATCGGGGTGTTCGACACGGCTTACTACGCAGACCTGCCCGAGTCCGCGATCCAGTACGCCGTTCCCTTGCGATGGCGTAGCGAATTCGGAATTCGCCGCTATGGATTCCACGGGCTCTCCTATGCCTGGGCGAGCCGGCGCGGCGCCGAGCTGCTGCAGCGCCCACCCGACGGGTTGCACATGCTCATCGCCCACATCGGTTCCGGCGTCTCCGCCTGCGCGGTTCGCGATGGACGCAGCGCAGACACCAGCATGGGTTTCACGCCGCTCGAGGGTGCGGTCATGGCGTCGCGCAGCGGGACTGTGGACCCGGGGGCACTCCTCTGGCTCCAGGAGCGCCACGGGCTCACGGTGGGGGCGATGACCCGCTCACTCGAGCGCGGCAGTGGACTGTTGGGACTCTGCGGCAGGTCCGACATGCGCGACGTCGAGCGTGAAGCCGCGCGCGGCGACGCGCCGTGCGTCCTGGCGCTCGACGTCTATGTCCATGTGCTCAGCCGCGTCATCGGTGGCCTCGCCATGTCCCTCGATCGCGTCGACGCCCTGGTCTTCACCGGCGGAGTCGGCGAGCATTCCGAGCTCATCCGAAGCCGGGTGTGTGCTCGCCTCGGCCTGCTCGGGATCCCGAAGACCCTGCTTCCGGCGGATGGCGACGCGGTCATCGCGTCGGTCCGCGGTGCCCCGGCGGTCATCGTCGTGACCGCGAGGGAGGACGCCGAGATGGGGCGCGAGGCGCGCGCCGTCCTGGCTCGCTAGGCCGCATGGCGCGCGGCGGCCGGCGCAACGCTGCGACCGAACCCCGGCCTGTGACCATCGATCTGCTCTATGGCGACCACGAGGGCGGCCAGCGGATGATGCAGGTTCTCGCTCTTGCCGGTGCTGAACGGATCATGGCTCGCGGTGGTCGGACGGCACTGGAACCTCGACCGGCCCAACCCTCGCTAACGGTTCACGAAGCGCTCGCTGTCGCTGCGGTCTCCGAGCGCGGCACGTGCGCCTCCGACGGTCCGCGGAGCACGACCAGGATCGCGGCGAGCTCGACGAGCTTGGTCGTGATGCCGACAAGGTCGACGCTCTCCCAGCCGGCAGCGCGTCGCATGTTGCGGCGCGCTGCTCACCCGGTGCGACATGCACCTGTCGCCGCCCTCGCGCAGCGTGTGGGTATGACCGAATCAGTCGACGACGCGCGCGCCTATATCGCCAAAGTGCGGTGGCAGTTTGCCAGCACCATGCCGCGGTGGCCGCACGAGTACACCGTCCTGCAGTGGCGGCAGGACCTCGAGCCCGAGTTCCGCGCCTTTGTCGCCTTGATTCGCAGGGCGGGGGTCATCAAGCCGTGGCCACGCGATTCGAGCAGTCCCCGCTACCACCACACCTATCTTGAACTGGACGAGTGGGAATACTGGACGATGGGTCAGCCGGTCGACGAGACCACCCTGATCAACCGTGCCCTACTGCCTGGTGTCGGTCTCCGCGTCGACGTCCTGCCCGCGGGTGAGCAGGAGCGCGACGGCCAGGACGAGGATCACGCCGGCGTTGGTGCCGAGCTCGAACAGGGACTGTGAAATGGTAGGGGCGCCCGCGGGTTGCGCTCCCGACGAGAACGTCAGGCGCGTCGAGACCGCCAGGATGTCCCGAACGGCGGCGATGATGCCGATGACGAGGAAGGGCCGGAACGGGAAGCCCCATCCCTCCAGGTGCGTCAGCACCGTGCGCATGATGTCGACGAGGATGATCACAACGAGCACGCCGTCGACGGCACTGATGAGCGCCGTCGTGTAGGTGAAGGGGGAGGTGAAGAAATCGATGAAACTCCGCACCAGCACGTCCGCGGCCAGGACGAGAAGCACAATTGCGACGCCGTACTGGACGAGGTCGATCAGGATGCGGAGTGGAGTCCCGCGCCGTATTTCCGGCCACGACAAGACGCCACCGCGTCCATCCGATCCCCTCGCATCCTGCGGTTGTGCGTCGCCGACGGCGTCCGGATTCTCGGGCATGGCCTGAGGATCAGTGTAAATCGGTCGCGCCGATTGCGCCGCTTCGCAGCGAGGGCCCTTGCCCAACCGCACGTTCTCGTCGAGGTAGAAGCGATCGCGGTCGTCGATCGGTTGTGAAAACGGAGAGACACGCCTCGCCGAGCGGGGCGTGTCTCGTAAAGAACGCGTTCTGAGGGAATCGACCCCTCAGTAGTAGTGGCGCCGGCCGCCCACCGCGTGCCCCGCCATGCCGAGCAGTTCGAGCACGAGCCCGATGACGATGAGGACGACCCCGATGGTCACCAGGACGGGGACCGCCGCCAGCAGTCCGATGATCAGCAGGATGATGCCCAGAACGATCATGCCTCGCCTCCTTGCGTTGTGGCATTCATGGTGATGTTGATGTCGAGACCGGACACGAACGCCGTCACAGCGGCCGGTTGTCGACGGTGGTTGCGTCGCGCCGCAGATATCCCGGGCCGCCCCAGGACGACCAGAAGATCAAAGAGAGAATCACGCCGAGACCGCCCACCGCCATCAGGATGATCCCGACGGTGTGCAGGTCGATCCCGCTGGTGGCGACGTGCACCGCAAACGCGAGCACGGCTCCCACCGCGATCAGAAAGATGCCCACTCCTAGGCCCATCGAACAGCCTCCTTTGTCGCTCGCTGCCGCTATTCCGCATGCTGTCAGCGACTATGTAGTTGATTCGGATACCGAGACTATCACATACGTCCTAGACTGGGTTGGCCTTACTGATACCGATGATATCAGTTAGAGTGACAAGTCTTGGATCAAATCACCAAGGAGGTCCTCCCGCGTCGAGCAGCTTGTCGAACAGCCGCGGCCGGCGTCAGCGCCAATGACAGGCGTGTAGCGCCCAACCTCAGCGCGGGATGCGTGGCGGACACTTTCGCCGCCACGCATCCTCGACGAGATCGGCGAACACGTCAGGAGTGACGCGAGCCAGGTCCACGCGGACGCCGCGCAGCCGCTTCCCCCACCAGAGTTCCGCGCAGGCGTCCGGGTTGATGCCGACCGCCACGCGCACCTCAGCCTCATCGAGCATGACGTTGAAATGCGAGGGGTCCGGTTGAGTCGCGAAGATCCTGCCTCCCACTCGAAATGACGGGAAGCCGTGATGATCCTGCTCGACCGCTTCGGGAAGGGAGAGGGCCGTTCGCCGAGCCCGTGCCGGCGAGATCAACCCGACTCCCTCGCCTCGCCTGGCACCCGATCTACGGGAGCCGGACGGAGCCCGTCAGGTACGCGTCGCAGCTGCGCGCCGCGGCACGTCCGTCCGCGATCGCCCAGACGATGAGCGAGGCGCCCCGGACCGCATCCCCGGCAGCGAACACACCGGGTGCGGTGCAGGCGAACGAGCCGTCGACGGCGATGTTGCGGTCGCGGTCGAAGGTGACCGGCAGCTCGTCGAGCAGCGGGGACCGAATCGCGCCCTCATAGCCGATCGCGATGAGCACGAGGTCGGCATCGAGATGCACATCCTTGCCCGGCACGGCCACGAAGGTTCGAGTCCCGTTCTCGCGCCGCGTCTCCACACGGGCGGCGCGGACCCGCTGCACGCCCCCGTTCTCGCCCTCGAATCTCGTGACCATGAGGCCGAATTCGCGCGATCCCCCCTCGTCGTGCGCCGGATAGGTCCGCAGGATCAACGGCCACTGCGGCCACGGATTGCCGTCGGGCCGGGCGTCCGGCGGTTGGGGGTAGATGTACAGCTGCTGCACCTCGCTGCACTGCTCGCGGATGACATTGCCGAGACAGTCCGCCCCGGTATCGCCGCCGCCGATGATGATCACCTTGCGCCCCCGCGCGGTGATCTCCGGCTGCGCGCCGGCGCGCTCTCCCGCAACTCGACGGTTCTGCTGCACCAGGTAGTCCATGGCGAAATGGATTCCGCGCAGCTCGCGCCCGGGGACCTCGATATCGCGCGGCCGATCCGCGCCCACCGCCAGCACCACCGCATTGAAACGTTCGCGCAGCTGCTCCGCCGTGATGTCGACGCCGATGTCGTACCCAGTCTCGAACGTGATCCCCTCGGCCTCGAGCAGGTCGATCCTCCGGTCGAGGACCCATTTCTCCATCTTGAAATCCGGAATCCCGTAGCGCAGGAGACCGCCCACGCGGTCCGAGCGCTCGAACACGGTCACGCGGTGACCGGCGCGGTTCAACTGCTGCGCCGCGGCGAGACCGGCCGGCCCGGAGCCCACCACGGCAACGCGCCGTCCGGTGCGATGCGCCGGCGGTTCCGCGCGGATCCAGCCCTCGTCGAAGGCGCGGTCGATGATGGACTGCTCAACCTGCTTGATGGCCACCGGGTCGTCGTTGATGGCAAGCACGCACGCCGGCTCGCACGGGGCAGGGCACAGACGGCCGGTGAACTCCGGGAAGTTGTTGGTGGCGTGGAGCCGCTCGACGGCCGCCCTCCAGTCGTCACGGAAGACGAGGTCATTCCATTCCGGGATGAGATTCCCGAGCGGACATCCGTGGTGACAGAAGGCAACGCCGCAGTCCATGCACCGCGATGCCTGGTCGCGAAGTGCCTGCAACGGCAGCGGGAGGTAGACCTCGCGATAGTCACCGATGCGTTCCGCGACAGGCCGCTTCTGCGCGGTGTGTCGCGTGTGCTCCAGGAAACCGGTGCGGGCCGGCATCAGCTCACCAGCTCGAGCTGCGCGCGAAGCGCACGCCGGTATTCCTCGGGCATCACCTTGACGAAACGCTCGCGTTCCTGCGGCCAGGTACGAAGCAACCGCTGCGCCACCGCGCTGCCGGTGAGTCCGGCATGGCGCTCGAGGAGACCGCGCACGAGCTCCTGGTCCTCGAGACCGAGCGGCTCGAGCGCAACCGACGCGCGATTGCAGCGCGCCGCGAAGGTCCGCTCCTCGTCGAGCACGTAGGCGACGCCACCGCTCATGCCCGCCGCAAAGTTGCGGCCGGTTGCGCCGAGCACCATCACGGTTCCCCCGGTCATGTACTCGCAGCCGTGATCGCCGACGCCCTCGACGACGGCGAGAGCTCCCGAGTTGCGGACGCAGAACCGTTCGCCGGCGACGCCGCGAATGAATGCCTCGCCGGAGGTGGCACCGTAGAGCGCGACGTTGCCGATGATGATGTTGTCCTCCGCGCGCCGCCGCGCGGCGGCCGGTGGCAGGATCACCAGGCGGCCGCCGGAGAGGCCCTTGCCCACGTAGTCGTTGGCCTCACCGCGCAGCGTCAGGGTGATCCCGCGCACCAGCCAGGCGCCGAACGACTGCCCGGCAGCGCCGTCGAGCTCGACGTCGACGGTCCCATCCGGAAGCCCGGCCGCCCCGTGACGCCTGGCGATCTCGCCACTCACCATCGCACCGACGCATCGGTGCACGTTGCGCACCGGCAGCCGCATGCGCACCGGTATGCGGCTGTCGAGAGAGTCGCCGCAGCGCGCCATGATCTCGTTGTCGAGCATGTCGCCGAGGTCGGCGGTCTGATGCGTGCTGTGGCGCCGGTCCTCCGGAGCATCCACGTCGGGCACCATCAGCAGCGGCTGCAGGTCGATCCCGCGCGCCTTCCAGTGCTCGACCGCGGGATTCGCCTCGATGAGGTCGACGCGACCGATCATGTCCTCAAAGCGACGGAAGCCGAGTCGCGACATCCATCGGCGCACGTCCTCCGCGAGGAAGAGCATGAACGCCACGACATGCTCGGCGCGGCCGGCAAACCTCGCGCGCAGCACCGGATCCTGGGTCGCGATGCCGACCGGGCACGTGTTGAGGTGGCAGACGCGCATCATCACGCAACCCGCCGCGATGAGCGGCGCGGTCGCGAACGCGAACTCGTCGGCGCCGAGGAGTGCGCCGACAATGACATCGCGTCCGGTCTTCATCTGACCGTCGGCGAGGAGCGTGACCCGGCTCCGCAGCCGCTGCCTGGTGAGGATCTGCTGCGCCTCCGCGAGCCCCAGCTCCCACGGCACGCCCGCGTGCTTGATCGCCGTGAGCGGCGATGCGCCGGTACCGCCCTCGTAGCCCGCGATCACGATGTGGTCGGCACGTGCCTTGGCCACTCCCGCGGCCACGGTGCCGACACCCGCCTCCGCAACGAGCTTGACGCTGATCCGCGCCTCGGGGTTCACGCAGCGCAGGTCCCAGATGAGCTGCGCGAGGTCCTCGATGGAATAGATGTCGTGATGCGGAGGCGGCGAGATGAGCCCGACTCCCGGTGTCGAATGGCGCAGCCGCGCGATCGCCTCGTCGACCTTGGCTCCGGGCAGCTGACCTCCCTCGCCCGGCTTGGCGCCCTGGGCGATCTTGATCTGCAGCTCGTCCGCGTTGACCAGGTAGTGCGCGGTGACGCCGAAGCGAGCCGACGCGACCTGCTTGATGGCGCTCCGGCGCCAGTCACCGTTGGCATCAGGCTCGAAGCGCGACGAATCCTCGCCTCCCTCGCCGGTGTTGGAGCGCGCGCCGATGCGATTCATCGCGATCGCGAGCAGCTCGTGCACCTCCTTGCTCAGCGACCCATGTGACATGCCGCCCGTCGAGAACCGACGAACGATGTCCCGCGCCGGCTCGACCTCGTCGAGGGGCACCGGCACGGCGGCCTCGCGCAGCTCGAAGAGGCCGCGCAGATTCTTCAAGGTATGCGACTCGTCGTCGGCGAGCGCGACATATCTCTGGAATGCGGCCTCGTCGTTGGCCTTGACGGCGTGCTGGAGAGCGCCGATCACCTCGGGATTCCACTGGTGATGCTCGCCTTCGCGTCGCCACCGGTACTCGCCGCGATCCTCGAGGGTGGGCGGCGTGATGCGCACGTCCGGGAACGCGCGCTGGTGGCGCGCGATCGCCTCGGCCGCGATCACGTCCATGCCGATGCCCCCGATGCGCGACGGGGTGTTCGGGAAATAGGGGTCGACCACCGTCCGATCGATGCCGAGACACTCGAAGATCTGCGCGCTGCAGTACGACTGGATCGTCGAGATGCCCATGCGGGCGATCGTCTTGCGCAGCCCCTTGACGAGCGCCTGCACGTAGAGCTCCTCCGCCCGCACCGAGTCGATGGTCGGCGGCATGAGGTCGCGACGCGCGAGGTCGGCGATCGTCTCGAACGCGAGATAGGGGTTCACCGCCTCGGCCCCGTAGCCGATGAGCAGCGCAAGGTGCATCACCTCGCGGGCATCACCGGTCTCGATGACGAGTCCGACCCCGGTGCGAGTCTGCTCGCGCACCAGGTGGTGATGCACGGCCGCGGTGGCGAGGAGCGACGGGATCGGCACGTGCGAGGCGTCGATGTGCCGGTCGCTGAGGATCAGCACGGTCGCGCCAGCCTCGATCTGCTTGGATGCCAGCCGGCAGATGCGCTCGATGCCCGCGACCAGTCCGGCCGCGCCCAGGTCGCGGTGGAACACCATCGAGATCGTCTCCGCGGGGAACTGTCGCTGGGTCACGTGCCGCAGCTTCTCGAGGTCGTGGTTGGTGAGCACCGGGTGCGGCATCTCGAGGCGCTTCGCCTGCGCCGGGCCCTGCTCGAGCAGGTTCCCGCCGGCGCCGAGGGTGGTGACCAGCGACATCACCGCCTGCTCGCGGATGGGGTCGATGGGAGGGTTGGTGACCTGCGCGAACAGCTGCTTGAAGTAGTTGAAGAGGGGGAGCGGACGGTCGCTGAGCACGGCGAGCGGTGTGTCGTTGCCCATCGACCCGACCGCTTCCTCGCCGGTCTCGCCCATCGGCGCGAGGAGCATGTCGACGTCCTCAACGCTGTATCCGAAGGCCTGCTGGCGCACCAGGAGCGTGCCCGGGTCCGGGGGCGGCACGTGGTCGGGCGGGTCGAGCTCGTCGAGGTGGACCGTGCCCGAGCGAATCCATTCGGCGTACGGCTGCGCCGCGCTGAGCCCGCTCTTGACCGCGGCGTCATCGAGAATCCGCCCCGCCGCGGTGTCGACGAGCAGGAGGCGCCCGGGCTCGAGGCGCCACTTCCGGGCGATCCGCTCCTCGGGAAGGTCGAGCACACCGGCTTCCGACGCCATGACCACGAGGCCGTCCTCGGTCACGAGGTATCGGGCGGGACGCAACCCGTTGCGGTCGAGCGTCGCCCCGATGACCCGCCCGTCGGTGAAGGCGATCGCCGCCGGTCCGTCCCAGGGCTCGAGCAGCGAGCCGTGGAACTCGTAGAACGCGCGCCGCTCATCGTCCATGAGGGGGTTCTGATGCCACGCCTCGGGGATCATCATCATCACGGCGTGCTCGATCGGCCTTCCCGTCATGGCGAGCAGCTCGAGCGCATTGTCGAACTGCGAGGAATCCGAGCCTGACTCGTCGAGCACCGGCATGAGCTTCGCGATGTCGTCGCCGAAGTGCGGGCTGCGGAACTTGGACTGGCGGGCCCGCATCCAGTTGACGTTGCCGCGAAGCGTGTTGATCTCGCCGTTGTGCGCCGACATCCGGAAGGGCTGAGCGAGATCCCACCGGGGCAGGACGTTGGTCGAGAAGCGCGCGTGGACGAGGGCCAGCGTCGAGGTGACGCGCTCGTCGATCAGGTCCGGATAGAAGCCCGCGAGCTGCGCGGCCGTGAGCATCCCCTTGTATACGACGGTTCGGCTGGACAGGCTCGCCCAGTGGAACCGGTCGCGCCCGATGCCGGCCGTGAGCGCGTCGCGCTCGATGATCCGGCGGAGGACGAGAAGCCTTCCCTCCAGGGCCGCGCCGTCCAGGCCGATGGCGGCGACGAACAGCTGGCGCAGCGCCGGCAGCGCCATGCGAGCCGATCGACCCAGGGCGCCGGCAGCGACGGGGACGTCACGCCAGCCGAGCAGACGCAGGCCCTCTGCGCGGCAGGCGCTCAGGGTGATGTGCTCGCACTGCTCGCGTTCGCCGGGATCCTGGGGGAGCATCGCCATACCGACGCCGTAACCGCCGGGCGCCGGGAGCGGGAGCCCGGACGCGTCACGCAGGAAGGCGTCGGGGATTTGCAGCAGGATTCCGGCGCCGTCGCCGCTGTCGGGCTCCGCGCCGGAGGCTCCGCGGTGGCCGAGATTGACGAGCGCCTGGATGCCCTGCTCGACCACTGAATGCGCCGGCCCACCCGCGATCCGGGCGACGAACGCGACACCGCAGGCGTCGTGTTCGACGGCAGAGTCGAACAGACCTCGATTCGGGGGCTGTCCACCTAACTCTCTGCCGATACGAGCGTAGCCTGACATGCTCGGGCGGTTCAGATCAAGTTGCGCATCCGGACCGCGGCTCGTGTGCTAGGGTTTGTTCAAATGGCCGCAACTGCGCGTCGATACTTTGGCCCGCCAGCCGTAAGGCTGCCGGGGGTCCTCTAACCCGACCGCGCAGTCGTTACCAGGGCTGGTTCATCAGAGATGGGTCAGCCCCGGATCCCGTGTGGTGGCCCATCACCACACGGAGGTGCCACACAGTGACCATCGAGCCGCTGCTGCTCAGCGCGACCCGAAGACACGACACACATGAGGTCGGCATCGGCGCCGTCGTGATCGGCGGTGACGCGGTGCCGGTCATCGCCGGACCGTGCGCGGTCGAGACGGACTACGTTGCGCACGCGGTTGCCGCACATCGCGCCGGCGCATCGGTGCTGCGCGGGTGCGTCTTCAAGCCGCGCACCCGCCCGGGATCGTTCCAGGGCCTGGGAACCACCGGGTTGCCGCTCCTCGACGAGGCGCGACGGGTGACCGGCTTGCCGGTGATCGCGGAACCGCTCGCAGCCGACGACATCGACTTGCTGCGGCCCCACGCCGACGCGCTCATGATCGGCGCGCGTTCCATGCACAACACGCCGCTGCTGCGCGCGGCGGGTCAGAGCGGCATGACCGTCATCCTCAAGCGCGGTATGTCCGCGACCTATGACGAGTGGCTTGCCGCCGCCGATTACGTCACCGCCGAGGGCAACCGCCAGGTCATCCTCTGCGAACGCGGCATCCGCACCTTCGAGACGGCGACGCGCAACACCCTCGATGTCAGCGCGATCGCGGTGCTGCGCGACATGACCGATCTGCCGATCGCCGTCGATCCGAGCCACGCCGCAGGGAACGCGCGATGGGTGCCGTCACTCGCGGTTGCGGCGCTCGCGGCCGGCGCGGATGCGCTGCTCATCGAGTGCCACCCGGATCCGGCGGCCTCGCTCTGTGACGCGCAGCAGGCGATCACGCCGGAGGTGCTGCGCCGGATAGTGCACACGTCGCTCGCCCTGTGCGCGATGACTCGCCCGGCCGTCGCCGATTCGGTCGCCGCATGCCGGGCCATGATCGACACCGTCGACGACGCGGTGTTCCAGATGCTCGAGTACCGTGCCGCGATGGT
>DAIQQM010000175.1:0-2941 GCA_036786805.1 Candidatus Dormiibacterota bacterium | reverse complement strand
GCGTCGCGGTCGACAGCATGATGCGCGACGGGCTGTGCTGCCCCGTCGACGGCGTGCTCATGGGTGTGCACGGCAGCGATGTCGCATCCGAGCTGGGGGTCAGCCGCGAACAGCAGGACGCGTGGGCGCTGCGCTCGCAGACTCGCTACCAGGAGGCGCTCGCGGCCGGACGGTTCGCGGACGAGATCGTCCCCGTGAGCGTCAACGGCTCCAGCGTCGGGCGCGACGAGCAGCCACGTGCCGATACCACGATCGAGAAGCTCGCCTCGCTGCGCGGCGCGTTCGGCGACGGCACCACCATCACCGCGGGGAACGCACCCGGGATGAACGACGGCGCGAGCGCCGTGCTGCTCATGAGCGCGGAGCGCGCTCGGGCCGAGGGGCTCACGCCGCTCGGGACCTGGCTCGCGTACGGCGAGTCCGCCGCCGAGCACCCATACCTCGCGACCGTGCCGGCACTCGCGATCGAGGCCGCACTCGCCAAGACCGAGGGAGCGGTGGACGCCGGCACCCTCGACCTTGTCGAGATCAACGAGGCGTTCGCGGCAGTGGCCATCACGAGCACGCGGATGCTCAAGGTCGACCCCGACCGCGTCAACGTCAACGGCGGCGCCATCGCGGTCGGTCACCCGATCGGCGCCAGTGGCGCGCGGATCCTCATGACGCTGCTCTACGAGCTGCGCCGGCGCGGTGGGGGGTACGGAGCCGCGGGGATCTGCAGCGGCATCGCGCAGGGCGAGGCGACTCTCGTCCGTGTCGACTGACATCGGCCACCGGGATCTCGCCGGCAGCATCGCTGGTTTTGTCGACGATGTCGTCATGCCGGTTGCTCCGGCCATGGCGCGCGGTGACGGTCCATCTCCCCGGCGAATCGTCGAGGCGGCGGGCGAGGCGGGACTTGCCGGCATCCTGACGCCCGAGGCGCTCGGTGGCGCCGGGGGGAGCCATGGCGACTTCATCCGGTTCATCGAGGCCGTGGCGCGCGCGGACGCCAGCTGCGCGGTCATCCTCGACGTGCACCTCTCGGTCGGCACCGAGCCCCTGCTCGTTTTTGGCAACGATGACCAGAAGTCGCGGTACCTGCCAAAGCTCGCCGCCGGAGAGTGGCTCGCGGCATTCGCCCTCACCGAGGCCGCCGGTGGCAGTGACGCGATCGCGATGCGAACGCGTGCGGTGCGCGACGGCGACACATATGTGCTCGATGGCGCCAAGGCCTTCATCACCGGCGCCGGTGATGCGGATCTCTACATCGTCATGGCGCGCACCGGTGAGGGCGCTCGCGGTGTGAGCGCCTTCCTGGTCGAAGCCGCATTGCCGGGGGTCGGCACGGGCGCACCGCTGGCGAAGATGGGTCTGCACGGCTCGTGGACGGGAGAGCTCGTGCTCGACGCCGTGCGCGTCCCCGCAGAGAACCGCCTCGGGGACGAGGGCGCCGGATTCACCGTCGCCATGTCGGCGCTCGACAGCGGCAGGGTCGGCATCTCGGCGCAGGCGGTCGGCATCGCGCAGGGGGCGCTCGACGCCGCGCTCGAGTCCGCGCGTCGCCGTCGTGACGCCGGCTCGGAGCCGGACGTGACCACCATCGCCGACATGGAGGTCCGCACCGCTGCCGCGCGCCAGCTGACCCGCCATGCGGCCGCACTCGTCGACGCAGGGCAGCGCGTCACGCTCGATGCGGCAATCGCCAAGCTGTACGCCACCGACACGTGCGTCGCCGTGGCGCAGTCCGCCATGGACCTCTGCGCACCGGAATCGGCGGTCGACGGCCACCCCGCAGCGGTGCGCTTCCGCGACGCCAAGGCATGCCAGATCTACGAGGGAACCAACCAGATCCAGCGCGTCGTCATCGCGCGGCATCTTCTCCGTGACTGACCCGAACGACCCACCCCCGGCCGCTTGGTAGCATCAATCGCATGGACATCCGCCTCAACGAAGAGCAGACCATGATCCGCGGGACGGTCCGCGATATTGCTCGCGATCGCATCGCGCCTCGCGCCGCCGAGATCGACCGCACCGGCGAATTCCCGTGGGATGTCGTGGACCTCTTCCGCAAGCACGATCTCTTTGCGCTGCCCTTTCCGCCGGAGTACGGCGGCCTGTCCGGCAGCGCGCTGACGCTCAACGTCGCCATCGAGGAGGTGGCCAAGGTCTGCGCGACGAGTGCGCTGATCCTCGCCGTCCAGGCGCTCGGCGGCTACCCGCTGATGATCGCCGGCACCGAGGAGCAGAAGGCGCGGCTGCTGCCCGACCTGGCCAGCGGAGCGAAGCTCAGCGCCTACGCACTCAGCGAGCCCGGCGCGGGCAGTGATCCCGCGGGTATGCAGACGCGCGCCGACCGCCACGGCGACGAGTACGTCATCACGGGCAGCAAGATCTGGATCACAGCCGGTGGTATCGCGAACACGATCACCGTCTTCGCCAAGACCGACCCGAACGAGCGTGCCAAGGGGGTGAGCGCGTTCGTCCTCGAGGACGCGCAGCATCTCAAGGGGTTCGCTGCGAACACGATCCACGGCAAGCTCGGGATTCGCGGCAGCAACACGGCGGAACTGCAATTCGATGAGGTCGTGGTTCCTGCGGCGAACCGCCTCGGCGAGGAGGGTGACGGCTTCAGGATCGCGATGAAGGTGCTCGACCGTTCGCGTCCCGGGGTTGCCGCGCAGGCGCTCGGCATCGCCCAGGGTGCTCTGGACTACGCGGTGGGGTACGCGAAGGAACGCAAGCAGTTCGGCAAATCGATCGCGGAGTTCCAGGGAATCCAGTTCATGGTCGCGGACATGGAGGCGCAGACCGCCGCCGCGCGGGCGATGGTCTACTGGGCGTCACAGCTCATCGACGACAAGAGCCCCGAGGTGGGCCACTTCGCGGCAATCGCGAAGCTGCTCGCCGCCGACACCGCGATGAAGGTGACGACCGACGCGGTCCAGATCCTCGGCGGCTA
>DAIQQM010000174.1:0-2997 GCA_036786805.1 Candidatus Dormiibacterota bacterium | reverse complement strand
GCCGTCGTCGATGACGAGGATCTCGAAATCCGCGACGCCCAGCTCGGTGAGCGCCGCCGCGGTTCGGCGGACGGTCTCGGCGATCACCGCCTCCTCGTTGTAGGCCGGAAGCACGGCGCTGATCGACGGATGGACGCGCGCGGCCGCCACGACCTCGGTCATGTCAGCCTCGTCCGCGGACGTCGTAGATGGTGATGTGGTCGGTGCGCGCGACCACGGGAAGCCCTTGCTGAGCCCACCACGCAACCCCCTCCTGCGGATCGATCGCTCCCGGATCCCCGGTGCGATCGTCGATCTCGACGTAGCTGATGCCGTACTTGTGGAGGAGGCCGAACACCGGGCACGTGGCCGGGTCGGCGGCGCAGCCGCTGTACATCGTCTGGACGTCGTTGAACCGCGACTCGAAGCTGATGCCGTAGCTCCAGAGCCATCCGCCGTAGCCCATCACCCCGATGCGTCCGGCCACGGCCAGGACAGGGTCGTTGGGACGGCCGAAGGTGAGAACGACCGCGCCATGGGGAGTCACGCGGTCGATTGTCGACGCAAGTTGCAGTTCCTGCGTGTTGGCGATCGTGTACGGGCCCGTGACCGCATCCTGCGGCGGCGTCCACGGCAGCAGACGGAGCAGCACGAGAGTGCCGGTCAGGAGCACCGGGCTCACCAGCACGACGGCCGCCACGCGCGGCCACAGGCGCCGCCACCAGTGCGATGCAAGCGCGCCGATGAGCAGCGCGATGACCAGGTACCAGTACACGAGCAGCTTGGTGTTGTCCCAGTTCCAGGATTGGAAGACGACGACGTTGCACGCCGCGAAGATGAGCAGCGCGCCGAGCGTGAGCTCGAGCAGCGGGATGGGAAACGCCCTCGTCACCGCTCGTGCGGCCGTCCCCCCGGCGAGACGGATCGCCGTGGCAATGGCGACGAAGCCGAGGAGCGGGACCGCAATCCCGAGATTGGCCAGCCAGAACCCCCACCACTGGGCGGTGCCGACCATTCCGACGGCCTGGATCGCGCCGCCGATCAGGTTGCCGATCGACAGTGACAGCCGCCCGCTCGGATCCGCGGCACTGCCGGCGTTGACCATCCATCCAGGTTCGAGCCACGGATAGACGTTGCTGCCGTACGGCGTCACCGGCGCACCGTGCTGGGACAGCGCAAGCTGCGCGAGGCGGATGCCGCCGAGCAGCACCGCGACACCGAGCAGCGCGCACCACTCGCGCCGTCGCCGGCGCCAGAGCAGCACGAACAGCAGGATCGCGAGCGCGATGAGGGTCTGGACGTGCACGATCGGCAGCAGGCCGATCAGGACCCCGGCGAGCGCGAACGGTTCCCAGCTCGGACCGCTGGACGACGCACCCGCGAGCACGAGCAGGAGCACCGAGATCGCGGCCGCGAATCCGAACAGGATCGTGCGTTGCGGCAGCCACCATGCCATGAGCGGCGTGTACCACTGCATGTTGGGCAGGGGCGGCGCGCCGCCGTCGGACGGCAATCCGTCATAGGCACGGTGCTGCGCGACGATGGTCCCGGGAAGGTCGTGCAGCGTCCATCCGGCAATGGAGAGTCCCGTTCCCGGATGGGTCACGACGTACTGGAGCGTGCATTGCGTCGCCGTGAATCCGTGGCTCATGCACGCGTCGGAGAACGCGCCGATGAATCCGAGCCCCCCGCCGATGAAGCAGATGAGCACCGCGATCACGCCCGCCCCGGTGCCGAGCCCGAGACGGCGTCCGAGCGCGACGACCAGCATGCCGATCGCAACGACCAGGACTCCGCCGGGGATGGCAAGTGCCAGCCCGGGTGCGAGTCCGAGCGTGATCAATGTCGCCGCGTGAAAGTCGGGGAGGAACGGATAGAGCAGTGTCGTGCCGCTGAAGAGCGGATTGACAGGCGGGATGTTGCCGCCGGAGGCGAAGCTCGCCGCCGTGGTGAGGTGCTGCGACCAGTCCGCCCACACCGTCGGGTATCCCGCCTCGAGCCCCCCCGCGTCCGAGTAGACGGTGTGCGCGAAGATGGCGATGACCGCGGCGCCGCCGCCCGCGAAGGCGAGGATCGAGAACCAGGGGATGTGCCGCGCCCACCGGTCCTTCGCCTCCATCCAGGATGCATGCCAGGTGGCGCGCGGGTTGACGGTCAGCAACGACACGGCGAGGGCGCCGGCCAGGGTCAGCGCCGGGCCGAGCATGACGATCGCGGTGTCGAGTCCGGCGACCAGCGAGAGTCCGTAGGTTGCGCCACTGCTGATCAGGAGCCCGCTGGTGATGCCGATCGCCGCGCGCTCCATCAGGGTGAGGTGCGTGCGAACGAGCCCGGACAGTGCCGCTCCGGCCGCGAGCGTCAGCGCGGCGTCGAGGATGACGAGAAAGGCGGTCACCCGACGTCGACCCAGACCCTCATCTGCATGTCAGCCGAGCTCTGCGGCATGGCGGTCCACATCGGATAGAAGAAGATGAACGCCGCGAGCACGCTGCCGATGAGTGCGTACGCGACCGGGGCAAGCGACATCTGTCTGCCGCCGAAGCGGAACCGCACACCCCGGATGGCCGTGAGCGCATACGCGAGCGCGAGCGCCGTGAAGAGCAGGATGCCGAGCGCGTGATAGAAGAACAGGACCCGCCTCTCATTCCCGGGCACCCACATCATCCAGGACGCGAGGTAGCCGAGAATGATGAACGCGGGCACGAACCGGCGCGAGATCACCGCGGACACCGCGACCAGGGCCGCGAAGATCACCATGCCGGCGAACGCGACCACGAATGGGAAGCCCGGTGAGGTGCGTGCGATCTCGTACTGCGACGACGGTTCCATGTGGAACAGCGCCGTGAATTGCGCGCCGGTGTACGACGTGTTGAAGTTGTTCGGGTTGTGGTAGCGAACCGCCGCCTGGTACAGGATGATCATCGCCACCAGCGACCCGAGTCCGATGAGCGCGACGAGCAATCGCCACCAGTTCGGCCCCCGTGTCAAGCGCCACACGCAGAACAGCAGCGCGAGGAT
>DAIQQM010000097.1:0-10842 GCA_036786805.1 Candidatus Dormiibacterota bacterium | reverse complement strand
ACGAGCATGGCGCAGCACACGATCACGTTGATTCCCGGCGATGGGGTCGGACCCGAGCTCAGCGAAGCCGCGCGCCGGGTTATCGACGCGACCGGCGTCGATATCAAGTGGGAGGTGGTCGACGCCGGTCTCGGCGTGATGGAGGAGTACGGTGACCCGCTCCCCGCACACGTGCTCGATTCGATCCGCCGGAACAAGGTCGCCATCAAGGGTCCGCTGACCACACCTGTGGGCAAGGGGATCCGGTCGGTCAACGTTGCGCTGCGTCGCGAACTCGATCTCTACGCGCTGGTGCGCCCGACCAAGTCATACCCGGGCGTGCGCAGCCGCTACGAGAACGTCGACCTCGTGATCGTGCGCGAGAATACCGAGGACCTGTATGCGGGTATTGAATTCGCACAAGGCGAACCGGCGACTCTCGAGCTGATCGCCGACATCGAACGTCTTGGTGGACGCGCGATCCGCGCCGACTCCGGCATCACCATCAAGCCGATCTCGGTTTTCGGTACGCAGCGGGTGTTCCGATTCGCGTTCAAATGGGCGATCGACAACGGTCGCCACAAGGTGACCGCGGTGCACAAGGCGAACATCATGAAGTACACCGACGGGCTGTGGTTGCGGGTCGCGCAGGAGGTCAGCCGCGAGTTTCCGCAAATCGAGTTCGAGGATCGCATCGTCGACAACATGTGCATGC
The DNA here is from genome assembly GCA_036786805.1 of Candidatus Dormiibacterota bacterium. Classification (GTDB taxonomy): domain Bacteria; phylum Chloroflexota; class Dormibacteria; order Aeolococcales; family Aeolococcaceae; genus Palsa-851. Next base: position 10,148 of record DAIQQM010000097.1, on the reverse strand, counting down.
AACTGGTGCAGAAGCCGGAGCTGTACGATGTCATGGTCATGCCGAATCTCTACGGCGACATCCTCAGCGACCTGTGCGCCGGGTTGACCGGAGGGCTCGGGCTCGCACCCGGAGCGAATACGGGTGACGAGATCGCGGTCTTCGAGGCGACCCACGGCAGCGCTCCCAAGTACACCGGGCTGAACAAGGCGAACCCGATGGCGATGATGCTGAGCGGCGTCCTCATGCTGCGGCACATCGGTGAGGGCGCGGCCGGTGACCGCCTGGAGAAGGCCATCGCGCGGGTGATCGCCGACGGACGGAGCGTCACGTACGACATGAAGCCCGAGCGCGACGATCCCACGGCGGTCGGGACGTCGCAGGTTGCCGATGCCGTCATCGAGGTGCTCGCAGCCTCCTGACTTCACAAAACGGTGAAGTCGGTGCAATTCGCGTACCGGGTCCGATACTGACGGAGCCTTGAGCACTGCGACCCTTGTGCTGTCGTGGGCCTTGGGGGGCGCCTGCGTGCTTCTGGGCGCATTCACCGTCGAAGGGTGGTTGCGTCAGCGCGATCGAACGCGCGCATTCCTCGGCCTGTCGATCGTGCTGCTCTGCGGGTGCGGGGTCGGTGTGGCGGCCACCATGCTCACCGGCGAACGGGTGGCTCTGAGCAGCCAGCTGTCGATCACGCTCTTTCTCGCCTCGGGTTGGGCGTTCTTCGCGTTCCGCGCAGCGATGACCCGGCTCGCCGCCTCGATCACCGCGGGCGTCGGCGCCATAACCGCCGCGACCGCCGCCCTGGTCCTCGTGACCGGCATCTCGCTCGAGGGAGTCAGCACGATCCCGCAGCACCTCGTCGTCCTGCTGCTCACCGTCGTGTGGCTCGCCTGCGTCGTGGAACCCACGGTGCGGCTGTGGAGCATCTCCTCGGCGATGCCACGCGTGCAGCGCGCCCGCCTCCGTTCGATCGCCCTGGCGTATGCGTGTGTCGTCGCCGCCCTGCTGCTCTCGATCGGCGCCGCCTTCATCCTCGGGCGGGATCGTCCCGAGATCACGGTCGCCCTCCCGGCACTCGCGGTGCTGCTGTTCTTCTACATCGGCTTCGAGCCTCCTCGCTGGCTGCTCGGGTTGTGGCGCCAGCGGGAGGAGGGGTACTTCCGCGAGGCGTTCACCGATCTCGTGCTCTACTCGCCCGACCGCCAGCGCCTCGCGGAGCGTGCCGTTGAATGGGCGGCGCGCCTGGTCGGCGCCGACGGCGCCGTGATCGCCACCGACGATGGCGAAGTTCTCGCGGTGCACGGCCTCGACCGTGCGGCCGGCTGGAAGCTCGTCTCCGAGATGACCGGGTACGGTGAGACCCGCTCGGTCACCAGGCATCCGACCAGCTCGCGAGGGGTCATCCGGGTGGTCCTCGAGGCGCAGCTGAGTCGCGGGATCATGGCGGTCACCTCCGGCCCGCTGACGCCGGTGTTCGGCGACGACGAGGCGCTGCGCCTGACGCAGTACGGGACGGCGCTCGCCCCCGCCCTGGACCGGGTGTTGCTCCTCGAGCGTATGCGCCGCAGCTCGCAACTCCTCGATCTCGCCTACGACGCCGTCACCACCTGGGACGTCCGCACGCAGCTGATCACCTTCTGGAACAGGGGCGCCGAGGAGCTGTACGGCTGGAGCACGAACGAGGCGATCGGACGCGACCCGGGCGAGTTGCTCCACGCGGAGCTCCCCGAGAGCCGCGAGGCGATCCTCGCGGTGCTCCGCGACCAGGGGCGCTGGGAGGGTGAGATCGTCCAGACGACGAAGTCCGGCCGCCGCATGAATGTCGCCGTTCGATGGGCCCTGCAGAAGGACCACGTCGGGTGGCCGGACGCGGTCATCGAGATCGGACGCGACGTCACAGCCGACAAGATCACCGCGACGGAGCTGCGCGAGGCACGCGACGTCGCCGAGCAGGCATCCCAGGCCAAGAGCGAATACCTCTCGCGCATGAGCCATGAGCTGCGCACGCCGCTCACCGCGATTCTCGGCTACAGCGATCTGCTCGAGATGCGCGAGCCGCGCGATGACCAGACCGAGGCGATCGCGGCCGTCCAGGAGGCGAGCGGCCATCTGCTCAGCCTCGTGAATGACGTGCTCGACATCGCCAGGATCGAGTCGGGCCGTGAGTCGTTCTCGCTCGAGCCGGTCGCCCTCGAGGCGACGGTGGAGGAGTGCGTGCGCCTCGTGGCACCCTCGGCGCTCGGCCGGCACATCAAGATCTCCCGCTCGCTCGGGGACTGCGCCGGGGACTACCTGCTCGCCGACCGCCAGCGGCTCGTGCAGGCCCTGCTCAATCTGCTCTCCAACGCGGTCAAGTACTCAGGAAAGGACGCTCACATCTTCGTGGAGGCGGCACGCGAGCGTGATGCCGGTGGGACCTCGGACCCGGCCGCGGGCAGCGGCGACGGCGAGTACGTCCGCGTCTCCGTGCGCGATACGGGCCCGGGGTTCACGGAGGAGGAGAAGGCGCGGCTGTTCCAGCCATTCGAGCGACTCGGCGCCGAGCGCACCACCGTGCCCGGAACCGGCCTCGGTCTGGCGTTGACGCGAAAGCTCGTCCAGGGGATGCACGGCACCATCGGCGTCGAGAGCCGGCGCGGCACCGGCAGCACGTTCTGGATCAGGCTCAACCGGTCGCCGGTGGCGGCGCCAAAGCCTCGCATCCGTCGCAAGCCGCCCGTTCCCGCGCCGATCATCGACTGCCGGCGCACGGTGCTCTACGTCGAGGACAACCTGGCGACCATCGGGTTGATGGAGGAGGTGTTCTCGATGCGTCCGCAGATCAACCTCCTCACCGCGATGCAGGGCGGGCTCACCCTTGAGCTCGCGCGCGAACACCACCCCGATCTGATCGTGCTCGACCTGCAGCTGCCGGATATCCAGGGAGACGAGGTGCTGGCCCAGCTCCGCGCCGACCCCCGGACCGCGTCGATCCCGGTCGTCATGTGCAGTGCCGACGCCACCGAGCGTCGCCGCAAGCAGCTGATCGCCGCCGGCGCTCGGGCATACTTGACGAAACCCGTGAAGGTGCAACGGTTTCTGCGCATGCTCGACGAGGTGCTCACCAGCATCCCGGTGAGTCCGGCCTGAAGGGCTGGACGGTGCCGCCGGCCTTCCATGTGCTGAGCGGTGATCCAGGCGGTGAACCGCTGGGCGCCGAGATTCCGTATGGAGGTCCGCTGCGCTTTCCGGCGTCGCCGAGGCCATATGTCATCGCCAACTTCGTCGCGTCCGTGGACGGTGTCGCGTCGCTGGGGTTGACCGACGGCACCGACTCGACGACGTTGAGCGGCGGCTCACGGGCGGATCGCTACCTGATGAGCCTTCTGCGGGCGAGCGCCGACGCAGTGGTGATCGGGGCAGGCAATCTGCGCGCGACGCCCGGTCATCAATGGACTCCGGCCGCGGTGGCCGGCGACGACGCCGCAGCGGTCGATGCGTACCGATTCGAGCGAACCGGGGCGACCCAGCCACCGCCGCTCGTGGTGGTGTCGGCGAGCGGCGACCTTCCCGCCCATGTCGCCCTCGATCACCCTGCCACGAAGGTCCTGGTGGTCACCTCCCGGGAGGGGGCGGCCACGGTGCGAGGCGCTCATCGTCGCGTGACCGCGATTGCGGCGGGCGAGAGAGGTGATCTCACCGGCGCCGGCATCGTGGCCGCCGTGACCAAGGCGATCGGCCCGGGGCTGCTCCTCTGCGAAGGCGGTCCGTCTCTGTTCGGGCGACTCTTAGCGGATGGCGCGGTGCACGAGCTCTTCTTGACCGTTGCGCCCCGCATGGCCGGACGCGACCACCGTGAGCCGCGGCCGGGCATCGTCGGCGGCTGGGCCGCCGCTCCCCATGCCCTGCTTCGGACGGCGATCGAGTCGGTACGGCGGTCCGACGAGCACCTCTTTCTCCGCTATCGCGTCGAAGCCTGAGCGCCGGACCCGACGGACGGTGTCGGCGAGCAGATCCTCGACCGGCTGACCGGTCTCACCGGCGCCGCGACGGGCGAACGCGAGCAACTCCGGGTTGCTGCGAAGGAAGCGAGTCGCGGCGTCGATGATCACGGCGTTGTTGGGCATGTGCCCATCGTCGCGAGCGGCGGCGACAGGTGCCTGTCGTCAGTCCTCGGTCTTCTGGGAAGGGGACTCGCTGCCCGCAAGGAGCAGATAGATCTTCCGGCGAGCCTCGCGCAGGATGCTCCGCGCCTCCGCGATGTGCGCGGTGTCTCCGGTGCGGCTGACCTGCCAGGTGGCGGCAAGCAACTGGAATGCCTGGTCACGAAGATCGCGATGGTCTCCACCGACTGAGCCTGCCGCTTCCGCCCAGGGCGCGGGGCCGGCGGCGAGCTTGGCTGCCTCCTCGCGACCGGTGCCGGTCAGCTCGAACACGCGACGGCCGCCATCAGCCTCGACGGCGCGGACCAGTCCCTCGTCCTCGAGTTGCTGGAGAGTTGGGTAGACCGAACCGGGGCTCGCACGCCACGCTCCGTAGCTTCGACGCTCGAGCTCCTGAATGATCTGGTAGCCGTGCGACGGCTTCTCCGCGAGCAGGACGAGGATCGCGGCGCGGACGTCGCCCCGGGCGGCACGCCGGCCCGGGCCGAACTGGTGCCCGAAGCCGCCGGGACCGCCGAAGCCAGCGGCAAAATCCGGGACGTCGAAGGGGGGCCATCCCCGGCGGTGCCGGTTCCGAACGCCGTGCTCGAGGTGCTGGCGCACGTGATGGTGGAAACGTGCGGCGGCGTCGTGATGCCCCCACGCCCACTCGTCGTGAGGGGTGGGTTCAGGTTGTTCTCTGGTCATTTCGGTTCGCTCCGTGGCGGCTGATTCGATGCGTCAACGATATATCGAGATCCGTCGCTTGTCAAATCACTGCTCAAGCGCTGGCAGCCCAGTCGAGCCGCATCTGGGCGAGCATCTCGTCGGCCACCACGGGCGCCGCCACCAGCTCGATATCGAGCTCGTGATTGCGCGCGAAGCCGCCGCCGGACCAGTTGGCGCTCCCGAAAAGGACCGATCGGCCGTCGGCGACGATCGCCTTGGCGTGGAGCAGCTCACCCCGGCTTCGATACCACCGCACCGGGATGCCGGCGCCGCGCAACGCCGCGTACGAGGCATCACTGGAGGGTTGCGACGGGTCGAGGAGGACCCTCACCGCGACGCCGCGAAGCGCCGCGGCTTCGAGCGCGTGGACGACACCGGTGTCGGTGAGGACGAACAGCTCGAGGTCGAGCGTGTGCAGCGCACCATCGATGAGACCGAGGGCGAGCGGACGGATCTCCGCCCCCGGTAGCGTCGCCGCGACGTCGATCGACGCGTCTCCCACAGCGTCCGGCACAGGAGCGTCGCGGCCACAGGTGACCAGGTCGCGCGCGAAGATCCGGTCGAGGTTGCGCACCACAGGGCCGCGCACCTCGGCGTCGTAGTCGTGGTTCGCCGGTGAGCGCACTCCCCAGTTGATGCCACCAACGACCGCAACCGTCGAGTCGACGACCAGGAGCTTGACGTGGTCGATCATCTCCTTGCGCACCGGATAGTCGACGACGTCGATCCCCGTGGTTCGGAGCTGCGCGGCGGTGGCGACGCTGCTCAGCTCCGACGGGTCGTCGATGACCGTCACGGCGACGCCTCGCCGATGCGCGGCGACGAGGCCGTCGGCGAGAGGGCGCTGCCCGAACTCGTAGATCTCCACGTGGATGCTCAGGCGAGCACCGTCGATGAGCGACCCGAGGCGCGCAAACGTCGCCGGGCCGCTGCGCAGCAGAGACACCTGGTCGGCGCCGACCATGACCGGTGGAGCGGGTCCGAGCAGCGGCGCGGCGACCGTGGTCGGCAACGCCGAAGCCCGGATCTGGGAGCAGCCGACGACCAGGACCGCGGCGGCGATCACACCCACGCCGCAGCGCCACAGCCAGGTCGGGGATATACGCAGTAGTGGCATGTGGCGGCAACACTACCACAGAGCAGCGTATGTGCTGAATCCGGAGCGGCGTGCGATTCAGGGGGGCGGATCGCGCCGATCCACCTATACTCGGGCCGATGCATTGTCAAGGAGGCGTTGTTGCGTGAAGACGGCTCTCGCCGTGGCCCAAGTCGTGATCGGGATCCTCGCGATCCTTGGCATCCTCCTCCAGACCCCGAAGTCGACCGGGCTCGGGGGCACCATCGGTGGTGGAGGAGACTCCGGCGGCGGGTACCGGCGCCGGCGCGGACTGGAAGCCAGCCTGCTGCGGTTCTCCGCAGCGATGATCGCGCTCTTCGTCGTCGTCTCGATCCTCGCCACCTACGTCACCAAGTAAGGTGGCTGCGCCGGCATCGGCCGATTGAGGTCATCGCCGGAGCGGCGCTCGGGCTTCTGGCGATCGGCGCGCTCGGGTTCGCGCTGTCACTCCACTTCGGGCTGATCGGCGGCGCGGAGTTCACCGAGGGCCTGGTGGTCAGCGAGCGGCCGATGTCGCTCAATCCCCTCATCGACTCCTCGGACCCGGCGGTCGTCGACGTGGGCCACATGCTCTACCGGTCGCTGCTCAAGCTGGACAGCACCGGGTATCCGACCACCGACCTCGCGGCGTCGTACGCGGTCAGCAGCAACGGGCTCGCCTGCACGGTGGTGCTCAAGTCGAACCTGGAGTGGTCGAACGGCGCGCCCATCACCGCTGCCGACGTCATCGCCACGGACACGTTTGCGCTCTCCTCCCAGGCGAGCGATCCGACGCTGGCGGCGGCCCTGCGGGGCGTCAAGGTTTCGGGCGCGCTTTCCACCGTGACATTCACGCTGCCGGCGCCGCGCGCCTCATTCGCCGCGACACTCACCCAGCTGCCGATCCTCCCCCTGGGCGGGCTGAGCGAGCCGGCGCTCGTGTCGGCAACCGAGCATCCCACCACGCCGATGCCAACCTCCGGCCCGTACGACGTCCAGTCGACCGCCGCGCTGGCGGTCGTCCTCCAGCCCAACCCGCACGCGGAGGTGCATCCCGCCATCAAGAGCTACGAACTCCGTCTCTTCGTCACCTTTCACGACGCTGCGTACGCCTTTTCCCAGGGGAGCATCGGCGCGCTGCTGGCGACCACTCCCGAGGAGCTCGCGACGCTGCAGCACGTCAAGGGAGCGCAGGCCGAGAGCATGACCACCCCCCAGTTCGTTGATCTCATGTTCAACGAGCGCGTCCCCGCCCTCGCGGACTCGGTCGTCCGTCACGCCATCGGCATCGCGATCGATCGATCCGCCGTCGTCGCCGGCGCGCTCGCCGGCCGCGGAGGCGTGATCCAGACGGGGCCGTACTCCGTGGGCATCCCCTGGATTGGTCCGCCGGCCATCGAGGCGATCTCACCGACCGTGGCGGCGTCGGTGCTCCAGGCCAACGGGTGGGTGCCCGGCACGAGCGGGGTCCGTCAACGCGGTTCGGCGGAGCTGGCGTTCACGCTTTCGGTTCCGAGCCTCAACCCGCTTCCGCTGGTCGCGGACGAGGTCGCCAGGCAGCTGGCCGCGATCGGGGTTCAGGTGACCGTCGACGTGGTGGCGCCGCAGAACTTCCTCACCGGCACCCTCGACAGCGGCCGTTTCCAGCTTGCGATCGATGCCTGGAGCCCCGTGCCCGATCCCGACGTCAGCGCCTTCTGGCGGTCCAACGCCGCGCCGCCGCATGGCTACAACGTGTCCGGCGGCACCCCCGACCCCTTCCTCGACGCGGCACTGGACACGCTCGCTCAGTCGATTGATCGCACGGCTCGGATCACCGCTGCCGCACAGGTGGCCGCGCTGGTGGCCGACGATGCACCGGCGGTCTTTCTGTATACGCCTCGCGTCTCGATGGTCTTCGGATCGCCCGCGCCCACCGCCCCGATCCCGTCGATCGGGGCGGAGTCCGCGCGGTACGACGACATCGCCTTATGGCAGATCCACTAGGGGCAGCTTTGATGGGCATGCCGACGCGCCGCTGATACCATCTCCGGGCACCTCGCCGAGGTGGTGGAACTGGTAGACACGCAGCGTTCAGGGCGCTGTGCTCGTAAGGGCGTAAGGGTTCGATTCCCTTTCTCGGCACTCCGTTTCCGTTGCAGTGGCGCCAATTTCGGTTTCGTTGGTCCAATACTGGTCCAATACCTCCTCCGGGAGGACACGGAGACGAGGCCCGAAACGCGCGTCAATCGCGTCGACCAGGGCTTCGGTGCTGGCGTGGGTCACGTGGGCGTAGAGCCGCAGAGTCGTGGCGACGCTGGCATGGCCGAGCATCGCCGCGACGACGTGCGGAGGCTGACCGTCCTCCAGGGCCAGCGTGGCGGCTGTGTGCCGTAGAGCGTGGAAGGACACGGGTCTGATCTTGGCTCTCTTGCGCAATGGGATCCAGCGCCGCGAGTAGAGGGTCTGCTCTGGCATCGGATGCCCGTCGGCTCCGGGCCAGATGAGCTCACCGATGTGGGGAGTGCGAGCGAGCGCATCGATGGCGATGCGTGGCAAGTACAGGGTTCGCTTGCCGGCGGCGGTCTTGGGATCGGTCAGGACTCGAGATCCGTCGAGTGCCCGCGTCGCATTGCGTGCCACGAGGAGGCGACGCGCCGTAAGGTCAACGTTTTGCCAGCGCAACCCGAGGAGTTCGCCTTCGCGCATGCCCAAGGTCACCGCGAGGACGTACAGGGCTTCGAGCGGGTCGCCATACGCCGCTGCTAGGAGATCATCGACCTCTGCTCGGGTGAGCGTCTCGATGTCTCTGGCGCGGCGGCGCGGAGGATCGACCGCAGTGAGCGCTGGAGACACACGATGACCGCGCTTGGCGGCGCCGTTGAGCGCCGCCTTGAGCGTCATGTGGACGTGATGGGCGGTGGTGCCGCTGACCTTGCGGGCGAGTGCGGCGTGCAGCCTGTCTATGTGAGACACGGCGAGGGCATCGAGTCGAACGTTTCCGATCGCCGGCACAATGTGCAGACGCGCGTGCGCTTCATACGCGAAGTACGTCTGTGGGCGGACGCTCGCCCGCTTTCGGGTCAGCCACTCGGCGAGCCAGTCCCGGATCGTCGGTGAGGCGATGACGGTCGGCGCCGCCGCCTCACGAACTGCCGCGTCGGCAAGTGCTTGCGCCTCTGCGAGGGTATCGGCGCTGAACGCGCGCACCCTCCCGGCAATGACGCAGCGAATTTGATGACGGCCGCGCCATACGCGGTGGCTTCCAGTACCTCGACGCGCTCGGCGGCGCTGTTTTGGCATGTCTCCGAATCCTAGCGTCGTCGCCGTCGGCCTACCACCTCTGGCCACAGTGGCGGCTGCGCGGATCCGGCATGTCGGGCGACAAAGGCCTCCAGCTCGGCAGGGGTGAACCGAACTAGGCGCGGTCCGAGTCTGACGGGCGTGAGGACACCGCTGGCGACGAACCGGGTCAACTGACGAACGCTCACGTTCAGAGTCCGTGCCGCGGCAGCTTTACTCAGAAGCAGCGATTTGGGAGTCTCGCCTAGTCGGGAGGCAGGATCCATGCACGTCGAGTGTACGCTCCGGGCGCTCACGTAGCGCTTACACTTTACGATAGTCGAGCGATAGGTTGAGCGAGCGTCGGGTGAGCGACACTCGGTCATGTGACGTCAGGTACGCGCCGACACGTCGCACGGTGCCGGGTGGGCTTAACTCGGAGACGGAGTCGGATCCTGTCGAGGGGACAGACTGATTCCCATTACCCCCAGCCACGAAACGGGTATGACGTCTACTCATTGAGGTAGTACCGGACGACCCTCGTTTCTGGCTGAGATCGGCGATGCCGATCCTTCCCGGCTATTGGCCTTCGCGCCGGCGTCGCGGAGCGCCTCGATCCACGCGCATAAGTCTCCGATGTAAATGCGCCGCAGCCGACCGACCCTGCATGAAGGTAGTTCTCCTGAGTAGATCAGGTTCTTTACGAACCGCGGAGACACGGCCAACGCCTGTGCAACTTGCTCGGTCGACAGCAGGAGTCTCGGAGTGTCGGTAGGGACAGTCACGGGTGCGCCCCTGCACAAGAGATCCAGCTCGTTCATATTTGGCGTCGTAGTCGCTCCATGCGCGGAGCTTTTGGCCCCCGGGAGACGCACTATAGCTCCGGGCCACCGCCAAAGAGCGCAGGTTCGGCAGCGCTTCAGTTTGGGCGCAGGTTGCTCCGGCTCAGGTGCCCAATTCGC
>DAIQQM010000003.1:0-44704 GCA_036786805.1 Candidatus Dormiibacterota bacterium | reverse complement strand
CGACGCGAAGATCGTCCTCAGCCATTGGGAGGACTACACGCCGCCCGAGCAGGTCGACGCGATCTACACGGACGAGGTGATCGTCCACTTCTTCAACCTCGGCAGCTTCTTCACCAAGTGCCACGACTGGCTCAAGCCCGGCGGGGTGATGATCAACAAGGAGCTGCACCTCAAGCATCCGCGCCATGCCAGGCTCGAGCGCGGCGGCGAGTTCGTGAGCCAAATCTACGGCGATACCGGCAACTACCGCACCCTCGCCGAGGAGTTGCGCCTCGCCAACGACGCCGGCTTCGACATCGAGCGGGTGCACCACATCGAGCGGCGGCACTACGAGACCACCATCGACCACTGGCTCGCGAACATGCACAAGCACGCCGATCAGCTCAAGGAGATGGTCGGCGCCCAGCACTACAAGGACTTCAGGGTCTACCTCCGGCTTGCGCGCCACATCCAGCGCAACGTCACCCTGGACGTCGTGGTCTGCCGCAGATTCGACTGATCAGCTCGGGGTCGAGAGCTGCGCCAGGTACGAGGTGAGGTGGGTGTACGCGCCGGTGGCGAGCAGCACGCCGAGCACAACGGTGATCACCCCGCCCACCAGCGTCAGGGGTCGCACGAACCGGTTGAGGCGGCGGGGGAGTTCCGGGAGTGACGCCCAGAGCAGGGCGACCGCGATGAAGGGAAGTCCGAGCCCGAGCGAGTAGACGACGAGGAGCAGCGCCCCGGTCAGCGCGTGGGAGCTGAGCGCCGCCAGCGTCAGTGCCGCCGCCAGGTATGGCCCGACGCACGGCGTCCACCCGAGGCCGAAGACGATGCCGACCAGGAACGCCCCGAGGACACCCTTTCGGCGGAGGCCCTCGGGGAGCTGGAAGCCCTGGGTGCGCTCGAGCAGGCCGACCCTGACCACGCCGATGATGGCGAGCCCGAAGAGGATCACCGCGACGCCGCCGGCGATCTCGATGATGCGCCCGCTCACGGCCCCGTTGGCGACCCGCGCGATCCCCCCGGCGGTGAGCCCGAGGAGGACGAACACGACCGTGAACCCGGCGACGTAGAGCAGCGAGCCGGCGAGGAGACGGAGCCGGAAGCTGTGCCGGTCGGGATTGCTCAGCTCCGCGGCGCTGACCCCGGAGACGCACGCGAGGTACGCGGGAAGCAACGGAACGGTGCACGGTGCCAGGAACGATCCGAGTCCCGCGACGAAGGTCGCGAGCACCGTGGCAATCGAGAGCATCAGCCGAACGTGAAGGTGTAGATCCGGAAGCCTGCGGGCACGGTCAGGTCGATGAGATGGTATCCGGACGGCACACCGGCGAGCAGCTGCAACAGGTCCTGGCGCGTAACCGTGAACCCGGAGTCGGTCAGCGCCGAGCCGCTCATGGCCGCGGCCACCGCCTTTCCGTCAAGTTTGACGGAAACAGACAGCGTGGCGCCGGGAGTGCCGGCGACGATGTACACAGAGTCGGCGGTGAAATTGAGGCGGACATGGCCGGTCGTGTCCGCCTGCAGGTACTGGCCCTGGTCGGTCCACGTTCCGGTCACCTGGATCGCGTCCTGGGACTGCGGCGGTCCAGGGTCCGGGTAGGCCTGCGGCCGGCCGGGGCTTCCGTAGGCCTCGTTGTCGGCGAGCTGCCCGCGTTCACTGCCCGCGTAGAGCTCGGGCGTGGTGTTGTCGGGAACCGGCGTCGATGAGGGCAGCGCCGCGGTGCGCACATCGAGCAGTCGCGCCACGGCCGCGTCGGTCTGCGCGTAGTCGCCCTCGCCGAAGCTCTTGTACGCCACCCTGCCCTCCTGGTCGAGGAGATACTCCGCCGGCCAGAACTGGTTCTGGTACGCATTCCACGTGGCCATCTCGCTGTCGATCGCCACCGGCCAGGTCACGCCGAGACGCGCCACCGCCGCCGCCACGTTGGCCGGCACCTTCTCGAAATCGAACTCCGGGGAGTGGACGCCGACGATGACGAACCCGTGCGCCCTGTAGTCGTCGTAGAGCACCTTGAGATGAGGGATGGTGCGCACGCAGTTGACACACGAGAACGTCCAGAAATCGATGAGCACGACCTTGCCGCGAAGGTCGGCCAGGGTGAGCGCTGCGGTGTTGAGCCACCCGTCGATGCCCGTGAAGTCGGGGGCCTCGTGGCGCTCACCGACCGGCAGCACCTGGCCGCCCGTACCCGACGCGGTGGCCGCCGGTGGCGGATTCTGCACCACGGTGAAGAGCACCGCGGCGACGATTGCCAGGGCGACGGTTGCGAGGGCCAGTCGGTATCGGGTCACGGGGTTCCACCGCACTGTAGGGGCTCTGTGTTGACGAAGCATTACGAACCAGGTACCCGTCTGCTAGCTTGTGACGCGACCTCCGGTCGCAGATGAATCCCATGAGCAACCCCGTCCCCGACCGGCTGCTCGGCGATCGGAGGCGAGTGGTCATCGAGCTCGTCAGACCGACCGTCGACGGCGGTGCGTTCCCGGCCAAGGCAACGCGGGGGCTCCCGGTCAGGGTGTCAGCCCGCGCCTTCGCAGACGGTCACGATCCACTCCTCGCATGGGTCTGGCACTGGCCCGGCGCCAGACGGCTCGAGCCCGACGCCCCACCGCCGGGGATGGTCGAGGTGCCCATGGAGCAGGAGCCGCAGGACATGTACGGTGCGTGGATCAAGCCTCGCCGCCTCGGTGCCTGGAGCTTCGCCGTGGTCGGAATCCTCGACACGTGGGGAGGCTGGGCCCGCGACCTCACCATCCGCTTCGAAGCCGGCGTCGACGTCAGCCTCGATCTCGCCGACGGCGCCGCCCTGGCAGCGGCTCGCGCCGAGCTGCCGGTCGTCTCGAAATCGGATCGGCGCGCGCTCACGGCACTCGCGAGCAAGCTCGCCGCCGACACCGCGCCTGACACGAGGGTCGAGCTGGCCACCCGCGAGGCCACGACGGGTTTGATGCGCCGAACCGCGGACCTCAGCCACGCCACGATCGCGGGACCGCATGCGCTCTGGGTCGAGCGCGAGGTGGCGGGCTTCTCGGCGTGGTACGAGATGTTCCCCAGATCCGAGGGAGCCGTTCCACCGCGCAGCGGCACCTTCAAGCTCGCGCAGAACCGTCTCCCGGCGATCGCGGCCATGGGCTTCTCGGTGCTGTACCTGCCGCCGATCCATCCGATCGGTATCACTCACCGCAAGGGTCCGAACAACGTCACCGAGCGCTCGCCGGACGATCCCGGCAGTCCCTGGGCGATCGGAGCGGCGTCGGGTGGTCACACGGCGGTGCATCCCGACCTCGGCACCATCGACGACTTCGACGAGTTCGTCGCGGCCGCGCAGGGCGTGGGCCTCGAGGTGGCGCTGGACTACGCCCTCCAGTGCAGCCCCGATCACCCCTGGGTGACCGAGCATCCGGAGTGGTTCCGGCACCGCTCTGACGGCTCGATCCGTTATGCGGAGAATCCGCCCAAGCAGTACCAGGACATCTACCCGATCGACTTCGACAGCGACGATGCCCCGGCGCTGTGGCGGGCGATGCGCGACGTGATGCGCTTCTGGATCGGTCACGGAGTGCGCATCTTCCGGGTCGACAACCCGCACACCAAGGCGTTCCCGTTCTGGGAATGGCTCATTGCCGAGATCCGTCGCGAGCACCCGGACGTGGTCATGCTGGCCGAGGCCTTCGTCCGGCCGGCGGTGATGCAGCGTCTCGCCAAGATCGGCTTCTCCCAGTCGTACACCTACTTCACGTGGCGCAACAGCGCCTGGGAGCTTGGTCAGTATCTGACAGAGCTGTCACAGACTGAGCTGGTCGACTGGTTCCGGCCGAACTTCTGGGTGAACACGCCGGACATCCTGCACGCCACCCTCCAGCACGGAGGGCCGGCGGCCTTCAGGATGCGCGCGGTGCTCGCCGCCATCACGTGCCCCTCGTGGGGCATGTACAGCGGGTACGAGCTCTGCGAGAGCACCGCGGTGCGCGAGGGCAGCGAGGAGTACCTCGACTCCGAGAAGTACCAGCTTCGACCGCGTGACTGGTCGGACCCCGGGTCGATCGCACCCTTCATCGCGCGGCTGAACGAGATACGCAACGGCCACCGCGACGCCATCGCGCAGCTGAGCACCCTGCGGCTGCACCACGTCACCGACGATGCGATGCTCTGCGTCTCGCGGTCCACGCCCGAGAAGGACGATGTGATCATGCTCATCGTCAACCTGGATCCCCATCGTCCGCGGGAGGCGAGCACGTGGCTCGACCTCGGCGCGCTCGGCGTCGCCGCTGATCAGCCGTTCGAAGTTCATGATGAGCTCGGAGGTGACACGTACACGTGGCACGGCGCGGTGAACTACATCCGGCTCGACCCGGCCCGGCAACCGGCGCACGTCCTGCACGTGCGACCGCAACGATGACCCGTCGCGCCGACCTCACCGAGAACCCGCTGTGGTTCCAGAAGGCGGTGTTCTACGAGCTGTCCGTCCGTGCCTTCCACGACGACAACCACGACGGCGTCGGGGATTTCGCCGGCCTGATCAGCAAGCTCGAGTACCTCGAGTGGCTGGGCGTGGACTGCATCTGGCTTCTCCCGTTCCAGCAGAGCCCGTTGCGAGACGGCGGGTATGACATCTCGGATTACCGCACCGTGCTTGCCGATTACGGCACCGTCGAGGACGTCGCCCGTCTGGTCAAGGAGGCGCACCGCCGCGGCATCCGCGTGATCATGGACCTGGTCATCAACCACACCAGCGACCAGCACCCCTGGTTCAAGGACGCGCGCTCGTCACCGGACAGCGAGCACCGCGACTGGTACATGTGGTCGAACACCAAGAATCGCTTCACCGAGGCGCGGATCATCTTCCTCGACACCGAGACGTCGAACTGGACATGGGACGACGTGTCGGGCGCGTACTACTTTCATCGTTTCTTCAGCCACCAGCCGGATCTCAACTACGACAACCCGCGCGTGCGCGCGGAGATCATCGACGTCTGCAGGTTCTGGCTCGACCTCGGCATGGACGGGTTCCGACTCGACGCCGTCCCCTACCTCTTCAAGCGTGAGGGGACCAACTGCGAGAACCTCCCGGAGACGCACTCGTTTCTTGCCGATCTGCGCGCCGCGATCGACGCCGAGTACCCGGGCAAGGTGCTCCTTGCGGAGGCGAACCAGTGGCCCGAGGACGTGGTCGATTACTTCGGCTCGCCGGATCGTCCGGA
This sequence comes from Candidatus Dormiibacterota bacterium, assembly GCA_036786805.1. GTDB lineage: Bacteria > Chloroflexota > Dormibacteria > Aeolococcales > Aeolococcaceae > Palsa-851. The sequence continues at coordinate 39,517 of DAIQQM010000003.1, read as the reverse complement.
ATGCCACATGTGCTTCAACTTCCCATTGATGCCGCGCATGTTCATGGGTCTTCGCCGCGAGCAGCGATACCCGATCACCGAGATCCTTGATCGCACTCCCGCGCTCCCCCCCAACAGCCAGTGGGGCATCTTCCTGCGCAACCACGACGAGCTCACGCTCGAGATGGTCAGCGACGAGGAGCGTGACTACATGTGGGGTGAGTACGCGAAGGACCCCCGGGCCAAGCTCAACCTCGGTATCCGCCGCCGGCTGGCGCCGCTGCTCAACAACGGACGGCGCCAGATGGAGCTGTTTCACGGGCTCATCCTGTCGCTGCCGGGCAGCCCGATCCTCTACTACGGTGACGAGATCGGCATGGGGGACAACGTGTATCTCGGCGATCGAGACGGCGTGCGCACCCCGATGCAGTGGACCGCGGACAGCAACGGCGGCTTCAGCCAGGCCGATTTCGCCCAGCTGTACCTGCCCCCGCTCATGGACCCCGTGTATGGATACCAGGCCTGCAACGTCAGCGCACAGCGCCGCAACGAGTCGTCGATGCTGCACTGGCTGCGCCGGTTCATCGCGGTCCGCAAGCGCTTTCCGGTGTTCGGCGAAGGGACGTTCGAGGCACTCGACGCCGCCAACCCCTCAGTGTTCGCGTTCCTGCGCGGCATCGACGGGCAGACCGTGCTCTGCGTCAACAACCTCTCGCGATTCGCGCAACCGGTCGAGTTGGACCTCCGCAAGTACGCGGGGTTGGCGCCGGTCGAGATGCTCGGGCGGGTGCACTTCCCGCGGATCGGCGAGCTGCCCTACCTGCTGACCATGGGGCCTCACGGCTTCTACTGGTTCACGCTGGAGCCACCGCCGGCATGAGCGCCGCGAACCGCACTGTGACCGACATCCTTCGTGACCATCGGCTCGACGGGTGCGAGCGCGCACTCGGCGCCTACATCGCCCGGCAGCGATGGGGGGGCGCGCAGGGTCGCACCATCTCCTCGACGAGGATCGTCGACGCGGCGGTGATCAGCGACGGGTCGCCGGTCCTGCTGCACACGCTCGCTGCGGTCAGCTTCGCCGACGGCGGGACCATGCGATACGCGCTCCCACTCGGCGTCCGCCCGGTTGGTGATCCACTCATCGAGCGAGCGCCGGGATTCATGATCCCGTGGCCCGAGGCGCCGGATCCCGTCGCTCTCTACGACGCGGTCGGCGACCCGGCATACATCGAATGGCTGCTCGACGCCATCCGCGATCAGCGCGTGGTCGAGACATCCAACGGCAGGCTGCGGTGCTCTTGCTCGGACCCCGAGGCGCTTGGCACCGGGAGCCTGTCCTCGGTCCGTCATCTCAGGGTCGAGCAGAGCAATACCTCGATGGAGGTGGGCGACGCGCTCTTCCTCAAGCATCTGCGTCGCGTCGAGACCGGACCGTCGCAGGAGCTCGAGATGTCCGACGCGCTCGATGCCGCGGGCTTCACGCACCTTGCACCGATGCTTGGACGTGTCCTGTGGGAGTCCGGCGATGAGCCCCCCTCGCCGCTCGTCCTCGTACAGCGCTTCCTCCACAACAGCACCGAGGGCTGGGCGCTGGCGCTCACGTCGCTTCGCGATCTCTACGCCAACGCCGAGTCGGCCGGCCCCGGCGATCCGGCGGAGCGACGCGCGCTCGTCGACGACCAGGATGCCGCGTTCCTCTCCGAGTCGATGCGACTCGGCAAGGTGATTGCGGAGATGCATCTCGCGCTTGCCGCCGGCGCACCCGGGACCGACATTGCGACAGCCCCACTCACCGAGGCTTCCCTCAACGCCTGGGCGAACTCGATGACCCGAGAGCTCGAACAGCTCCTCGCCCGCGACGAACCATCCCTCGACCCGGTTCGCGACGTGCGCGACGCGGTGGTCAGTCGGTTCGACCAGATCCGCGGGATCTCGCCGGGAGGCCTGCTCACCCGCATCCATGGCGACCTGCACCTCGGTCAGCTGCTGCGTATCGACACCGGCTGGGTGATCCTCGACTTCGAAGGCGAGCCGGACCGGACGCCCGCCGAGCGGCGCGAGCTCAGCTCACCGCTTCGCGACGTCGCCGCCATGCTGCGCTCGTTCGACTATGCGGCCGCAGCAGCCATCGTCGAGCGCACCCCGCTCGACAGCGCTGAAGCCGACCTGCTTCGTGGCTACGGGGAGGCCTGGGCCGACGCCAACCGCGACGCCTTCTGGAGCGCGTACCTCGAGACCATCGGCTCCGCGCCGGTGCTCCCCGGACCGGGCCCGTCGCTGGTGCTCCGACGCGCGTTCGAGGTGCAGAAGGCCGTCTACGAGGTCGGCTACGAACTGGGGCACCGGCCGAGCTGGGTGCCGATCCCGCTGCGTTTCCTGCTCCGCGGCGTCAACTCGTGACCATCAGCGATCCCAGCCCTTCCGAGCTCGAAGCGGCGCTGGAGCAGATGCTCGCCGGGCGGCTGCGTGATCCCCACGAGCTGCTGGGCCCGCGCACCACGGGCGGCACGATGCGAATCCGCGCCTTCCATCCCGACGCGACCACGGCCAACGTGGCGCGCCCGGACGGCGTCACACCGATGCGCCGGCTCAACGCCGCGGGACTGTTCGAGGCCGCCGTTCCGGCGGGCGATCCCGGCTACCGGCTGCGGTTCCGCAACGACGATCGCGAGTGGGAGCAGGAGGACCCGTACCGGTTCTCGCCCACACTCGGTGAGCTCGATCTCCACCTCATCGGCGAGGGGACCCACGCGCAGCTCTGGCACGTGCTCGGCGCCCGCGTCACCGAGCACGAGGGTGTCGCCGGCACGGCGTTCAGCGTCTGGGCGCCGAATGCGCTCGGCGTGAGCGTGGTCAGCGACGCCAACTTCTGGGATGCGCGCACCTGGCCCATGCGAACGCTCGGGGGCTCGGGTGTTTGGGAGCTCTTCTGCCCCGGGGTCGGCGCGGGCGTGCGCTACAAGTTCCTGGTCACTCGTGGCGACGGGATGCGCATCTTCAAGGCGGATCCCCTCGCCAGGGCGTCGGACCACCCACCCGGCACCGCCAGCATCGTCGACCAGAGTCGCTATCGCTGGCGCGACGGTCCATGGATGCGCCGGCGGGCGCGGACCGCCCTGAACCAGGCGCCGTTCGCCGCGTACGAGGTCCATCTCGGATCGTGGCGACGGAGCCCGGACGGTCGGGTGCTCAGCTACCGCGAGATCGCCGAGCCGCTCGCCGCGCACTGCCTGGCGATGGGCTTCACGCATATCGAGTTGCTGCCGATCATGGAGCATCCCTTCGGCGGCTCATGGGGCTACCAGGTCACCGGCTACTACGCGCCGACGGCACGCCACGGCACGCCCGACGACTTCCGCCACTTCGTGGGGGTCATGCACCGCAACGGCATCGGCGTCATCCTCGACTGGGTGCCCGCCCACTTCCCGCGCGACGGCTGGGCTCTGGCAAGGTTCGACGGCACGCCCCTCTACGAGCACGGCGATCCTCGCCGCGGGGAGCATCCCGACTGGGGGACCTACGTCTTCAACTACGGGCGCAACCAGGTGCGCAACTTCCTCGTCGCCAACGCCCACTACTGGGCGGAGGAATTCCATATCGACGGGCTGCGCGTCGACGCCGTCGCCTCGATGCTCTACCTCGACTACTCGCGCCAGCCCGGCGCATGGGTCCCGAACATCAACGGTGGCAAGGAGAATCTCGAGGCGATCGCGCTGCTCCGCGAGGTCAACGATTCCCTGCACGCGCGCAGGTCGGGCGTGCTCACCATCGCCGAGGAGTCGACGACATGGCCCGGAGTCACCCGGTCCACCGCGAGCGGCGGGCTCGGCTTCGACTTCAAATGGAACATGGGCTGGATGCACGACACCCTCGACTACCTGCACAAGGATCCCGTGTATCGCCGGTACGCGCATCACCTGATGACCTTCGGCCTCATGTACGCGTGGTCGGAGCGATACATCCTTCCGCTCTCGCACGACGAGGTGGTGCACCTCAAAGGCTCGCTGCTCGGCAAGATGTCGGGCGACCCCTGGAAGCGGTTCGCCAACCTTCGCGCGCTCTTCGGGTGGATGTGGGCGCACCCCGGAAAGAAGCTCCTCTTCATGGGTGGCGAGCTCGCGGACGAGCGCGAATGGGCCCATGAGTCCGAGCTCGACTGGCGACTGCTCGAGGACCCGGCGCATGCGGGGGTGAACCACCTGATGGCCGATCTCGGCGCGCTCTACGCGTCATCTCCGGCGCTCTGGGAGCTCGACGAGAGCCCGAACGGGTTCCAGTGGATCGACGCGGGCAACGCGGATCAGAACGTCCTCAGCTTCGTCCGTCGCGACGCTCACGGGCATCCCGGAGTGGCCTGCATCGCCAACTTCGCACCCGTGGTCCGCTACGAGTTCAGGGTGGGCCTGCCCCTGCCCGGACACTGGACCGAGGTGCTCAACACCGACTCCACGCACTACGGCGGGAGCGGCGTCGGCAACTTGGGGGCGGTGGAGGCCGAGGCGAGGCCGATGCACGCCTTCTCGTACTCGGCCTCGGTGACGCTGCCGCCGCTCGCGGTGCTCTGGCTCGCCCCTCCTGTCACATAGCCCCATTGCTTAACCGGTGCCCATTCGTGAGAATGGGTGGGTACCTGCGGGCCGAGAGTGGAACGAGCTGCGATGGATCATCAACATGATCACATCGCGGGCACGTCGCACCTGGCGAGACCGCGCTGAGCAGACATGGGGGTTGACCCACCGCAATGAACGTCGACGAAGCCCGCGCCCGGCTGCTGACCGAGCGATCCCGGATCGAAGAGCTCCGGAGCGCGGCGAACCGGCTGACCGCGGACGCCCAGGAGGCGACCGAGCGCGAACTCTCGTCTGCCGAGCAGCACCCTGCGGAGCTCGCCAGCGAGACGATCGGACTCGAGATCGACCACAGCGTCCTGCAGCACGCCGAGCTGGAGCTGGTCGAGCTCGAGGAGGCGGTCAAGCGCGTCGACACCGGCTCCTACGGGAACTGCGAGGCGTGCGGCAACCCGATCAGCGAGGCTCGGTTGGAGGCGATCCCGACCGCCAGGTACTGCATCGAGGACCAGGCCAAGCACGACCGGAACGGACGGCGCAACGGGCGCTGACCTCGGGTCAGTGGCGGAAGTGGCGCTCGCCTGCGAGGACGACCGCCATGCCCAGGGCGTCGGCGGCCTCGGTGACCTTGGAGTCGTTCTTGCTCCCACCCGGGTGGATGACCGAGCGGACTCCTGCCTTGCCGAGGGTCTCGAGACCGTCCGGCATCGGGAAGAACGCGTCCGAGGCTGAGACGGCGCCGGCCGAGCGATCACCCGCCCGGGCCACGGCAAGCTCGGCGGACTCGACGCGGGACATCTGACCGGCACCGACGCCGACGGCCATCCCATCCCGGACGACGACCACGGCGTTGGACTTCACGTGCCTGCAGACCCGCCACGCGATCAGCAGATCCCGCCATTCGGCGTCATCGGGCCGGCGCCGGCTCGCGACGGTCATGGTCGAGCGGTCGGTGATGACCCGGTCGCGCGTCTGGACGAGCAGCCCACCGTCGATGCTGCGGACGTCGAGCGCCTCGGTGCGCGACGGCCGGTCAACGATCAGGACCCGGATCCGTGGCTTGGTCGCAAGGTGCGCGGCGGCATCCTCGTCGACCGCCGGACACACGACGGCTTCGAGGAAGGTCTCGGTGAGCGCCGTTGCGGTGGCGAGATCGACCGGACGGTTGATCCCGACGATGCCGCCGTAGGCGGAGCGTGGATCGCACTCGTACGCGCGGCGGTAGGCGCTGACGGTGGTATCGCCGACGGCGAAGCCGCAGGGGTTGGTGTGCTTGATCACGCAGGCGGCGGGCTCGTCGAACTCGGCCGCGAGCGCGCGCGCCGCGTCGACATCGAGCCAGTTGGTGAAGGACAGCGCCGTCCCCTGGATCTGGCGGGCATGAGCCATGCCGCCAGGCGGTCCCGGGACTGCGTAGAGGGCGCCGCGCTGGTGCGGATTCTCGCCGTAGCGGAGCTCGTGCAGCCGTGGCCCGCCCACGGTCAGCTCCGCGGGCAGCGTCGCATCCGCCTCACCGGAGCGCAGCCAGGCGGCGACCTGGGTGTCGTATGCCGCCACGTGCGCGAAGGCTTCCGCAGCCAGACGGTGGCGGGTCGCGAGCGTCACCGCCCGGTGCTCGCGCAGCTCGCTCAGCACCGCCTCGTACTGAGCCGGGGAGACGAGCACCGCCACCGAATCGCGGTTCTTCGCCGCCGCTCGGATGAGGGTCGGACCGCCGATGTCGATGTTCTCGACGATGGTCTCGCCGTCCGCGCCGCTCGCGAGCGTGTCCGCGAAGGGATACAGCGAGGAGACGACGAGGTCGATCGGCTCGAACCTGCTCTCGGCGAGCTGGCGCATGTGCTCGGGGTTGTCGCGGCGGGCGAGGATGCCCGCGTGGATCGCCGGGTGGAGCGTCCGGACGCGACCGTCGAGCATCTCGGGGAACCCGGTCACGTCGGCGACCGACTGCACCTCCACGCCGGCGTCAACCAGCGCGCGGCTCGTGCTGCTGGTTGCGACCAGGTCGTATCCGTGCTCGATGAGCCCGCGCGCGAACTCGACCAGGTCGGTCTTGTCGCTCACCGAGAGGAGCGCCCGCCTGCTCACACCGGCGCCGTCGCGGGAGCGGGAAGCACCCGAATGCGGTGGCCCTCGCGCTTGAGCCGGTCCGTGCACCAGAGGGCCACGGCCTTCGGCAGCAGCTCCCATTCGCGCTCGTGGATCCTGCGGCGCAGCGTCTGGGCATCGTCGTCCATCTCAACCGGAACGGCCGCCTGCAGGACGATGGGACCGCCGTCGGCCTCGCCGCGCTCGAGCAGCTGCACGGTGCACCCGGTCACTCGGACGCCGCGCGCCAGGGCGCGCTCGATCGCATCCATGCCACCGGCGAAGGCGGGCAGCAGCGACGGGTGCACGTTGAGGATCGCGTCCGGGTAGGCGTCGAGAAACGCCTCGCTGAGAATGCGGTCGTAGCCCGCACAGACCACGAGGCGCACTCCGGCCTCTTCGAAGCGCGCCCGGATCTCCCGGTCACGCGCAGCCGGGTCACCACCGAAGTCCGACTGCGGCAGCGCGACTGCGGGCACGCCCCAGCCGAGGGCCACGTCGAGCGCGTGCGCGCTGCGGCGGTTCGAGACCACCAGCGAGACCCGCGCCGGAAAGTCGGGGTCCCTGCAGGCGTGGAGGAGCGCATCGAGGTTGGTCCCCGCCCCGGACACCAGCACCCCGACGGGGGTACGTTCACTCACCGGAGGATGACCCGCCGTGTCCCGGACTGGGGGACGACCTCGCCGATGCGCCACACCGGGATGCCGGCAGCCGAGGCGATCGTGGGGACGTCCGGGGGAACGATGACCACCATGCCCACGCCCATGTTGAAGGTGCGCCACATCTCCTCGAGATGAACGCTCCCGGCGCGCTGGATGGCGGTGAACACCGGCGGAACCGTCCACGTGGCGCGATCGACGGTCGCGGCAAGGCCTTCCGGGAGGACCCGGGGCACGTTGTCGACCACCCCGCCACCGGTGATGTGCGCCATCGCGCGCACTTCGGTATGGGTTCGCAGCTCGCGGATCGCGTGGAGATAGCAGCGGTGCGGCTCGAGGAGGAGATCGACGAGCGGCGCGTCGGTGCCCGGGAGCACGTCGGACCACTGCAGCTCGTGCTCGGCGACGATGTGGCGCACCAGCGAGTACCCATTGGTGTGCAGCCCGCTGCTCGGCAGCGCGAGCAGCACGTCGCCCGCCTGGACCCGGCTGCCGTCGATGATCGCCGACGCCTCGACCGACCCGACGATGAAGCCGGCGATGTCGTAGTCACCGAGGGCGTACACGCCCGGCATCTCGGCGGTCTCGCCGCCGATCAGCGCGCACCCGGTGGCCCTGCAGGCCTCGGCAATACCCTCGATCAACTCGGCGAGCTGTTCGGGCACCAGCTTGCCGGTGGCGTAGTAGTCGAGGAAGAACAGCGGCTCCGCGCCGCAGCAGAGGATGTCGTTGACACAGTGGTTGACGAGGTCCATGCCGATGCCGCGGTGACGCCCGGTGGCGATCGCGACCTTGACCTTGGTGCCGACCGAGTCGGTGCTCGAGGCGAGGACCCGTCCGTTCGGTGACCCGGGCTCGAGCGCGAACAGGCCGCTGAACGCGCCAATCCCACCGAGGACCTGAGCGGTATGGGTGGAGGCGATGGTGCGCCGGATCAGGCTGACGGCGCGGTTGCCCTCATCAATGTCGACGCCGGCGTCCGCGTAGCGAAGATCACCCATCTGAGACAGAGTGTATCGGCGGCCTCACAGGAGACGCGGAATGGCGACGAACATCGCAGGTCGGCGCAGCGGTGTCACCATGTAGGCAACACGGTCCCAAGTCCAGGAATCCATACCCAACTCGTGAACCCCACCGATACCTCGGACCCGAGCTACTTCCACCGGGTCGTGGACTGCCAGTGGGCCTGCCCGGCCCACACCAACGTCCCCGAGTACATCCGTCTGATCGCTCAGGGTCGGTACACGGACGCGTACATGTCCAACCGCGAGTCCAACGTGTTCCCCGGGATCCTCGGGCGCACCTGCGACCGCCCCTGCGAGCCCGCCTGCCGGCGGAGCAGGCTCGACGGCGCCCCGGTGGCGATCTGCCGGCTCAAGCGCGTCGCCTCAGATCTCCGCGGCGACATCGCCGATCGCCTTCCGGTCATCCCCGCGGCCAAGACCGGACGCCGCGTCGTCTGCATCGGCGCCGGACCCGCCTCGCTCACCGTGGCCAACGACCTCATGCCACTCGGGTACGAGATCGTGATCCTCGAGCAGCACGACCTGGCCGGCGGCCTGATGCGCACCAACATCCCGGCGTTCCGGCTGCCCGCCGAGGTGCTCGACGAGGAGATCGCGACCATCGTCGACATGGGGGTCGACCTGCGCCTCAACACCCCGGTCTCGAGCCTTCGCTCGCTGCTCGAACAGGACTACGACGCCGTCTTCATCGGCACCGGGGCGCCGCGTGGCAAGGACCTGGACGTCCCCGGACGCCATGAGAGCGATCGGATCCACATCGGCATCGACTGGCTCGAGTCGGTCGCCTTCGGCCACATCGACACGATCGGCGAGCGCGTGCTGATCATCGGTGTCGGCAACACGGCGATGGACTGCTGCCGCTCGTCCCTCCGCCTCGGCGGCAGCGACATCAAGGTGATGGCGCGCCGCCCTCGGTCGTTCTTCAAAGCGTCGTCGTGGGAGCTCGAGGATGCCGAGGAGGAGGGTGTCGAGATCATCGTCAACCACGCCCCCACCCGGTTCGTCATCGAGGACGGCAAGCTCGTGGGGATGGAGTTCCAGCGGCTGGTCTGGGACGAGCAGGCGCGTCACTCGACGGTCGTCGACACGGTCGTGATCCCCTGCGACGACGTCATCCTCGCGATCGGCCAGGAGAACGCGTTTCCCTGGATCGAGCGCGACCTCGGCCTCGAGGTCGGCGACTGGGACATGCCGGTGGTCGACCCGGTCACCTTTCAGTCCTCGCTGCCGGGCGTCTTCTTCGGAGGCGACTCCGCGATGGGGCCGAAGAACATCATCTGGGCGGTCGAACACGGCCATCAGGCGGCGATCTCGATTCACAACCACTGCGAGGGCATCCCGGTGACGTCCCGGCCGCCCCAGGGCGCCAACCTGGTCAGCCAGAAGATGGGCCTCACCGAGTGGAGCTACAACAACGACTACAACCCCTCGGCGCGCCAGCGGATGCAGCACGTCGAGCTGACCCGCCGGTTCCAGAGCATCGGCACCGAGGTGGAGCTGGGGTTCTCCGCGGAGCAGACGGCGCGCGAGGTGCAGCGCTGCCTCAACTGCGACATCCAGACGGTCTTCCAGGCGCCCCTCTGCATCGAGTGCGACGCGTGCATCGACATCTGCCCGGTGCAGTGCCTGACCATCACCGAGAACGGTGAGGAGGCCGATCTCCGCACAAGGCTGTCGGCGCCGGCGAAGAACCTCGACCAGGCGCTGTACGTCTCTGCAGCGCTGCCGCAGACGGGCCGGGTCATGGTCAAGGACGAGGATCTCTGCGTCCATTGCGGCCTCTGCGCCGAACGCTGCCCGACCGCCGCATGGGACATGCAGCGATTCGAGCTGCTCATCCCGCTCGCGGTGACGACTCCGATGCCGGTGGCGACCTGATCATGGCTGAGCAGCGTTTCGTCCAACCCCGCTCCAAGGTGAACGACTTCGCCGTGAAGCTCGCCAACGTCAACGGCACCGGGTCGTCGAGCGCCAACAACCTCCTGATGCGCGCCATCTTCCGGATGGGCGTTCCGGTTTCGGGCAAGAACCTCTTCCCGTCGAACATCCAGGGGCTGCCCACGTGGTACGAGATCCGCGTCAACAAGGACGGTCACGTCGCCCGCGCCCGCGAGTACGACCTCATGGTCGCGATGAACGGACAGACCTACACTCGCGACGTCGCCGAGGTGGCGGGGGGCGGCTTCACGATGTACGACTCGTCGTGGCCGCTCGATCGCGAGCTCATCCGCGAGGATGTGACCTATCTCGGCGTCCCGCTCGCCGAGATGTGCAATGACGAATTCCGCGGACCGCGCGAGCGCATCCTCATGAAGAACATCGCGTGCGCGGGAGCGCTCGTGGCCATGCTCGGCATCGACATGGACGTGATCGCGCAGCTGCTCACCGAGCAGTTCGCCGGCAAGGATCGGCTGCGCGAGTCCAATCAGCGCGCGCTCCGGCTCGGCCACGATTTTGCGACCTCGCATTTCGACCACCCGTTGCCCTGCCGCGTGGAGGCAATGGATGCGACCCGAGGTTCGATCCTCATCGACGGCAACACCGCCGCCGCGCTCGGCTGCGTCTACGCCGGTGCCACCGTGGCGGCGTGGTACCCGATCACCCCGTCGACGTCACTCATGGACGCATTCGCCAAATACTGCGCCAAGTTCCGGCGCGACCCCGAGACCGGGCGCAACAACTACCTGGTCCTGCAGGCGGAGGACGAGCTGGCCGCGATCGGCATGGTGCTCGGCGCGTCATGGGCGGGAGCCCGCGCGTTCACATCGACCTCGGGGCCGGGCATCTCATTGATGCAGGAGCTGCTCGGCATGGGGTACTACGCGGAGATCCCGGCGGTGGTGTTCGACGTGCAACGGGTCGGCCCGTCCACGGGGATGCCGACTCGCGTGCAGCAGGCGGACATCCTCACCTGCGCGTACGCGTCGCACGGCGACACGAAGCACGTGCTGCTGTTCCCGGCTCATCCCGCCGAGTGCTTCTCGATGGCGGCGAATGCGTTCGATCTCGCGGAGCGCTTCCAGACCCCGGTGTTCGTGCTCTCCGACCTCGACATCGGCATGAACGACTGGGTGAGCCCTGCGCTGAAGTGGGACGACTCCTACGTGCCCGACCGCGGCCGCATTCTGGGCGCAGAGGAGCTTCGCGAGCTCGAGGTGTACCACCGCTACGAGCCGGTCGACGCCGAGTCGATCGCGGCGCGCACGCTTCCGGGCGTGAGCGAGCTCGGTGCCTATTTCACGCGTGGATCCGGCCACACCATCGAGGGGGCGTACACCGAGTATCCCGAGGAATACCAGGCGGTGCTCGACCGCCTCGCGCGCAAGCACTCGGCCGTCGCCGAGCACATTCCAGCGCCCCTGGTCGCCGACCACGCGCATGCGCCGCTCGGCATCGTCACCCTGGGCAGTTGCGAGCTCGCGGTCCTCGAGGGCATCGAGCTGCTCGCGACCCGCGATGTCCCCGCGGACTACATGCGCATCCGTGGCTTCCCGTTCGGCGCCGCGGTGCGAGCGTTTCTCGAGGCACACGAGACCATCGTGGTGGTCGAGCAGAACCGCGACGGCCAGCTGCGGACGCTGCTCACCCTCGAGACGCCGGTTCCCAAGGAGAAGCTCCGTTCGGTGCTCGCCTATGGCGGCTACCCGTTGAGTGCCGAGGACGTCGTCGACGGCGTCATGAAGGCACTGGAGGCCTGACCCATGCCATCGATCGTCAAACCGCTGGTGACCCACCCGGGGCTGGAACGCAACGGGCTGGGTCTGACCATCCGCGACTACGAGGGCGGGATGTCCACGCTGTGCGCGGGCTGCGGCCACGACTCGGTCACCGCCGCGATCACTCACGCGCTGTGGGAGAGCGACACGCCGCCGCACATGATCGCCAAGCTGAGCGGCATCGGATGCTCGGCGAAGACGGCCGCCTATTTCGCGCGCGGCGCCCACGGGTTCAACGGCTGTCACGGCCGCATGCCACCCATCGCCACCGGCGCGAGCGCCGCGAACCGCGACCTGCTCTGCATCGGCATCTCCGGTGACGGTGATTCGCTGTCGATCGGACTCGGTCACCTCGCGCACCTGGTGCGGCGCAACGTGCGAATGGTCTACGTCATCGAGAACAACGGGGTGTACGGGCTCACCAAGGGCCAGTTCTCGGCGTCGGCCGACGTCGGGTCGACCACCAAACGCGGCGAGGCGAATCATCTCCAGCCGATCGATCCGATCTTCCTGGGGCTGTCGGTGGGAGCCACCTTCCTCGCGCGCGGCTTCTCGGGCGACAAGCGCCAGCTGGTGCCGATCTTCCGCGCGGCCATGGCGCATCGCGGACTCGCGATCATCGATGTCATCTCACCCTGCGTGACGTTCAACGATCATGAGGGCTCGACCAAGAGCTACCTGTTCACGCGTCAGCACGATGTGCAGGTGACCGTGACCGACTTCGTCCCGCCCGCCGAGGAGATCTCGGCAACGATTCCGGTCGACGGCGTGGTGAGCATCCCGATGCACGACGGCGCCGCTCTGCGCTTCCGCAGCGTTCCGGAAGGTTACGACCCGACCGACCGGATGGCGGTGATGGAGCACCTGATATCGGCGCGTGGACGGGGTGAGATCGTGACCGGCGTGCTCTACATCGACGAGCAGTCGTCGGACCTGCACGAGCTCGGCAACACCATCGACGGCCCGCTCACGCAGGTGCCCTACGAGAAGCTCTGCCCGGGGTCGGCCGCGCTGGCGGGGATCGGCTTCCGGTAGACCGACGTCACCGCAGCGGCATGCACCGGAGGGCGTGTTCCAGGCGGGCAAGGCTGTCCGCCCGGCGCGCCGCCTCATCGACGGCGCGCAGGAGCTGCACGCGGGTCGGGTAGCGGATGAGATCGAGATCCTCATGCACGTCGGCAAGCCACTGACGGGCGCGATGCTGTTCTGCCGGCGAGAGCAGTACCTTCATTCCCCATTCCCCCAAACATCCCCGGATTCGTAGGATAGCGTTTGCTGCGATCGATGTCTACGGGGCGTTTATCGGAGCGCGCTGGCTGTCGGTTGCCGAGATGGAGCACCCGCTTTGAGGCCGCCGATTCGCATCGCCGGCGGGCCCCTCAGACGCTGTAGCCGCGCATCACGCTGTCGACGACACGCTCGGCGAACGCGGCGTCGAGGACGCCCCCGAACATTAGCCGGAAATAGACCGGTCCGACGAGGAGTTCGGTGGCCACCTCCGGATCGGCATCCGGGCGCAGATCGCCGCGGGCGATCCCCCGCTCGATCACCCGGGTGACCTCGGCGCGACGCGCCTCGACGATGGTCGCCCGGAATGGGTCACCGATCGACGGGTCGCTCGCGATCTCCGACAGCAACGCCCTGATGACCGGCCCGAAGTCCGTCTCGACGACGGCGCGCATGGGGTTGGTGACCGCGGCGAGCAGCTCGTCGCGCGTGTTCCCCGTCTCCGCCACGGCGATGTGCGGCGAGGCGAGGTGGGAGAGCAGATCCTGGGCGAGTGCCTCCTTGGATGGCCAGCGACGGTAGATCGTCGCCTTGCCCACCCCGGCGCGGGCGGCGACGTGCTCGAGGCGCATGGCTGCGAAGCCCTTCTCGATCAGCAGCCGGCGTGCGGCGTCGAGGATCGCCTGATGGGCGCGCTCACTTCGTGGCCGGCCGCCACGCGCCGGGACGGAGCTGGCCTGGACGCGCCCTGACGGCGCGGTGATCGGGGAGTTTTCTGGCACTGGTGCTATGATACGGAACGCATCGTATCGATGTTTGGAGATCAAGAATGACAACGAAAGACGACACCCGCATTGTGGCGCTCATCGAGCGCGCCGAGCGAGAGACTCCCTTCTGCGACTGCGGAGAGCCCGTGGCGGCAGTGGCACAGGACCGCGAGATCTGGCTTCGCTGCACCGCGCATCAGCGTGCCCCCGCCGGCACCGTGCGGCGGTTCCTTGCCGCGCTTGCCTCGGCCGGCCACACGCGCAAGCTCCTCATCGGCCGGGTGTAGCACCCGGTGCGTTCGCGGGCCGTGCCGCTTGATCGGGCCGACGTGACGGCCGATACTTGGACGTGGTGACCTGGGGCAGTTCCGGATGTCCGAGGATGCCGACCCGACTGGACGCGATTGGCAGAAACGCCCTCTCCATCACCTTGAGCAACGGCGCGCCGCCCGGCGGCACCTCTTGCACCACCGACGCCGCGCCCACCACCAGCATCATCCGGATCCCCGGCACGGTCGACGCGGCCGGCCAGATTGCGGTCACGACAGTCGACGGGTTCTACGGGACCACTGTCGTGCTCCCTGCACTCCAGGCTTCGAGCGGGCTGGCGATCACCCCGTAACCAATCCGTGCGTGTGCTCCGCGCGGCCGGTCGTACGATCGGTCGATGATCGCGGCCCTCCGCGAGTGGCGGGTCGGGAGCCGCGCCGCGGACGACGCTCACGCATTCCATCGGCACTGGTGGCTCGACCTCCGAGCGGTCGTTCCGCTCGCCGCCGGTTTGTCATATCTCGTTGTGCTCGTGTTGCGGCTCGCCGGTAACCTCCCGTCCTTCTACTGGTACGGCGATTTCCCCGAGGCACTCCGGCTCAGTGACGCGGTATTCCACGGCGGCTACGGTCAGGGTCTCGCGGTGCCCTCGCAGACCGGCATCGGCCCGCTCTGGGCCGTCGGCCTGCTGGATCAGGTCACTCGGAGTGACATCGTCGGGATGGCTTTCGGCGCGCTGATGGTCGCGCTCGCGATCGGACTGATGGTTCGAACCGCGCATCAGG
Source organism: Candidatus Dormiibacterota bacterium (assembly GCA_036786805.1). Taxonomy (GTDB): domain Bacteria; phylum Chloroflexota; class Dormibacteria; order Aeolococcales; family Aeolococcaceae; genus Palsa-851. The sequence continues at coordinate 24,430 of DAIQQM010000003.1, read as the reverse complement.
TCATCGGAGGCGCAGGAGCGGTGGCGGTCGCGGTGCTCGCGGTTGCCGCCCCACCGGTCGTGGCGTGGGAGATGCTCACGCCGATCGCGCACGAGAGCACGCTGCTGCTCTGCGCGATCGCCGCGTGGCAGCTCGTCGCGCTGTCCCGCCCCGCTCGCGGCCACGCGGTGACGTTCGCGGTGCTCGCCGGTGCGCTCGCCGGGGTGTGCGTCGTCTCGGACTCGCTCGCGATCGCGGGCGCCGTTCTCCCCTGGATCATCTGCGCTGCGGTGCTGTGGCATCGCGATACGTCGCGCCGGCTGCCGCTTGCGCTCACAGCCTGTGCCGCGATCCTGTCAGCCGTTGTGGTCGACGTCCTGTCGAGCGTCTCGGGAATCGTGGAGCGAGGGAACGTCGGCATTGCCCTGTCGGTGAAGGGCATCTCGTCCGGACTGCGCACCATCGCCACAACCCTGGGGCAGATGATCAGCGGAGCCTGGTACAGCAACGTGGTCCCCGGAATACTCGTGATCCTGGGATTCGCGTCCTTTCTCGCCGTGGTCTACATGGCGATTCGCGTCCTGAGGAGTCACGCCGTCGAGCGCGTTCAAGGACGCGACCTGTACGTGTGGTTCTGGTTGCTGTCGTGCGCCGGATTGATCGCGGGCTTCTGCCTTTCGGGTCTTGCCCGCCAATACAATCCGGTCGACTACCAGGGACATTACGTCGACGGCCTGTGGTTCGCGACCGCCGCGCTGCTACCGCTGGGGCTGGTGTGGACGGGAACCCGTCGACGCACGCTCCTGGTTGCGAGCGTCGCAACTCTCGCCGTGGTGAGCACCGTGGGCATCGCGACGGCGCCCGCCGCACTCTTCAACGGTCCCGACTACGTCGACGCCGGACAGCTCACCACAACCCTGCAGCAACTCGGCGTCACGCGCGGGTACGGGGGGTACTGGGAGTCGTTCGCAGTGGGCTGGCACACGGGCGACGGCATCACCGCGCTCCCGCTGCAGCAGTGCGCATCGGGCCTCTGCCACTATGAGTTCGCCGCGCCCGCCTGGTATCAGCCGGAGCCGGGGCCCGTCTTCGTGATCGCCCAGGCGAGCCCCTGCACGAACGACAGTCTCTGCGTCAGCGTCGCCAACCTCCTGCGGTTGCCGGCGCCCGAGTCGGTGCGCACCGTCGGCCTGCTCCGTGTCTATGTGTATGCCCGCGACGTCTTCGCGAGTCTTCCGATCGCGACCGGCACATAGCGACCATGCAGCCGGGGCGCCGGTCAGCAGAGGCCATCGGAACAGGTCAACGATGCAGCCGCGCGCTCTTCAACGCCTTGTCGACGGCGCCCCTGCCGCCGTGGACGCCGATGCCGACAAGGTTGAGTCGCTCGCGCGGCACGGCGTTGACCGCAGCCCTGTTGTCGTCATCGTGGCCGGTGACAAACATCTCCTCGGTGTAGACGGCGACGCGGAGCGCTCGGTCAAGTGCCCTGCGCAACGAGGACGCGAGCACTGCCGAGTCGCCCTCGAGGACGGTGATCGGCTGCCGGCACATGGCAAGGTAGGCGGTGCCGTCCGCATCTTCGTAGGGCTTCCCGATGATTCCGTCCACCGCCCCGACGATGCCACTCACGGGGAACGCCGCAACGTTCAGTTGCTGCCAGACTGCGAGGTCGTCACGGAGCAATATGGCGACCTTGGTGTCGAATCGCGCGGACGCATGCGGATCCGAGGCGTCCGGCATCGCGGGCGTCGTGTCGATGGAAGTGGTCATTTGCTCAGGAGAGGATGACCCCCGGGTGCGACTTCATGCAAGGCGTCCACTCGCAGCATACTGGGAGCATCCCAATGCCGCGAAAGGTTGCCGTACCACCGGTTCAGGAACCCAAGTGAGCGGGACACAAGGAGACACATACGGTGACGCTCACAGACAGCAAGGCGTTCAGTGGATTTGCCGTGAACGATCTGCGCGCAGCACGCGCATTCTATGAGGACATGCTTGGACTGAGGACTTCAGAGCGGGACGGTCTCCTGACGCTGCACCTGGCCGGTGACCGGGACACGTTGATCTACTTCAAGCCGGACTTCACCCCCGCCACCTATACGATCCTGAACTTTCCGGTGGACGACATCAACAAGGCTGTCGACGAGTTGACCGCGAAGGGAGTCACGTTCGAGCGCTACGAGGGCATCGACCAGGACGAACGCGGGATCCACAGGACCGAGGGACCCCTGGTCGCGTGGTTCACCGACCCTGCAGGGAACGTGCTCTCCGTGCTCCAGCTGCCGTAGCGCCCGGCGGTAGCGACGAGCGAGTGCATCCGCAGGCAGGGGTCAGCGCAGAAGCGCGGCCACCTGGCTCGGTTCGAAGTTGCCGCCGCTGAGAACGATCACGGTGGGATGCTCCGCGCTTCCGGCCGGTACTCTCCCGGTCAGGTATGCGGCAAGGGCGAGCGCACCGGTCGGCTCGACCGCGAGCTTCAGTCCCGTCCACGCGAGACGCAGGGCGCTGACGAGCTCCTCCTCGGACACCGTGACCACATCGCGAACGAGGCCGTCGGTGACGATCACCTCGAAATTGCGGTCGCCGATGGACTTCGATTTCACACCCTCGGCAAGCGTCACCGGGTCGGTGGGGAGGGCCTGCAAGGTTCCGGTGTGCAGGCTCCGCGCCGCGTCGTCAGCCACCTCGGGCTCGACCCCGATGACCGCGGTCGCCGGCGACAGCACCGACAGCGCCAGGGCGATCCCGGAGATCTGACCACCACCGCCGACGGGGACGACCACGGCGCCCGGCGCCGCCACGTCCTCGAGGATCTCGAGCCCGACGGTGCCCGCGCCGTGGACCACGTCCCAGTCGTCGTACGGGTGGATGAGATGCAACCCCTCGGATCGCGCAATCTCCTCGGCGACGCGCTCTCGGTTGTCGTAGGTGACGCCGTCGGACACGACGGTGGCCCCGAACGACCGGATGCCCGCGACCTTCGCCGGCGTGACGCCTTCAGGGACGACGATTGTCGCGCGCAGCCCGGCGGCCTGGGCCGCGCACGCCAGGGCCTGACCGTGGTTTCCCGAGCTGTGGGTCACGACGCCCGCGACGTCCGGGTCCCGCTCGACGAGGCTCAGGACCGCGTTGAAGGCGCCGCGCGCCTTGAATGACCCGGTGCGCTGCAGCGACTCGGGTTTGACCATCAACCCCGCCGAGATATCGGCTCTGACCAGGGGCGTCCTGCGAACGTGGCCGTTGATGCGGTCTGCCGCCCTGCGGATCTCCGCGAGGTGCTCAGCGGCTCCGGTGTCCTGAGTCACGCCGTGTCAGGAGGAGACGGCTACAGGAATCTCCAGCGCCAGTTTGTCCATCTCGAGCTGCGCGGGAACGTCCACCGGGTAAGAGCCGGTGAAGCACGCGAAGCAGAACCCGTTGCCGTCGGGTTGCCCCATGGCTCGGCGCAAACCGGCGAGGCTGAGATACCGCAGCGAGTCCGCGCCGAGCATCTCACCGATCTCGCGCTCGGTGTGACCCGCCGCGATGAGCTCGCGGCGCGAGGCGATGTCGATCCCCATGAAGCACGGCCACGCGATCGGCGGCGATGCGATGCGCATGTGCACCTCGCTGGCTCCGGCACGCCGCAGCTCGTCGATGATGCGGCGCGACGTGGTGCCGCGCACGATCGAGTCATCAACCAGAACAACGCGCCGGCCCTCGAGCACATGGCGCATGGGGTTGAACTTCAGTCGGATGCCGGCCTCGCGAAGCCGCTGCGTCGGTTGGATGAAGGTGCGCGTGATGTAGCGCGATTTGATCATGCCTTCCGCGAAGGGCAGTCCGGCCTGCTCGGCGTAACCGATCGCCGCCGGTGTGCCGCTGTCGGGGAGCGTGATCACGATGTCGGCGTCCGCGGGCGCCTCGCGGGCAAGCTCGCGGCCCATCTGGCGCCGAGCCTCGTACAGCGATTTCCCCATCATCACGCTGTCCGGTCTCGCGAAGTAGATGAACTCGAACGAGCACATCGCGCGGTGCGCGGCGGTGCGCTGGATCTTGGTGCTGCGCATACCGGATGCGTCGACCGTCACGATCTCGCCCGGCTCGATCTCGCAGATGAACGTGGCGCCGACGACATCGAGCGCGCAGGTCTCGCTCGCCATCACGTAGCCGGTGCCGCCGGGCGCATCGACATCGCCGAACCGGCCGAGACACAGTGGACGGATGCCGAGCGGATCGCGAGCTGCGACCAGGGAGTCCCTGGTGAGGAACACGAGGCAGTACGCGCCTTCGACGCGCGGCAGCGCTTCTGCGAGCGCCTGTTCCAGCGTGTCCGCCCGGGTCTGCGAGATGAGCGCGCCGAGCACTTCGGTATCACTCGTGGTCTCGAAGTCGAATCCCCTGGCGATGAGCTCGTCACGCAGCTTGGTGGCATTGACGAGGTTGCCGTTGTGCGCGATGACCACGGGGCCGATCGTCGGATGCTGCACCGAGATCGGTTGTGCGTTGAGCAACCGCGCGCTGCCCGTCGTGCTGTAGCGCGTGTGCCCGATGGCGATGTTGCCTTTGAGGCCGTCGATGGTCTCCTGGTCGAACACCTGCGAGACGAGGCCCATCTCCTTGCAGACGCGAATCTCGCGACCGTCGCTGACCGCGATGCCGGCGGACTCCTGTCCGCGGTGTTGCAGCGAATACAGGCCGAAATACGTCAGGTTGGCGACGTCCTCGCCCGGGTGGAACACCCCGAAAACGCCACATTCCTCGTGAAGGTGATCGTCGTCGTAAGTGTCCATTCCGGCCTGATCAAGCACGCTCGATCAAAGCTCCTCGGTGTACCGCTCGCACATCGGCGAGTGACACATCGATGCACCCGGTCACGCAGACCCTCTCGCCTCCGACGGAGCCGAGACCGCGGAAGGGGACCGAGTGTCGCCCTGCCAGCTCGTGCAATCGCACAAGTGCCTCCCTGGCGAAGCTGATGACGAATCGAGATTGACTCTCACCGAAGAGTATACCGGCCGCCCCGTTAATCAACCCTTCACCGCTTCCCAGCTCGTCGATCTCCACCGAGACGCCTATGTCGCCCAGCAGACATGACTCGGCCATTGCGATCGCAATTCCACCCTCCGCGCAGTCATGCGCCGAGTGCAGCAGGCCCGCAGAGATGGCCTCGAGGATGAAGCTGTGCACCCGCCGCTCGAGGTCGATATCGAGGCGTGGAGGGCTGCCCGCGTTGACCCCATGGACGAGCCGCTGGTACTCGCTGCCGTCGAGCTCGGCGGCGACCGGGCCGACGAGCCCGACCAGGTCGCCCTCGTCGCGAAACCCCGCGCCGCAACGCTTCGACACGTCGTCGATCACGCCCACCATGCCGATCACCACGGTCGGGTCGATCCCGGTACCGCCGGTGTCGTTGTACAGGCTGACATTGCCGCTCACAACGGGAATCTCGAGGGCCCTGCAGGCATCACCGATCCCGTCGACGGCATCGTGCAGATCCCACCACACGTCGGCATGCTCGGGGTTGGCGAAATTGAGACAGTTGGTCACCGCGACCGGCGTCGCACCGGTGGCGACGACGTTGCGGGCCGCCTCGCAGACGGCGATCATCGCCCCCTGCCGCGCATCGAGTGCGGTGTATCTCGAGTTGCCGTCGGTGGCGAGTCCAAGACCCAGCGACGTGCCGTCGACGCGCACCATGGCCGCGTCACCTCCCGGGAGGATGACCGTCGCGTCACCAACCTGGTGGTCGTACCGCCTGAAGACGGGCACGCGGCTGCCGAGGTTGGGACTGCCGATGAGGTGGAGCAGCGTCTCGCCGGGCGTCCATGACGGCACATTGCCGCCGGAGCCGGCCCCCTGCGCCGGGCGATCGGGACGAGGTCCCGGCGCCTCTCGCGGCGGAGCGCCGTCGACCAGCAGGTCGAGCGGGAGGTCGCACACGCGGTCGTCACCGTCGCGGACCACGAATCGCTGATCGGGAAGGATCACCGCGACCACATCAGAGTGCAGGTCCCAGCGCTCGAACACCTCCTGCAGTGAGCGCACGTCGCCGGGTCTGGCGACGATCAGCATCCGCTCCTGCGATTCGCTGAGCATCACCTCGTACGGGGTCATCCCGGTCTCGCGTCGCGAGGCACGGGCCACGTCGACCTCGATCCCGCAACCGCCGCGGTGCGCAAGCTCCGCGGTGCTGCCGCAGAGCCCGGCTGCGCCGAGATCCTGCATCGCGATCACGCGTGGATCGCCTGCGAGCTCGAGGCACGCCTCCATGAGGCATTTCTCGAGAAAGGGATTGCCGACCTGCACGGCGGGCCGGCGGGCCGCGCTCTCCGAGTCGAGCACGACCGAAGCGAAGCTGGCACCGTGAATGCCGTCGCGCCCGGTGTCGGCGCCGACGAGGAGGACGAGGTTGCCGGGCCCGCTCGCGGTCGCGCGCGTGAGCTTGCCGCGCTCGACAATGCCGACACACATCGCGTTGACGAGACAGTTGGTGCGGTACGACTCGTCGAAGTACAGCTCGCCACCCACGGTGGGCACACCGATGCAGTTGCCGTAGCCGCCGACACCCGCCACCACTCCATCGAAGAGATGGCGCTGATGCGGCTCGTCGAGCGGCCCGAAGCGCAGTGAATCGAGCAGCGCAACGGGTCGTGCCCCCATGGTGAAGATGTCGCGCAGGATGCCGCCGACTCCGGTCGCGGCCCCCTGGTACGGCTCGATCGCGCTCGGGTGATTGTGCGACTCGATCTTGAACACGCAGGCAAGCCCGTTGCCGATGTCCACGGCGCCGGCATTCTCTCCCGGTCCCTGCAGAACGCGCGGACCCTTGGTCGGCAGCGTGCCGAGCAGCGGCTTGCTGGTCTTGTAGCTGCAGTGCTCGCTCCACAGGGCGCCGACGATGCCGAGCTCGAGGCGGTTCGGGTCGCGACCGAGCGACTCAGCGAGGTGCAGATACTCGGCGCGCGTCAGCGCCACCTCCGCGAGGTCGGCGTCACTCACAGCCACGAACTGCAGACCGGTCACGACACCGCCGCAACCGGCATGACACCGTTGCCACTGATCAGCTTCGCGACATTGCGGAACAGCTGCATGCCGTCCGAGGAACCCAGCAGCGGTTCACACGCCCGCTCCGGGTGCGGCATCATCCCCAGCACGTTTCGGCGTTCATTGACGATGCCGGCGATGTCATGCATCGACCCGTTCGGCGACTCGTCGCCAAGCGCGGATCCATCCTGCCGAACATAGCGAAACGCCACGCGCTGCTCGCGCTCGAGCATCTCCAGCGTCTCTGTATCGGCGACATACCGCCCCTCACCGTGCGACACGGGAATCTGCAGGACGTCCCCTCGAACACATCCCGCCGTGAACACGGAGTCAACGGTCTCGACACGCAACCAGGTCGGCATGCACCGAAACTCCAGCGAGCCGTTGCGTGTCAGTGCCCCCGGAAGCAGGTGTGCCTCGCACAGAATCTGAAACCCGTTGCAGATCCCCCAGACGAGCCCTCCGGCATCGGCGAACTCCCCGACTGACTCCATCAGAGGCGCAAATCGTGCGACGGCACCTGCGCGCAAATAGTCCCCGTACGCAAACCCGCCCGGCAGGATCACGCAGTCAACGCCGCAAAGATCCCGATCCTTGTGCCACAGCATCACCGCCTCATGTCCTGCCAGTTCCACCGCATGCCGGCAATCACGATCCGACCACGTCCCCGGAAACACAGCGATGCCGAACCGCATCAGTGCCCGATCCACGGCGCGACTGTCAGATCGGAGGAGGGCCATCTCGCAGCCGGGGCTACCCCCCCCGGCGAGAGTGAGGGGCGGGACGCCAAAGGCGTTCCGACCCCGTGCCCTCCGCGGCCCATGTCCTCCCCACCCCACCACAAAGCCGACATCACGGAGCCGTCTCGCTGAGCACGCGAACCGAAGCGATGCGAGAGTCCTCGATGACGGTGTTGCGCAGGAGCTGCTCGCACATCGCCTCGACCTGCTCCCGAGCCGACGCTTCGTCGTCCGCTTCGACCTCGAGTTCGATGTACTTGCCCACTCGCGCCGAGCGAACCCCGGGGAATCCAAGGCGGTGGAGTCCGTCGCGTACCACGAGCCCCTGGGGATCGTTGACCACGGGTTTCAGCGCGACGATCACCTCGACCGCATAGGTCATTCGGCGTTGAGCCCTGCGATCTCGATGCCGCAGATGCGCCGGGCGGCTTCGACGTACCGCTGCGTGGTCCCGCGGACGACGTCATCGGGAAGCGCGGGACCGGGATCGGTCTTGTCCCAGCCCAGGGTCTCCACGTAGTCGCGCACGAATTGCTTGTCGAACGAGACCGCGGGCTCACCCTCGCGCCACTGCGAGATCTCCCAGAAGCGTGAGGAATCAGGAGTGAAGATCTCGTCGATGAGCGTCAGCGTGCCGTTGATGAACCCGAACTCGAACTTGGTGTCGGCGAGGTAGATGCCGACCGCCTCGCAACGCGCGGTTGCGTAGTCGAAGAGTCGCAGTGATGCCGACTCGAGCTGGTCGGCAAGCGACTGACCGACGAGCGCCCGCAGCTCGATGCGCGAGATGTTGACGTCGTGGCCGTCGTCCTTCTTGATCGCGGGTGTGAAGCGTGGGGACGGGAGGCGCGATGAATCGCGCAGCCCTTCCTGCAGGGGCTCGCCGGCGAGCGTGCCCTTGTCGCGATATTCCTTCCACCCCGACCCGCTGATGAATCCGCGAACGACGCACTCGACATCGATGCGCTGGGCGCGAGCGACGTGCATCGAGCGCGGCAGCCAGTCACCGCGCACGTTTTCGGGGATCGCCTCCTCCAGGTCGGGAAGGAGGTGGTTCGGCATGATCGCGCCGGTCTGCGCGAACCACCACCGCGACATCTGGGTGAGCACCGTGCCCTTGCCGGGAATCGGCGTCGGCAGAACGACATCGAAGACGCTCAGCCGGTCGGTCGCGATCATCAGCAGGCTGCCGTCGGCGAGTTGGAACGTGTCGCGCACCTTCCCGCGCCGGAACAGGTTCAGGTCGCCGACCTCGGCGCTGCTCATCACTTGCATCAACTCATCCTCCCGCCGGCAAGACCGGCTTCAATCGCAAGCACGGGCGCGGAAGCATCCGCTTCTGCTCGCTGTGGCGACGTCGTCGAGAGACCGAGGCGGCGGTACGTCTCATCGATATGGGCAAGGTACGGCTCGACATCGAAGCAGCGCGCGATCGTGGTCTCCGGCAGCGCGGAGGCGATATCCGGATCAACGGCCACCAGGTCACGAAACGAGCCCTCGCCGTCGCGCGCCCGGCCTGCCAGCGCCTGCACCGCTCGATAGGCACGCTCGCGGGGCCACTCCGCATCGACGATGAGGGCCGTCAGCACCTGCTGGGAGAAGACGATGCCGCCGTGCAACTCGATGTTCGCGGCCATGTTCTCGGACTTGACGCGGAGCCCTTCGACGATGCGGGTGGAGAGACGGACGATGTAGTCGCTGAGGGCGCACGCATCCGGAAGGATCACGCGCTCCGCCGACGAGTGCGAGATGTCGCGCTCGTGCCAGAGGGCCACGTCCTCCATCGCGGTCATCGCGTACCCGCGGAGCACGCGCGCGAGTCCGCAGACGCGCTCGCAGAGAATGGGATTGCGCTTGTGGGGCATGGCCGATGAGCCTTTCTGGCGCTGACCGAACGGCTCCTCGACCTCATCGACCTCGGTGATCTGGAGCAGCCGGATGGTCGTCGCCAGACGTTCGAGCACAGCGCCGAGCAGGGCGAGCGCGGTGATGAACGAAGCGTGGCGATCGCGTGCGAGCACCTGCGTCGCAACCGGGGCGGTGGTCAGCTCGAGCCCCTCGCACACATGCTCCTCGACCTCGGGAGGAACGCTCGCATGCGTGCCCACCGCGCCGGTGATCTGGCCGACCGCAATCTCCGCGGTCGCCGCGGCGAGTCGTGTGCGCGCGCGCCGGACCTCATCGACGAAGTTGGCGAGCTTGACGCCCAGGGTCAGCGGCTCCGCATGGACGCCGTGCGTGCGGCCCATCATCACGGTGAGGCGGTGGCGCTCCGCCTGTTCGGTGAGCGCGGCGATCAACGACTCGACGTCGCCGTCGATCAGCGCCGCCGCATCCCGCAACTGGGTGGCCAGGGCCGTGTCGACGACGTCCGACGACGTCAGTCCGAGGTGAAAGTACCTGCCGGCGTCGCCGACCGTCTCCTGCACCGCGGCGACGAACGCGGCGATGTCGTGACCCTGCTCGGCCTCGAGCTCGGCGATGCGGTCGGCATCGATCGTGGCTCCCTGCAGGGTGGAGAGCGCTTCGACCGGGATCCGCCCGATCTCGGCCCAGCCCTCGCAGGCGAGCAACTCGACATCCAGCCAGCGTTGCAGCCGCGATGCGTCACTGAAGATCTTCGCGATCTGCTGCGGGGCGTACCGGGGGATCACCTGCAGTCATTCTATCGGGGTGACCCGTAGCTTCTCCCTGCCGCTGGTGATCGCGCACCGCGGCGCGTCCCGTGATGCGCCGGAGAACACCCCCGCGGCGTTCGAGGCCGCGATCGCGCTCGGCGCCGATGCGGTGGAGCTCGACGTGCGCCGGACGGCCGACGGGGTGCTCGTGGTGCACCACAACGCGTCTCGCCGCGGCGTCCCCCTTGCGATGCTCACCTACTCCGGTCTGGTGCGCCTCAGCCGGCACGAGCCGCCCCGCCTGGACACGGTCCTCGATCTGTGCGCGGGGAGGATCGCGCTCGACATCGAGGTGAAGGAGGCCGGCTACGAGGCGGAGGTGATCGAGGCGGCCTCGAGACGCTTCCCTCGCGATCGGCTGCTCTACACGTCCTTCGAGGAGCCGGTGATCGCGGCGATCAAGCATCTCGACCCCGATGCGCGGTGCGGTCTGCTCCTCGGACCCGGCCGCCTGCACAGCCGGACCGAGCGCTACGGGACGCTCCCGTTCGATCTCGCGGAGCGGTGCGGGGCTGATCTCCTGGCCGTCCACCAGTGGCTGGCGCCGGTCCGACGGCGGAGTCGCCGTGGTCCGGGGACAGGACTGCTCGCGGAGGCCCAGGCCCGCGGCCTTCCGCTGATGGTGTGGACCGTCGACGGGCCCCAGCGATTGCGTTCGTACCTTGCAGACGGGCGGGTGGCGGGGATAATCACAGACCTGCCCGGCCTCGCGGTCGAGACGCGCCGCGAGCTGATCTCCGGCGCCGGTCAGGAAGGGACGAAGGCCCGCCGGGGTCACGCACGCGGGGAGCACGACGATTCGATGCCAGCGCACGTAACCGGACCAACTCAGCCCCCGTTGCATAGTCGAGTGCGCCCGGTGATCCCGAGATGACGCTACCTCGGGCGTATGAGGATCAGCTTGTCGAGCGTGCCAAGCAGGACGCCGACGCCTTTGGGGAACTGTACGACCACTACTTCGGGCAGATCTACCGGTTCGTCTTCAGCCGACTGCGAGACCAGGAGGCAGCCGAGGACGTCACCTCCGAGGTCTTCTTCAAGGCACTCCGCGCGATCGGCCGATACAAGCCGTCAGGGCACCCATTCAGCGCCTGGCTCTACCAGATCAGTGTCAACGCAATCAATGATTACTACCGCAGCCGCAAACCGACCTCGAGCCTCGACAGCGCCATCGCTGTCGCCGACCCGGCTCGCCCGATCGACGACCGCGTCGTCGACAGCGCCGAGGCTGCGCGCGTCTGGGCCGCGATCGACGACCTCCCGCCGCAGCAGAGGGCGGCCATGACCCTGAAACTCGGCGAGGACCTCAAGCTCGCCCAGATCGGCGAGATCCTGGGGAAGAGCGAGGGGGCGGTGAAGCTCCTCATCCATCGCGGCATGATCGGTGTGCGCCTCCGGCTCGGCGTCGTCGTCGCCCTCGAGGAGCAGAGCTGATGTCCTGGATGGGTGGATGGTTCGACGCGGAGCTCGAGGACCTCTTCCACGACGAACCCGAGTTGCTCGAGACCGCGCAGCGGGTGCGGGCGGCTCGTCCGCGTGTGGAGCCCGATCCACGCTTCCAGAACCGGCTTCGCGCCCAGCTGGTCGCCGAGGCGTCGCGCGGCACCAGCCTTCGCGGTGTCCGCCGCTGGTGGCGTCTCGGACCGGCGCACGTCGCCTGGGGTGGGGCATTCGTCGGCGCCGCGTTGATCACCGCCACGGTCCTCACCTTCGTCTCGAACCACAGCGCCGACCAGACAGTGACCGCGTTCTCGCAACTCACCGCGCAGCACTCGGTGAGCCCGAACGAGGTCATCACGGTCGCCTTCAATCAGCCCATGAACGAGCAGGCCGTCGAGGCCGGCGTCCACATCCAGCCTGCGATCAAGGTGTCGTTCTCCTGGAAGAACAACAACCTCGTGATCTCCCCCGCTCATCACCTCTCGGCGAACACGCCGTACACCGTGACGATCGCCCAGACCGCGATCCGCGCGGCCTCGGGCGCTTCGGCGGCGGCGCCGATCAACATCACATTCGGTACGGCGCCGACACCGCCTCCGGGCCCGGTCGCACCACCTGCACTGGCGCCCGTGACCCTTGGTCTCAACGGGACCGGCGGGTCGCTGCTCTTCGGCCCGGACGGTTCGGTGGTGAGCACCGCCGGTCTGTTGCCGCCTTCGGCAACCGCGTCTCCGTCGCCTTCGATCACCGCCACTCCGACGACCCCGGGCGCGGCGACGCCGGCTCCCGAGGGTGTGATCAGCCAGGCGCCTGAGGTGCCTGGAGCGCTGGTCGAGTTCCCCACCTCGGGAACGCCGTTCTCGCTCCTCGGGCAATCGCCGAGTGCGGCCGCCTTCTCCCCGAACGAGAGATACCTGGCGACCGCCGTCGATGACGCCAACGGCGGCTCGAAGATCGTGGCGAGCCAGAGCAACGGGCTCCAGCCGAACCGCCTCGCCGACTCGCCGACGCCGGTCACCGCACTCACCTGGTCATCGTCCAACGACCGCGTCATCTACACCGACGGCACGATCATCAAGTCGGTCGACCTCTCCAACAACAAGACGCTGCTGTACACGCTGCCGACCGGCGCCGGGACGATCACCGCGCTCGCTCCCGGCGGAGCCTACGCGTACGTGGCGCCGGTGAGCGGCAACGGCGGCGAGCTCGTCAACATCGGCACCGGCACCGGACAGGTGCTCAAGGGTGCCGTCATGGACGTCGCATTCAGCGGCGACGGATCGACCATCGCATGGGTGGACGAATCGGTCAATCCCGCCCGACTGCTCACCGAAGCCGTGGGCCAGAGTGCTCCGGACGTCCTGACGATGCCCGACCCGACGTCCAGTCCGAGCGACGTCACCCTCGACCAGGCGGGCGATGAGGCCGCGTACCTCAGCACCGATTCGGCCGGGGTCGCGGAGCTCGTGGTGGCGCAGTTGCCGAGTGGCACGACCCTTGCTGTGGGGTCGGCTGCGAATGCAGCCCAGCTCACGCTCGCCCCGGGTGGCGATCACATAGCCTTCATCGCGAACACCGCGAGCGGAGCCGCCATCGAGCAGGCACCAGTCCCAGGCGCGACGACCAAGACGCTCGGCCCGCAGATCCCTGCCGGAGCTAACGACACGCTGCAGCGCTTCGTCCAGGCGCAGGTCGGCCAGAACGGACAACCCGACCTGGTTGCGCTCCAGGCACTGAGCGCTGACGGCGTCGGTGCCGCGCAGAGCACGCCCCAGAACCTGAGCCGCGCCTATGTGATCAGCACCTACCTCAAGCCGGCGAACGTCGTCGTTGCGAGCATCGAGCTGATCGTCGATCCCGACGCGGCACACACGAGGGCACGAGTGGCGAACGAGACCCTCACGCTCACGCAGGGCCCGGGCAGTCAGTACCTGGTGACCTCGGCCTCGACGTCACCGCTCCATGACGAGTCCGCCGGACCACATGTGGTGCAGGTGACCTCGAACACGGCGGATGGCCTCACCACGCTCGTGGTGAGTTTCGACAGCGACCTCGATCCGAGCACCGTCGCCGGCGCGATCTCAGTGCTCTCCGCGTCGGGAGCGACCCTCGACTCGACAGCGATCTACAACGCCGATGCGCGGACCGCCACGGTGACGATTGCCAATGCGCCCTCCGGCACGCTGACCCTGGACATCGCGACGAGCCTTGCCGACTTCGAGGGACAGCCGCTCGCTCAGAGCTTCCGGACCCACGTCCAGGCCAGCTCCTAACCGCGGATCTCGCCTCGGTAGCGCCACAACGCGGCGCGCACCGGAAGGCACAGCGTGCCGTCCGCCGCAGTGCACGGCTCGAGCGCGCGCTGACAGGCAGCACGGATCGCCGACACCGCATCGCCGGGCAGGTGCGCCAGCTCGGCTGAGACCGGCCGTTCGGTGACCATCGCCGCCCAGTAGGTCCCGATTCCGTCGAAGCGCACGACATCCTGCAGGATCGTCGTCTCCCACGTGGCGACCGGCGGCGGATCGGGCGCCGCGAGACACCGCGTCAGGAACGCACTGGTGATTCCCGCGACCTCGCGGACCGCGTCGACCAGCGCTTGCTCGTGCAGCGGCGGACGCGCGGCGTCCCAGGTGACCACCGCGGCGCAGCCGGTGGGTCGCACCAGGCGCTCCGCGGCTTCGAGCATGGATCCACCCTCCCAGAATCCGAGCGTGCAGAGGGACCCCACGCGGTCGCACGACCGATCCTCGAGCGGAACGACGCCACCCGTGGCAACCAGCGTCGAGACGCCGCATCCCGTGCCCGCGACGTCGCGCCGCGCGCTGTCGAGCAGCGCCGCGTCCGTGTCGACGAGAACGACCGATCCGCGCGCTCCCACCGCCGCTCCCAGCGCGACGCCGAGCGTCCCGCCGTCGCACATGAGGTCGCACACGATGTCATGCGGTCTCGCGCCGAGCGCGCCGGCCACCTGCTCCGCGAGCGGTCGGAGCACGGCCATGGCGTACAGCCGCCCGAACCGCGGCTCCACGCGGCTACCCCGAGACGGCGACGGCGGCGGCGATCACGGCGGCGCGCGCAGGGTCGCGCACAAGCCGCCGGAACGACTCCTGGCGCGTCGCCCATTGGTCGGCCGCCGCGACCAGTTCCGGGTGTTGCTCGATGAATGCGGTGCTGTAGTGCCCGGCGCGGAAGTCGGGGTCGGCGATCACCGCGAGGTGGTACGCGATGTTGGTGTGGATGCCGGTGATGACGTACTCCAGCAGCGCGCGACGCATCCGGTCGAGCGCCATGTCGCGCGTCGATCCATAGGTGATCAGCTTGGCGATCATCGGGTCGTAGTTGGGCGAGACGAGGCCGGGGCCCACCAGCGAGCTGTCGACGCGCACACCGGGACCCCCCGGTTCGTGATACCCGGTGACCTGCCCCGGTGACGGCAGGAATCCGCGCGCGTAGTTCTCCGCGTTGATCCGGCATTCGACGGCGTGGCCGCGCGGCATCACCTCCTCCTGCGTGAGCGGCAGGCGCTCGCCCGCGGCGATGCGCAGCTGTTCGGCCACGAGGTCGATGCCGTACACGAGCTCGGTCACGGGGTGCTCCACCTGCAGGCGCGTGTTCATCTCGAGGAAATAGAACTCGCCGTCGCGGTAGATGAACTCGACGGTGCCGGCGTTGACGTATCTCACGGCTTTGGCCGCGGTCACGGCGGCCTGGCCCATCCGCGCGCGCGTGTCCGCGTCGATGACCGGTGAGGGCGATTCCTCGACGATCTTCTGGTGGCGGCGCTGCACGGAGCACTCGCGCTCGCCGAGGTGGATGACATTGCCGTGCGTGTCGGCGAGCACCTGGATCTCGATGTGACGTGGCTCCTCCAGGTACCGCTCGAGAAAGATCGTGTCATTGCCGAAGGCGCGCTGCGCCGTGCTCTTCGCGGTGTCGAAGGAGCCGCGCAGCTCCGCCTCGTCACGCGCGATGCGCATGCCGATCCCGCCACCGCCGGCGCTCGCCTTGATGAGCACCGGGTACCCGATCCGGGCCGCAGCCGTGACGGTCTCCTCGATGTCACCGAGCGCATCTGTCCCCGGCACGACCGGAACGCCCGAGGTGCGCATGCGCTCGCGTGCGGGCACCTTCTCGCCCATCGCCGCCATGGCGTCGGCGGGCGGACCGACGAAGACGATGCCGCTGTCCGCGCAGGCACGGGCGAGCTGCTGGTTCTCGCTGAGGAACCCGTACCCCGGATGGATCGCCTGCGCTCCCGTCGAGCGCGCCGCGTCGATGATGCGGTCGATCACCAGGTACGACTGCGCTGCCGGCGCGGGACCGATCTCCACCGCCTCGTCGGCGAGGAGCACGAACGCGGCGGTGCGGTCGGCCTCACTGTGCACGGCGACTGTGCGCACGCCGAGGTCGCGACATCCCCGGATAATGCGCAGCGCGATCTCGCCGCGATTGGCGACGAGCACCTTCTCGAACATGCCCGGACTCCTCAGCTCGTGCTCACGCGCCGATCTGGACGAGCGGCGCACGCGGACTCACCACGACACCCTCGGTGACATACACCTCGGTGACGGTGCCCGCACGGGTCGCGGTGATGTCGTTCTGCATCTTCATCGCCTCGAGCACGCACACGACGTCACCGAGCGCGACGCGGTCACCAACCTTGACGTTCACCTTGAGCAGCAGACCCTGCATCGGCGATACCACGGTCCCTTCGCGCACCTTCGGCACGGCCGGGCCGGCCGGCGCGGTGGTCACAGCGGACGGACCCGGCTCGACGCCGCCGATGACGCGCACCGCGTAGCTCTGACCGTCGACCTCGACGGTGAGCTCCCGGACCGGCAGTGCCGCTGGCTCCTCGCCCAGCGGCGCGTCGGCCGCGTTGTCGACGCTCGTCGGCGCCTCGAACGAGCCCAGCGGCGTCTCGACCTCCGGCTCGTCGCCGAGGCGCTCGGCCACCGCGTCGCCGCGGACGAAGTTGAGGTACGCGTTGGGAAAGAGCGCATACGTGACCATTGCCGCGCGGTCCGGTGACGCGTAGCCCTCGCGGACCAGCTCGCGGCGTGTCGTCCCCATAGCCGGCTCGAGCAGGTCGGCCGGACGGCAGGTGATGGGCTCCTCGCGACCGTTGACGAGCCGCCGCACCTCGCGGTCGACCCGCTCCGGCGGCTCGCCGTAGAGACCGAGGCAATAGTCCTTGATCTCCTGGCTGATGGTCGCGAAGCGGTCTCCCTCGACAACGTTGTAGACCGCCTGCGTGGCCATGATCTCGGTGAGCGGGGTGATGAGTGGCGGGTATCCGAGCTCCGCGCGCACCTGGACCACGTCCGCCTCCACCTCGGCAAGGCGGCCGAGCGAATTCCGTTCACGCAGCTCGGCGATGGCGTGACCCATCGCCGACGGCGGCAGCAGACCGCGGAGCGCCGAGGTGTCGAGCCGCGCCGCGAGCGGGTCGATGACGTCGGCATAGTGCACCAGCTCCTGCTCGAGCACCAGTGCCGCGGCGGCCACTCGCTCGAGATCGAGTCCGCTGTCCACGTCGGTCCCGGCGAACCCCGCGATCAGCGCCTCGGCGCCGGGCATCGAGGCGCCTCCCGCAAGGGGCGAGAGCGCGCAGTCGGCTCGATAGGCTCCCGCGCCGGCGGCGGCGTAGCAGGCGAGCGCGGACATGCCGGTCTGCGCGGAGATCGAGACCGCCACCGGTACACCCGCCGCCTCGCGGATCACCGTCACCGCTCTCGCCGCCGACGCCGCGGCCAGCACGCCGAGCGGATCGTGGAGGCAGATGGTCGGGTAGCCGGCGTCCACGAGCCTTCGCGCGACGTCCCCGAGACCGTCGAGTCCGCGACCCGGCACCTCGTTGTAGACGATGACGCCTTCGGCCTGCTTGCCCGTCCTGGCAATTGCGGTCGCGCAGCGCTCGAGGTTGCGCACGTCGTTCAGCGGGTCGTAGCAGCGGAAGATGTCGACGCCCGCCGCCGCCGCGGTCTCGATGAAGGCATCGACCAGGTCGTCCGGGACCTGACGGTGCCCAACCAGCGACTGCCCGCCGATGACCGCGAGGAACGGGGTGATCGGCGCCGCTGCCCGCAATGCCCGCAGACGCTCGAAGGGATCCTCGGCCAGGAAGCGCAGGGATGCCTCGAAGGTCGAACCGCCGAAGACATCGAGCGCGGCAAAGCCGCAGTGATCGAGGGTCTCGGCGACCGGCAGAGCGTGGCGGAGGCGCAGCCTGCTGACCATGAGCGACTGCTGCCCATGGCGGAGCGACGTCTCCACCAACTCAAGACGGGGCATGCCGCGCCATTCTAGTCAGAGCCAGGGCCTTCGGCCTTGACGGCCCGCGCGACGGCCGCGTCTGGTCCCTGTTAGGCCGCCCGGCTATTGGAAGTCGAATCCCTCGGGCAGCTGCACTTTCGAGCGCATGCGAGCGCGCTCCTCCTTGATGCGCGCGGCGACCTCGGGATCGAAGAGACCGATGATCTCCGCGGCGAGGTGGCCGGCGTTGCGCGCACCCATCGGTCCGACCGCAACCGTCGCCACCGGGATCCCGGGAGGCATCTGCACGATCGACAGCAGCGAGTCGAAGCCCGCGAGCGGCGTCGCGGCGAGCGGCACACCGATGACCGGCAGCGTGGTCAGCGAGGCGAGCACGCCGGGGAGATGCGCCGCTGCCCCAGCCCCGGCGATGAGCACGCGAAGGCCGCGCTCGGGTGCCGCCAGCGCATAGGCCCGCACCACATCCCCCGCGCGGTGCGCCGACATCACACCGATCTCCCACCCGATCCCGTAGCCGTCAAGGACCTCACCGCAGGTGTTCATCACGGGCAGGTCTGACTCGCTCCCCACGACGATGCCGACCCGCACCGGCTCGGTCACGACACGACCCCGGCGATCACCGGTTTGCCGATATCGGTCCGAGCCTGCATGCCGTCGAAATGCACGCGCGCAAGATTGCCATACGCACGGGCTCGCGCGGCGTCGACATCGGAGCCGGTCGCGGTGACGCAGAGGACGCGACCGCCGGCGGTGCGCAGGGTGCCGTCGCCGTCCCGTGCCGTCCCGGCGTGAAAGCACAGCACGTCGGCGTCGAGTGTCCCGATCCCGGTGATGACGTCGCCGCGCCGCACGTCACCGGGATACCCCGCCGCGGCGGCGACCACGCCGACGGCCGCGCCGCGCACCGCGGGAGCGATGCCCGCCGTCACCTCGCCGCGCGCGCACGCCGTGAGCACGTCGAGCAGCGACTCGTCGAGGAGCGGCAGCACGACCTGGGTCTCAGGGTCGCCGAAACGCGCGTTGAACTCGAGCACGCGCATGCCGTTCGGCGTGAGCATCAACCCCGCGTAGAGGCAGCCGACAAAGGGATTCCCCTGCAGCCGCAGCGCGTCGATGCACGGGTCGAGCACGGTGCGCGTCACCTCCTCGAGAAACGAGCTCGACGACGCATCGGGCGGCGGGGCGATCGCGCCCATGCCGCCGGTGTTGGCACCGCGCTCGCCGTCGAAGATGCGTTTGTGGTCACGAGCGGGGACGAGGGTGCGCACGTTGCGCCCGTCGCTGAGGCCGAACACGCTCACCTCCGGCCCGGTGAGCACCTCCTCGACCACGACCCGCCGGCCCGCATCGCCGAAGCGCAGCTCGGCCAGGCAGTCATCGAGTGCACGCTCCGCCTCCTCGACGGAGTCGCAGACCACGACTCCCTTTCCCAGGGCGAGCCCGTCTGCCTTGACCACGCACGCGCCACCGAGGTCGGCGATGAATCCCCCCAGCTCCCCCCGATCGGCCGCGCTCCCGGCGCGCCATCGCGCAGTGGGGATTCCCGCGGAGTCCATCACCTGCTTCGCGAATATCTTGGACGACTCGATGCGTGCCGCAGCCGCGGTCGGCCCGAAGACGGGGATGCGCTGCGCGTGGCACGCGTCGGCGACTCCGGCGGCGGCAGCCGCATCCGGTCCGATGATCACGAGGTCGACCGCGCGCTCCGACGCCAGCCGTGCCACCGCTGCCGCGTCGATGACATCGACGGGGACGTTCTCGGCGATGCCGGACGTGCCGCCGTTGCCCGGCGCGACGATGATCGACACGTCGGGCGCGTCGCGCCAGCACGCCCAGGCCAGCGCGTGCTCGCGGCCCCCGGATCCGACGATGAGTACCCGGCCTATTCCCATTCGATCGTCGACGGCGGCTTGCTCGAGATGTCGTAGACGACCCGGTTGACGCCGGGCACCTCGTTGACGATGCGCCGGCTGATCAATCCGAGGACGTCGTAGGGGACTCTCGCCCAGTCCGCCGTCATGCCGTCCTCGCTCTCGACGATACGAACCGCGACGACGTTGCCGTACGTGCGGTAGTCACCCATGACGCCGACCGACGAGATCGGCGTGAGGATCGCGAACGACTGCCAGACCTTCCGGTACAGACCACTCCGCTTGATCTCGTCGATGACGACCCAGTCGGCCGCGCGCAGCGTCTCGAGGCGCTCGCGCGTGACAGCACCGATGATCCGGATCGCGAGGCCGGGACCCGGGAAAGGCTGGCGGAGCACCATGTCCTCGGGGAGGCCAAGTGCGAGCCCGACGTTGCGCACCTCGTCCTTGAAGAGATAGCGCAGTGGCTCGACGAGCTCGAAGCGAAGGTCGTCAGGCAGCCCGCCCACGTTGTGATGCGTCTTGATCTTGTGCGCGTTGTGCGTGTCGTGCGACGTCGACTCGATCACGTCCGGGTAGAGCGTCCCCTGGGCGAGGAAGTCGATCTCGCCGAGACGCGTCGCCTGCTCCTCGAAGACTCGGATGAAGGTGGCGCCGATGCGACGGCGCTTCTCCTCCGGGTCGATGACCCCGGCCAGCGCGTCGAGGAACTGGTCGGTGGCGTCGACGTGCACGAGGCGGATATGGCGCTGCGTGCGCATGACGTCGATCACGCGGTCTCCCTCGCCGCGCCGGAGCAGGCCGTTGTCGACGAAGACGCAGGTCAGCTGATCACCGACGGCCCGGTGCACGAGCGTCGCGGCGACCGCCGAATCAACTCCGCCGCTGAGCGCGCAGATCACCTTGCCGTCGCCGATCTGACGGCGCAGCGCGTCGATCGTCATCTCGATGAAGGACGCGGCCTCCCAGGTGCCCGCACATCCGCAGACGTCGAAGAGGAAGTTGCGCAGGATGTCGCGTCCCAGCGGCGTGTGCGCGACCTCGGGGTGGAACTGGATGCCGTACCGCTTTCCGGGTCCGACGAACGCCGCGCAGGCCGAGTTGAGGGAATGCGCGATGGGCCGGAATCCCGGTGGCAGTGCCGTCACGACGTCACCGTGCGACATCCAGACGGCGAGCTCGGCCGGCAGCTTGGCGAAGAGCCCGGCGGTCTCGTCGACGGTCACTGAGGCGTGCCCATATTCGCGGCGCTCCGCAGGTGCAACGCCGCCGCCGAGGTCCACGGCAAGCAGGTCCATGCCGTAGCAGATTCCGAGGATCGGGATGTCGAGCTCGTAGACCGCGGGGTCCGGGTGGGGTGCGCCGGCCTCGAAAACCGATGCCGGTCCGCCGCTGAAGATCAGGCCGCGCGGATTGCGACGCCGGATCTCGTCAGCACTGATGTTGCTCGGAACGAGCTCGCAGTACACCTTGGCCTCGCGCACGCGGCGCGCGATCAACTGGGTGTACTGGCTCCCGAAGTCGAGGACGAGGATCGTGTCCTGGGCGACCCGCGCAGGCGTGTGCGCCACCGCACCTGCGTCAGTCGCGACCGTCATCACCGTCCTCCCACCGCTCCTCAGACCCCCATCCCGACACGCTGCTCGCGCTGCTGCACCTTGCCCTCGGTCTTGATCGACGGAGCGATGACCATCTCGGTCTCCTGGAACTCGGCGATGGTCCGAGCGCCGCAGACACCCATCGCCGTCTTCAGGGCTCCGACCAGGTTCATGCTGCCGTCATCCACGTGCGCGGGTCCGAAGAGGATCTCGCGCAGCGTGCCTTTGATCCCCGTCCGGATGCGCGTGCCGCGAGGGAGGTTCGGGTCCGGGGTGGCCATGCCCCAGTGATTGCCATGTCCCGCCGCCTCGGCCGCGGAGGCGAAGATCGATCCGATCATCACCGCGTCGGCGCCGCAGGCGATGGCCTTCGCGACGTCGCCGCCGAGACGCATCCCTCCGTCGGTGATGATCGCGACCCGCTCGCCACTCCGCCGGAAGTGATCGTCACGAGCTGCGGCGCAGTCGCTCGTCGCAGTCACCTGAGGCACGCCGACACCGAGCACCGCGCGCGTCGTGCAGGCGGCTCCCGGACCGACCCCGACGAGGAGGCCTTTGATGCCCGTGTCCATCAACTCGAGCGCCGTCGCGTAGTCGACACAGTTGCCGGCCACGACGGGAATGTCGACAGAATGCGTCAACTCCGAGAACGAGAGGTGTTTGTACGACTTGCTGACGTGGCGTGCCGTGAGCACGGTTCCCTGCACCACGAGCATGTGCGCGCCCGCCTCCTGGACGATCGGGGCCCTGCGCTCCGCGTGCGCCGGGACGGTCGACACCGCACACGCCACGCCGGCGCGGGTGATCTCCTCGATCCGCTGACCGATGAGCCCGTCCTGCACCGGCGCCATGTAGATCCTCTGCAGCAGCGTGTTGATCTGGTCAACCGGCGACTCCGCGATTGCGGCAAGCACCTCCGCGGGATCCTCGTACCGCGTCTGCACGCCGTCGAGGTTGAGGACCGCGAGCCCACCGAGGTGTCCCATCTCCGCCGCGAAGCGGGTGTCCACGACGCCGTCCATGGCGGCGGCGAGGAAGGGGATGTCCAGCGTGGTCCCGTTGACCGAGAACGAGACGTCGATCTCCGCCGGGTTGACCGTCACGCGGCCGGGGACCAGGGCAACCTCGTCGAACCCATACGCGCGCCGGGCCCGTTTGCCTCTGCCCAACTCGAACTCCATCTGGAGATTCTACAGGAGAGCCCTGGGGGTCCGGCCTTGTGATCGCTCCATCTTGTGGACACCCTCCGCCCTACCCACCACATCTGGTGGTACGCCAGGGATCTCCCAGTGCGCCGTCGGGCGCGGCCGCTACGGGTAGATCCCGCGAACCCGGGTTGCCTCGGCGACCTTTGTGACGGCGATTCGGAATGCGGCGTCGCGGAGCGTGATCCCGTGTGCCTGCGCCTCGCCGCGCACCTGTTGATAGCTCCTGGTCATGACCTCGCGGAGTCGGGAGTTGACCTCTCCGGAGCCCCAGAAGTACGCCTGGATGTCCTGGACCCATTCGAAGTACGAGACCACCACGCCGCCGGCGTTGGCGAGGATGTCCGGGAGGATGAGGACGCCCTTGGCCTCGAGCATCGCATCGGCCTCGGTGGTGAGCGGTGCATTGGCCCCTTCCGCAATCACCCTGGCGCGCACGCGGTCGGCGTTGCGTTCGCTGACCTGCGCCTCCAGTGCGGCGGGGACGAGCACGTCGACGTCGAGCGTCAACAGGTCCTCGCGGTCGAGCTGCTCCGCGCCGCCGTAGTCGGTGAAGTGGCCGCCCTCCTCCTTGAGGTGGCGCAGCGCGGTCAGGTCGAGTCCGTCCTCGCGGTACAGACAGCAGGTGCTGTCGGAGACTGCGACCACACTCATGCCCTCCGCCGACAGCAACTCGGCGGAGACACCGCCGACCTTGCCGAATCCCTGTATCGCCACGCGTGCGCCGGCCGGATCCATTCCCGCATCGCGCATGGCGAGCACGGTGACCATGGTGAGACCACGTCCGGGTCCGGTGAAGCGACCTTCGGAACCGCCGATCGCCTGCGGTTTCCCGGTCACCGATGCGGGCACGGAGAACCCGGCGTGCATCGACAGCGTGTCCATGATCCACGCCATCACCTGCGGGCCGGTGCCGAGGTCGGGTGCGGGGATGTCGCGATCCGGACCGACGATCAGGGAGATCTCGGTGGTGAATCGTCTGGTCAGCCGTTCCAGCTCGGTGAGATTGAGCTCGTGCGGGTCGCAGACCACCCCACCTTTCGCGCCCCCGAACGGGACGTCGGCGACCGCCGTCTTCCAGGTCATGTACATGGCCAGGGCGCGCGCATCGTCCAGCGTCATCGCGGGGTGGTAGCGCAGTCCCCCCTTTGCGGGACCGCGGGCGATGTTGTGCTGGACGCGAAAGCCGGTGAACACACGGAAGGAGCCGTCGTCCATCTCCACCGGGAAGTGCACAACGAGTTCGCGTTTGACCTCGCGCAGCACAGCCCGCAGGGAGTCGTCGAGCCCGATGGCGTCGGCGGTGGCGTCGAACTGCCTCTGAGCAATGCTCAGGGCGGAGCGCTCATTGGGTCCAGACATGCGCAGGCCGCACTATACGCAACAAGCCAGCGGTTTAGGTCGGTCCGGCCCCCTCGGATTAGCACTCCGACACGGCGTGTAGTTGCCTGCCCTGGCAGCAACGCGATGCACAATCATTGACAATCCCGATCACAGCGACCATGCTATGGCGAGAACGATAGGAGGTTTTGGACACCCCCTGTCACAAACAACAAGGAGGCCCATAGGATATGGCCAGGACCAGACGTAGGAGAGGCGGCGTCGAGAAGG
>DAIQQM010000096.1:0-11297 GCA_036786805.1 Candidatus Dormiibacterota bacterium | reverse complement strand
CAGGTGGGCCGCTCGAGGCGCCGGGCAACCGGCGTCCCAGATGGATGACCGTCCCCCGTCCGCCGCGCGGCCGAGGACAGAACCCGGCTTATCGGCCGGCTTGCACCGCCCTCACGATCAGAGCAGCCGGGCGACGGTCGCCTCACCGTTGGCGAGCAACCCGGCCGCGGGCAGGCGCCGGAGCAGCTCACGCCAGCCGGGCTCGCGGGCCGCGATGTCCGCGAGCAGCGCCCGGCCCTCCTCCACCCTGCCGGCATCGGCCATGAGGATGGCCGCCCAGAAGGCCGCCTCATCGTTGCCTGCAAGGAGTGCGCGCGCCTGCTCGTACGCCTGGAGACTGCCCTCCATGTCACCGGCGATCTCGTGCTGCTCGGCGATCTCCATGTGCCGGTACGCGCGCTGCACCGAGAGGAGGCGGCGCAGCTCGCCGAGCGGATCCGGTGAGTCGTCGACGCGCAGGTCGACGACCCGATCCTGCCATGGTTGGTCAGAACCGGTGGCCTTGACGATCAGCATGGACGCCGACTGGCGGCCGCGGATGTCCCCGCCGGCTGCCTCCGCGGCATCGAGCGCGGCCATCAATCGATCAGCGAGATCTCCGTCCGACGCCTGGTACGCCTCGAGCATTGCCGGCCACACCTCCGGGCCGCGCATCATGTTCGCCTGGCAGGACACACCCTCGGCGGTGACGTGTCCACACGCTTCGATGCACTGCGCACCCGTGTGCACCGCCACACGCCCGGCGGCGTCGACGAAGGCGACCTGGCGGCGGCTCTGCTCGGGGTCCGCGCCGGTGAGCGCGGAAAGTGCGGTGACCGGGTCGACGCCGAGACGCAGGAGCGCCAGCCCGCGCGGTCCGTAGGCCGGTTCCGCAAAGGACTGGGTGGCGACGGCGCCCACACCGGACTCCGCCCATGTGACCACCGATCCGACCGAGAACC
Organism: Candidatus Dormiibacterota bacterium; assembly: GCA_036786805.1. Lineage (GTDB taxonomy): Bacteria > Chloroflexota > Dormibacteria > Aeolococcales > Aeolococcaceae > Palsa-851. Next base: position 10,356 of record DAIQQM010000096.1, on the reverse strand, counting down.
AGTGCGATTGCACCGCAACCCCGATGTCTCCGGTGTGCGCGTCTCGAGCCACGATCGAGTAGGTCATCGCGCACCGCCTCCGCCGGCCGAGCCGGCCATGATCCGCTGGGTCTCGTCCACCGCGAGGACGTCGACGCGCTCATTTCCGGGAATCCCACTGTGCCCGCGCACGTGCTCGAATCGCACCCGCGAGTCGACGAGCGGGTCGATGCCGGGGTAGAGGTCGAGATTCTTCTTGCGCTTCCACGAACCGGTGAGCCAGTTGATGACCCCGAGGCTGTCCGTGCGCACGACGATCCGCCACGCGGGATCGTCACCGATGCGCGCGCGGATGCGCTGCAGCGCTTCACGGACCGCCTTCAACTCCTCGCGGTTGTTGGTTGTCTCGAGGGTTCCGGCGGCGGCTTCGTCGACCCCGCCGTCCGGCCACTCGATCCGATACGCCCACGCACCCGCGCCCGGGTTACCGGAACAGGCGCCGTCGGTGTACGCGATCACGGTCGCGGTCATGGGGCGAGGATACGGTCACAGTTCGCGCACTGCGTCAGCCCCGTCCCGGTCCGCACGGCTCGGCGTTCCTCGTTCGACACGGGCATGTGGCAGCCCGCACAGAACTCCCCGGCAAGGCCGGTGACGGCGGGACGGCGGTGCGCGGCGATGCGCGCGTAGAGGGACAGATCGCGCGGGTCGATGTCAGCGCGCATGGCGTCACGTTCGGCGTTCAGGACATCGCGCTCGGCGGTCAAGGTCGCGAGGCGCGCGCGCATCGGCTCGATCGAACCGGCACGTTGCGACTCCCGTTCCACCACGGATGCGGATGCACTCTGCAGGTGCCGCTGCGACTCATCCGCACGCTCCATGCGCTCCAGCGCATCGTCCTCGGCGGTGGACAGCCTCGCGCGCATCGTCTCGAGCTCGCGCTGCATCTCCATCAACTCCGCCGGGTTGCGCACCGTGCCGCCATAGAGGCGGCGATCGAGATCGCGGATACGGGTCTGGAGTGACGCCGCCTCGAGCTCGGCGAGCCTGGCGCTCGTCCCCAGCGTTCGATGCTCCTCCTGCGCCGATGCCTCGGCCGAGCGAAGTCGATCCAGCTCCGGATCGCCTCGCAAGGATGCTTCGACGGCGGCGATGTCGGCGAGGAGACCGGTGATGCGATCGTCGATCTGCTGCAGGCTCAGCAGGGCCGACGCACGGCTCACGCGGCCACCTCGTGTGACACTCGCGCAAGTCGATCCAGGGATCGTCGCGCCGCGCCGGAGTCGATCGACTCGGCGGCAGCGGCGACGCCGTCGAGGAGGGTCACGACGTGGTCGGCCGCGACCAGCACGGCGGCCGTGTTGATCAGGACGACGTCGCGCCGGGGCCCGCGCTCACCGTCGAGGACCGATCGGATCGTTGCGGCATTGGTCGCGGCATCGCCGCCGCGCACGCTGTCGAAGGGCGCAGCATCAAGTCCGAGCTCACGCGGGTCGAGGACAAACGCATGAATGCCCTCGGCGTTGACCTCGTAGCACTGCGCGGCGCCACCGACACCCAGCTCGTCGACGCCGTCCGGTCCCGTGAACACCAGCGCGTGGATGTGCCCCAGTCGCTGCACCACCTCGGCCATCATCGGCGCAAGGCGGGCGTTCGACACACCGAGTGACTGGTGACGAACGCGAGCGGGGTTGGCGAGGGGCCCGATCACGTTGAACACCGTCCGGATCCCCAGCTCGCGTCGAACCGGACCGACATGGCGCAACGCCGGGTGAAAGTCGGGCGCGAACAGGAAGCCGATCCCGGCTTCCTCGACACACAGACGAACGCCGTCCGGGGACAGCGAGATCGCCACGCCGAGCGCCTCGAGCACGTCGGCGCTGCCGCAGCGCGACGACGCCGCACGATTGCCGTGCTTTGCCACCGGGCAACCGGCTCCGGCCGCAACCAGCGCGGCGGCCGTGGAGATGTTGAAGGTTCCCGCGGTGTCACCGCCGGTGCCGCAGGTGTCGACGGCCGGCACGGGCAGCGACACGCGCGTCGCGTGGGCGCGCATCGACTCCACCATTCCGGAGAGCTCGTCGACGGACTCACCCTTGGTGCGCAGCGCCGCGACCAGGGCACCCACCTGAGCGGGCGATGCCTGCCCCTCCATCATCGTGTCCATGACGGCGCGAGCCGTCGAGACGTCGAGAGAGCAGCCGGCGACGACCGTCTCGAGTGCCTGCCGCATCACCTCCTCGCCCATCTCGGGCGACGGTACCACCGAGCGTCACGAGGGCGATCCATATACTCGGAAGCGTGACCGCCCGCACCCTCGCGCCCTTCGACCCGGACGTGGTGCGACCGTGGAGCCTCGGGGAGGGACCTCGCGGCGCGCTCCTCATCCACGGGTTCGCGAGCACGCCTCCTGAGCTGCGCCGCCTCGGGGAGACGCTCGCGGCGAGCGGATTCCGATGCCACGCTCCCGTGCTCCCGGGCCACGGCACCACGCCGGCGGACCTCGAGCGAACTCGATGGAAGGACTGGGCAGCGTGCGTCGGAGTGGCGTTCGATGACCTGGCCGCGGAGTGCAGCGACGTGATGGTGGTCGGACAGTCGATGGGTGGGACCCTCGCGCTCCACCTCGCGGCCCACGACCTTCGGGTCCGCGCCGTGGCGACGCTCGCCGCGCCGATCTGGCTGAGCGGCCCCCTGGCGCCGTTGCTGCCGGTGCTCAAGCGCGTGGTTCGCTGGCACCGCGCCGGTGACGACGTGGACCTCTGGCATCCGGATGCTGTCGAGGAGTTGCACAGCTACGGCATCCGCCCCACCCGGAGCATCGACGAGCTCCGCCGGCTCTGCGCGGTGGTGCGCAACGAGCTCGCCCAGGTCCGCGCGCCCGTGCTCGTGGTGCATGGTGAACGGGATCGCTCGATCGACCCCCGCTGCGCACGCGAGATCGCGCGCCGCCTCGTCGACAGCGCGGCGGTGAAGCTGGAGCTGCTGCCTCGCAGCGGTCACGCGATCTCGGTGGACGTCGATCACCAGAGCGTCAATACCGAGATCCTGCAATGGTTCGAGCGCCACGCTCCGGCGGCGCGTGCGGCTGCTCCCGCGCGACGATGAGTCAGCCGGAATCGCTCGTCGATTCCAGCAGCCGGGCTGCCAGCTCCGGGTCGATGACCGGATTGGCGAGCGGCCCCGCGTCGAGGTCGCGATGACGTTTCGAGGTGTGACGCTGCGGCGCCTGAGCAGTCTGTCGCGCCGCGTCACGCAGGACGTCGCCGCAGGCTGTGCAGCGCAGCACCGACGACGACGTTCCCTTGCCCGCGTACTCCCGGTGCGAGAATCGCAACTCACCTCCGCACTTCGCACAGCGCCGGCGCGGCCGGGTCTCGCGCGGGGCATCGTCCATCATCGACCCAAGCGTACGGCCTCGACGGCACGGGCGGTCCGGATGGTGAGCGGCGGATGAAACCGCAGCCAACCATCGTCGACCGGCTCCGCCGGGCCGTTCGCGACCCCCACACCGTCGCGCCTCACGTGCCTGATGGACTCCGTCCGGCGTCGGTGCTGCTTCTCTGCGACCCGGCGACCCAGGGCGTGCCGCTGCTCTTCGTGCTCCGGTCCGCGGAGCTTCGCCAGCACCCGGGCCAGATCGCGTTCCCGGGCGGCGGCGCCGAGAGTGACGACGCGGACGTGGTCGCCACCGCGCTGCGCGAGGCCGGCGAGGAGCTCGGCATCATGCCCGCGAGTGTCGAGGTTCTCGGCCTGCTCTCCCCGTTCTCGACGGTGGTCTCGGGGCGCTGGCTCACACCGGTCGTCGGACTGCAACGCGCGCCGATCGAGTTCCGAGTCGATGATTTCGAGATCGCCGAGTGGTTTCGCATCGACATCGCCGACCTCCTGGTGGCACCGCACAGCGTTCGTGAGGTCGAGCGCAACGGGATGCGCGGCCGCATCCACTCTTATGAGGCGTCGGGCCGGACCATCTGGGGCGTGACCGGCGCCATCCTGCACGAGCTGCTCGAGCGTCTTGGAAGAACCGACTGACGGTCAGCTCGCGGCGGTGACGAGCTTTTGGTCCTGTGCATGCGCCACAGCCATGGCGAACGCCGCGTCCACCGGTGCGGCCGAATTGACGACCAGGACCACGGCGATGACGTCGCCGTCCTGGAACGCGATCCCCACCTGGCTGTAGCCGGTGGCGTTCTTCCCGACGAAACCGTCCGCCTGGCATCCGAGCGCCGTGGGCGACAACGTGCTCGTCACCGACGCGAACTGCGTCTTCGCCGCATCGCGCAGCTGCGGATAGTCGGCGGTCGCAGCCTGCGTCGAGGCGTCGAGCACGACGTCGTCCTCGATGCGATACGTATTGGTGGCGTTGGCGAATCCACGCTGATCGGTGTTCACGGTGTGGTTCATCTCACCGTCGGTGATCTGCGCCAGCGGCGGTCCGCCGGACGGGAGGTCGCTCACCGTGAGCGCAAGCCGCGTGACCGGCGCGGTTGCCGAGTTGATCTGAGGATTGGCACAAACCTGCGCCGATCCCGAAGTTGACGGCTGCGAAGGCGTCGGGCTCGATGCCATGGTCGCCACGTCTCCTCCACCCCCGCATCCGGCGATCACGACCGTGATGGCGCAGGCGCCGATCTTCAATGCTGTACGCATACCCTGGCTCATTCTCATCGCCCCTCGCGCCCACCGTAGCACACGGTCCGTGAATCAGCGGTAGCGCGGATGCACCACAAACGGGTTGGCGCGCATCTCCTCATCCACAGTTGTTCGCTGTCCGTGCCCCGGATACACCACCGTTTCCGGAGGCAGGGTGTAGATGCGCTGCTCGATCGAAAAGACGAGCGCCGGCCACGATCCGCCGGGCAGATCGCACCGGCCGACACCTCGGTTGAAGAGCGTGTCGCCGGAGAGCAGATCCGGTCCGATGCGAAAACACACCGAACCGCGCGTGTGACCGGGCGTGTGCACGACCTCGATGTCGAGACCGTTCCATCGAAGCAATTCGCCGTCATGCAGATCCTGCTCACAGATCACGTCGGGAAGGTCGTCGGGAACGCCCGGGAGATATCGGACCGCCTCCAGTTGCTCGCGATCATCGGGATGAATCGCCGCGTCGCAACCGAATGCCGCCTTCAGCGCGGGGACGCCGCTCACGTGATCGGGATGGCCGTGGGTGAGCAGGATTCGGTCGCAGCGCAGACCACGTTTCTCCAGCAGTGCGAGGGTCTGAGGATGCTGCAGTCCAGGGTCGACGATCAGAACATCGGTGGTGTCGCGCCGGCGCAGGACATAGCAGTTCTGGTCGAAGGCCGGATCGACGACGATTGCCAGCTCGACCAGGTCGCGCAGTGTCTCGGTCACCGCGGCAAGGTTACGCGGGGCCGGCGTTGATCGGCCCGATCACGTCCGCAGCCGAGATCGGGAGCACGAACCCGGCGCCCCGCCGTTCGCGGCGGCGCGGCGCGTCCGACTCGATGAGCGCCCGGTCGAGCACCTCGCCAACGTTGTCGACGGGCACCACCTCGATGGCGTCGAGGATCTCCTTGTCGACATCGAACAGATCGCGCACGTTCCGCGCCGGGAGGATGAACGTCTTCAGCCCCGACCGGTGCGCCGCGAGCAGCTTGTCCTTGACGCCCCCGATGGGAAGCACCTTGCCACGCAGGGTGATCTCGCCGGTCATCGCGACATCCCGCCGCACCCGGCGGCCCGAGGCCACCGACACCATCGCCGTGGCCATGGTCACTCCCGCCGACGGCCCATCCTTGGGTGTCGCACCGGCCGGCACGTGCACATGGATCGCATGGGTATCGAAGAAATCGCGTGGGGCGCCGTACTCGACGGCGTGCACCTTCGCCCAGGAGAGCGCGGCGCGCGCGGACTCCTCCATGACACTGCCGAGCTGGCCGGTCAACACCAGGTCGGGCTTGGTCTCGATAGCGAGCGCCTCGACGGTGACGATATCGCCCCCGACCTCGCTCACGACCACACCGGTCACCGCGCCGATCTCGTCCTGCTCCTGCGTTTCGCCGTAGTCATGCCGTCGCGGGCCGAGCAGATCGGTCAGGTCCTCCGGGGCGATCACGAGCGGCGGCGCGGCGCCGGCCCAGAGCTTGCGCGGCACCTTGCGCGCGACCTCCGCGATGGTCCGATCGAGCTGCCGGACACCCGCTTCGCGCGTGTATCCGTGGAGCATGGCGACGATGGTCTCGCGAGGAATCTGCAGCTCACCGGCATCCAGCGAGTGCTGATCGAGCTGGCGCGGGACGAGATGGCGTTCGGCGATCTGCACCTTCTCCTGCTCGGTGTACCCGGTGATGCGGATGATCTCCATCCGATCGCGGAGCGGCGGGCTGATCGTCTCGGCAATGTTCGCCGTGGTGATGAAGAGCACCTGCGACAGATCGTACGGAACCTCGAGGTAGTGGTCGCTGAACTCCCAGTTCTGCTCCGGGTCGAGCACCTCGAGCAGTGCCGCCGACGGATCACCCCGGAAGTCCGCACCGACCTTGTCGATCTCGTCGAGCATGATCACCGCGTTGCGCGTCCCCGCGGTCCGCATCGACTGGATGATCCTTCCGGGAAGCGCTCCGATATACGTGCGCCGGTGTCCGCGGATCTCGGCCTCATCCCGGATGCCGCCAAGGCTCATTCGCACGAACTTGCGGTCGAGAGCTCGGGCGATGCTGCGGCCCAGGGACGTCTTCCCCACGCCTGGCGGGCCTACGAAACAGAGGATCGGGGTCTGGAGTGTCCGGCGCTTCATGGGAGCTGGCGCGGGTGCGGCGGGTCCTGTCGGAGCGGGGACCCCTCGCCGCTCAGCAGCCCGGTCTGACTCCTCATCGTCGTCCGTTCTGGGACCGTCGTTCTCGGCGCCGGGCAGCACATCGGCGCTTCCCCCCGCTCCGCCACCCGCCTCCTGGTCGGCCGATTCGGCAGCAGCATCGGCTTCTGCCCTTGATGAATCCTTCGCTGCGACGGCTGCCGCGAGCTCGGCGATGTCTTTGCCTCGGATGCGCTCTCGAACCGCCAGCCATTCGAGGATCCGGTCCTTCGCCTTGGTGAGGCCGTAATGGTCCTCGTCGAGAATCGCGGCGGCACGCTCGATGTCGAGCGTTTCCGCCAGGGGATCGACCCAGGGGAGGTCGAGGAGCCAGTCGACCCAGGTGCGAACCATTCCCATTTCGGGAGACGCGCTGGGGATCTGCTCAAGCCGGTGCACCTCCTTGAGAACGCGCGTCTTGACGTTGTCGGGCATGCCGGCCTTCTCGACGCGAGCGGCGAGGTCTTCGTCGTCCTCACCGGCGTCATCGAGGTCGGTCAACTCCTTCCGGATGGCGCGCAGCTGCTCGCGAAGGATGTGCTCGCGCTGCGAGTTGTTGATCGTCTTCTGCACGTCCTCGTGGATCTTCGTGCGCAGTTGCGCGACCTCGACCTCGCGAGCGAGCAGCGGGATGAGGGTGCGAAGCCGCGCGATCGTGTCGGTCTCCTGCAGGAGCGCGACCCGGTCGTCGAACCCGAAATCGGGACAGGTGCTCGCGATATCGGCGATCAGCTCCGCCTGCGAGGTGCGGGCCATCGCAACCGCGGTGTCGGCTCCGACCTGAGCGCCCGCGTTGACATAGTCGGCGAACAGGGTTCGAACCGATCCGAACAGCGCGTCCACCTCGGTGCCTTCAACGCGCTCGACCGGGACCGGCGTGACCGTCGCGATCCACGCGTCGCCGGATGCGTCGAAGGCGTCGATGCGCACGCGCTCCTTGCCCTCGACGAGCGCATGGGCACCGCCGCCGGGGAGGCGCCGGAATGCGCCGACGTGGGCGATCACCGCGATGCTGTGGACATCGTCGATGGAGGCGTCGTCGCGTTCGGCGTCACGCTGGATCGCCAGGACCACGCGCCCATCCCCGTTGACCGCGGCTTCCAGGGCGGCGACCGAGCGCGGCCTGCCGGCCGCGAGCGGCGCGAGCTGTGACGGGAAGACGACGTTGTCCCGGAGCGGGACCGCCGGCAGTGTGAACGAGACGTGCTCCGGTGCCGCCGGATCGGGGGCGGCGGGCGCCGGCGGCGCGACTTCGGGCATCTGAAGAGAATAGCCGGGCCATTCCGGGGTCAAACGTCGAGTGGGAGGCCCGTCTCCCAGTCGCGACGCCATGCGGCCGCGTAGTAGGCGGCGGCGCCGGCGTGCCCGACCCGCAGCGCCGCCTCCCAGTTGCCGCCGAGACCCGCGGCGCTCCAGTTCGCCGAGGAGACCAGCACCGACCCGTCGGCGACCATGCCCTTGGCGTGGCCGGAGGTCGATCGCACCGGATCCATCCGGCGGACCGGGAACGGCAGGGTCACTAAACGCTCAGCGTCCACCGGGTCCGGCACGCCGCCGAGGAGAAGCGCGCACCCCACGCCACGTGACGACGCCTCCGTCATCCGGCCGATCACGCCACGAACCGGGGCAGCCGAGGCATGCGCGTAGGGGACGGTGACGAGCACGCGCCGTGTGGCGCCGGTCACCATCGCCTCCAGCACCTGTCCCACGGCTGCTCCTCCGATGACGAGCCGCAGCCGCCGCGTGGCACAGATGACCTTCGGGGCAACCTGCGATGCCGGGGTCCCGATCGCCGGCGCCCCCGTCCGGGCCGTCGAGGTCCATGCCGGTGGCGGCACGGTCGCAGTCAGCCAATGGGCGGCAAACGCCTCAGCGGCGTCGCGACGCAGTCGCCTCGACCTCGATACCGTGACCCACCATTCGCGCGTCCCGGCGAGCGGCGTGGCAGCCGGGGGAAACCGCAGGTGCCGGTCTCGCGGGGCGTCCCGCCAGATGAGGTTGCCGGTGCCCACGGCAACCGTCGAATCGACGATCAGCAGCTTTCCGTGCGAAGCGTCCGCGCCAACCCCGGCGACGCGACACTCGGCGCCGGCGGCGGCGAGCGCGCGGGCCGTCGCCGCGTTGCCGTCGGAGACATGCGCGTCGAGGACGAGGCGAACTCGAAGTCCGCGTTCAGCCGCGCGAACCAGTGCCCAGCGGTACGAGGGCCCCACCTCGTACACCGCCGCATCGATGGAGCGGGAGGCCCCGTCGAGCAACCTTGTCAGCACGGTTCCGGCAGCGTCCGGACCGAGCGCGCACGTGGTGACCGTCACGCGACGTCAGACGCGCTGCGCTGAACGGCGGCCACAACACGACAGTCGGCGCCGTTCCCACCCTGGAGACGGACGGTGTCAGGAGCCCGACGCGCAAAGGTGCGGCCCCCCGGCCACGGGCGTCACGCGGTAGCCGGACCGACTCTTGCGGAAAGCTTCTGCAGCTCCTCGTGATGGCGCTTGACATTCGCGATGACGTCATCGAGGACGGTGTCCTGCGCCTGGAGATGCTGCTGCAGCTGCAGGCACTCGCTGAGGATTGCCTCGGCGTCCTTGTACGTCTGCTCGGACCGCTTGTCGGCTGCCTTGCCCTGGATATTCTGCCCGACGATGATGATGGGCAGCAGGACCAACTGGAGGAAGTACCCGGACACCGCGCCGACGATCAGCACCACGGTGACACTGTTCGTTACAGCTCCGACGATGCCGGTCAGCCCGAGCACAGCGAAGACGTAGGCGCACCACATCGTTCCGACGACCGCAGTGATGATCAGCGCGACCTTGCCATTGACGCCGACGCGCTCGTCATCGACCTTGACCGGCTGCTCGTTCTTGCGCTGTGCGATGCGTGGATGCGGTATGTGGTGGAACAGCTCTTCCACCCTGGGGATCTGGGCCGGCTGCACGGGTTGATCGGTCATCGCGGTCTCCTCACGGCGGGCGCTCGGAGTTGGGCGCCCGATCGCGCGGTATCGTGAACGATGCGGCAGCGCTTGAGTGCCCCCGGCAGAATCAGCCTCGCCGCCGCACCATCGCCGGTGGACGGGAGCGGCGCAGGCTCCAGGCCGGCTGTCGCTCCACGAATTCGTACAGCGCAGCCGGGCGGCCCGGACCGCCCTTCGCGAGCGTCCCCGTGGCGCGCACGAGACCCGATTGCTCCAGCTCGCGCCGGAAGTTCGAAGGTTCGTGGGCCACGCCGCTGATCGCCTCGAACAGCCGCCGCGCCTGCGGCATCGTGAATCGCTCGGGCAGCAGGCCGACGGCGATGTTCGACCACCAGAGCTTGCCGCGCAGGCGTTCGACCGCGTCGACGACAATGCGCTGGTGGTCGAAGCCGAGCGGCGGCAGGGCGTCGACCGGCTCCCACCGCGCGCTCGACTCCTCCGCACGGAGCACGGTCGCGTCGATCAGCGCCAGATACGCCACGGTCGGGATCCAGCCCCGCGGGTCGCGCTGCGGGTCGCCATACGTCTCGAGCTGTTCGAGATATACGGCACCGACCCCGGTCTTCTCGGTGAG
>DAIQQM010000095.1:0-11385 GCA_036786805.1 Candidatus Dormiibacterota bacterium | reverse complement strand
CACCCGATCCGCGCCGTGCCATCAGCGATTTTCTCGCCACGTCCTACGACGGCACCGCGCGTTTGATGGGGTGGAGCAACGACTTGACAGTGGTCCCGGCACCGGGTCACAGATCCATCGACCACTCTCCAGGGAGATCCACATGAGCGACGTCTGCCGGCATCTCGATCAGGTTCTCGACGTTGTCCCCTCGGGAACGGGCTGCGTCGAATGCGTTGCCGCGGGGCGGCACGATTGGGTCCATCTCCGCGTCTGCCAGGAGTGCGGGCACGTCGGGTGTTGCGACTACTCGCCGGGAAAGCACGCGACGGCGCACTTCAAGACCGTCGGCGATCCGATCATCCGGTCATATGAACCAGGTGAGGGCTGGTACTACTGCTACCTCGACGACCTCATGTTCGAGATCGAAGGTGCGCCGCCGGCGCCCTCGCATCCGTAGCACGGGCGTCAGGGTCTCTCGCGGACGGCGTTCGGCTGAGGCTCACACGGTGATGAAGCGCGCGCCGAGTGTCGTGGCCAGCCTCCGATGCGCCGCCCCTGCACCGACGAGCACCGAGCGGCCGGGGTCGAGCCCGTGGAGCCGCGCGAAGCTGAGGATCAGCCCGGGCAGCGGCGGACGGCACCAGCAGACCGGTGGACCTCCCGGGTGCGGGCAGAGCGCGGGCTCCACGATCCCGGTGACCCGGTCGGCAAGCCTCCGCACACCCGCATCGAGCACCTCGATGGTCTCGCCGGGTTTCCAGTCGAAGACCAGGTGCGGCGCCGCAGGGTTCCCCTCGGCGACGGCGTTCTCCCACCCGGGGTGCGTCAGTGCGGCGGCCGCCACGAAGACCCCTCCAGGTGCTTCGATCCTCTCGCCCAGGATTGCGGCCGGGGCGCGCTCGAACGGTATCCGCTCGACCACGTCGAATCCCTCGGCGGTCGACGGCTGCTCGAGCTCGCGGAACCCGCGCATCTGGCGGGTCGGCAGGAGGAGTCCCGGCTGCACGCGCGCGTGCCGGCGCAGGGCCTCCGGATCGGGGAGCGACCCGAACCGGTCGAGGATGCGTTCGACGAGGTTGACCTGCGCCTGGGCGAGTGGCGTGTCGATCCAGACGCACCGAATCCCCACTCGATGGCGGGCTGCGGTCTCGATCACGTGGCTTCGCGCGGCGCGCGTCAAATACGTGTTGTCGAGCACGATCCGCCGGACGCCCGATGCCAGCGCCTCGTCGAGCGCGCCACTGAGATCACGCAGTGATCCGCCGCGCTCGTCGCGGTTGAGGCGAAGGTACCCCCGGGCGGCGTACTCCTCGGCTCGACGGCTCTTGCCGGCCCCCGGGACGCCCATCACCATGACAACCTCCGCGTGCTCGAGCCCTGTTCGGGGTCCCGCGGACGGTTTCGGTTGCGGCCAGCTGAAGCCACTGACCAGGCGTGTTCGGTCGCCCGGCTCGAGCCGCAGCGCTGCCGCCCGTGCGGCCGAGCGCGCGGTCTCCGGTCGACGCGCTCCGGGTATCGCGACCACGACAGGGGACAGGTCGAGCACCCATGCGAGCGCCACCTCCTGAGGCGTCGCGTGCCGAGCTCGCGCGACATCCGTCAACGCCTGACGGCGCGCGAGGGAGCCGGCGCGGCGGGGACCGCCGAGCGGCGAATGGGCGATCACCGCGATCCCCCGCTCCTCGCAGAGGTCGATCAATCCGCCCCTCACGGCGCTGTCGTCGAGCACGCTCAAGCCCACCTGGATCGCGGTCACCTCCAGCAGGTCGGATGCCTCCTCGAGCTGGCGGCGGTTCACATTCGCCAGGCCTGCGTGCCGGACCGTTCCGTCAGCGACGAGCTGCGCGAGCGCTCGCACCGATGTGTGCCAGGGCGTTCTCGGGTCTGGGGCGTGGATGAGATACAGGTCGATGGCCAGTCCGTCGAGGGCGGCGAGGGTCGCCTCGCAATCCGCGAGGAGCACCCTGGCCCGGCCGTCAGGAATCCAGCTGTCCCCAACCCGGGTCATGCCGCCCTTGGTGACGATCCGCGCGCGTTGAATTGCGCCGTGCATGCGCAGTGCACGAGCGACGAGACGCTCGTTGTGTCCTGCCGACGCCGCATCGGGACCGTATGCGTGCGCGGTGTCGAAGATGGTGATCCCGGCTCCGGCGGCCGCTTCGATCGTCTCGACGGCTGCGTCATCGTCGCGATCGCTGTCAGTCGAGAGGCGCATGCAGCCGAGGCCGATGCGGAGCTCGGACGTGTCGAGCCATCGAGGGCTGTTCAGACCGCTCAGGGTACGGCACCGAGCGGGGCGATCCTCGACATCGAGGGCTGGTTCCAGCAGGTGTTCGGGCCGGTTGCGAGCCGCCGATGTCATGTCCCAACAACACCCCTCGCCTCTGCTAGGGTGCTCACACTCGAGCATGCTGCGAGAGCGTTAGAAGGGAGAAGCCGTGACCCACCGCCAGATCCGTTCCCTGACAGCGCTGTTGGTATCCACGGCCCTTGCGGTGGTCGCCGGAATGCTGCCCGCAGCCGCCCACCGGGCCGCCGGTTCGACCTCGGTCGCCGCGCCGGCGGATCGCCTGATCACCCTCGTGACCGGGCAGCGCATCCTCCAGAGCACGGGCACGGATGGCCGCCTGGCGGTGAGCGCCGCCGCCTCGGCAGATGCGTCGACGCCCCTGCTGACGTTCCAGGCCAATGGGGCGTTGTATGTCGTCCCGGCCGTGGCCCTGCACAGCTTCGGCGCGATACTTGACCCCTCGCTGTTTGACACGGGAGCGTTGAGTCAGGCAGAAACCGGCACGCCCGGACAGATGGCGGTGCAGGTGCAGTGGCACGGCGCGCCGACACCAGCCATGCCCTGGCTGCTGCATCCCGTCGAGGTTGCCGCCGGAGTCACCGACGGCGTCGTCACCACCTCCTCGGGCTCGGGACTGCAGTCGGCGATCTCGGCGGGAACGCTGACGGGCATCGACCGGATCAGCCTGACGGGCGTCGCATCGCACGCACGCCGGCCGTCGTCCGGGTTCACGCTGTACACGCTCACCGTCAACGGCATCGATGCCCGAGGTGCGCCCGACACCGGCGATGCTGCGTTCCTCCTGAACACGGGTGACGCTCGCAAGTCCGCCGGAGTCGGTTTCGAGTCGTGGTATCACGGCGTCTTCAAGGCCAGCGTGCCGAACGGTCACTACGCGCTGCTCGGCGATTTCGTTCACTTCTCGGGAGGCGCCACCGTCAACGGCGGTGGTCCGCCTGCCGGTGGTGACGAGCACATGGCCATCGTGAACTTCACCGTCCATGGAAACACCACGATCACTGTCGACGCGCGCACCGCGACTGCGCGCGTCACCGCGACGCCTCCCCTGCCGACCGGCGTCGGGTCAGGCAGTGTCACATGGCAGCGAAACAGCCAGGGTTCGACCGGCGGCACGTCGTTCAGCACAGCGTGGTCGATCGGTGGCGGGGCGCCGCCCTTCAAGGTGTATGTGAGTCCTGGGCCTGCTCCGAAGGTGGGGACGCAGGGATGGATCGCGTCGTTTCACTTCGATTCGCCGTCCTCGAGTCCGGCGGCCTATTCGTACGATGCGAGCTACGGCGGTCAGGGAGCCATTGCCCGCAACCAGCGCTACGCCGTGAAGACGTCGCAGCTCGCAATCGTTGCGACACGATACTTCAGCGACGTCCAGGGAAATCCGGCCATGGAGGTGCGCCAGTCCTTCTTCCCATGGCAGGTCTTCGCATTCGGGGAGTTCGACACGTTCAACGCACCACTCGAAAGGACTGAGTACGTGCTCGCTGGACCCGATCTCTTGTGGCTGCAACAGGTCGTCGCAGACGCGGCCAGCTTCAACGGGCTGACACAGGACTCGGATCGCGTCCTGGTGCCGCGCCAGGAATCGACCGCGGACTGGAATCGTGGACCGATCGGGCCCGGCGTACCCGTCGACACCGGCGCCGCTGACGCGTTCCCGTTCGTGCAGGGTTGTCCGGCGTGCACGGAGGCGGGCAGTCTCGAGTTCGAGATCTTCCCGTACGGGGACAATCCGCCCGGGCACTTCGGCTTCCCCAACTTCCCGGTTCCGGGGCTCACCGAGACCGACGCGTACACGCTCACACAGGATGGCGTCACGATCAGCGCCGGTCAGGATCCGCTGGGTATCGACGTGCCGACGGCCGCAGGCCCGGCACACTTCCAACTCCAGTATTCCGTGGCAACGACCGCCACGTGGCGAACGCTTTCGACCAGTCAGGCAACGACCTGGACCTTCTCGAGCCCCGGCTCGACGAGCGCGCCGGTTCCGTCGGGATGGGTGTGCTTCAGCGGCATGACTGCCGGCTGCAGCGTCGTCGCACTCATGCTGCCCGACTATCAGCTGCCCGAGGACGACACCGGTCATGTCGCGTCGGGCCCCGTGACGTTCCAACTCGCGATCTCGCACATTCTCGGCGTGTCCATCGCCGTCAACTCGGCACAGGTCAACGTGTCGTTCGACGGTGGCGCGACCTGGACGCCGGCGCACGTGACCGGGAGTGGCGCCAACACCTTTGCGGTGAGCTACAGGGACCCGGCTCACGCGGGCACCGCGGCGATCCGCATCCATGTGACGGATGCCGGCGGAGGCGTTCTCGATCAGACGATCCTCAACGCATACGCGTTCCCATGAGCACGGCTGGCCACATGCGGGGAGTAGCACGATGAAGACTCAGTGGATCGCCGTCGGATCGCTGTTGATCGCCTCGCTCGCGGGTGGAGCAACGGCACGAGCAGCTGCACCGGCCGCTCCGGGGGTGGCCCGTGTCTGTGGTGCCGCGGTGCCAGGGACGGAGGAATGCCTCGCTGACGTCGTGATCAATCGCCCGATTGCGAGCTCCGACGGCACGATCGCCGGGTACGTCGCAGCTCAGCTCGAGGCCGCATACAAGTTGCCGATCAGCCACGGCGCCGGGCAGACCATCGCCATCGTGGACGCCTTTGACGACCCCACCGCGGAATCGGACCTCGCCACCTATCGACGCACCAACGGCCTCGCACCCTGCACGACGTCGAACGGCTGCTTTCGCAAGCTCAACGAAAGCGGTGCCGCGGGGCCGTACCCCAGCGCGGATCCCGGCTGGGGCATCGAGATCTCGCTCGATCTCGACATGGTTTCCGCGGCCTGCCCGCGCTGCCACATCGTGCTCGTCGAGGGATCGACCCCGTCGGTCCTGGACCTGGGAATCTCCGAGGACACCGCGGCGAGTCTCGGCGTCGCCGCCATCTCGAACAGCTACGGGCTGCAGGAGTTCAACGGCATGCAGCAGTACGAGCGGTACTACCGTCATCCCGGCACCACGATCATTGCATCCTCAGGCGATTACGGATTCGGCCCCGCGAGCTTCCCCGCGGTGATGTCGAACGTCATAGCCGTCGGTGGCACAACCCTGATGCCGGCGAGCGGTAGTCGAGGCTATTCGGAGATCGCCTGGTACGCCGCCTCGAGTGGCTGCTCCGCGTACATCGCCAAGCCTTCATGGCAGCACGACTCGCGCTGCTTCATGCGGACGGTGGCCGACGTCTCGGCGGATGCCGATCCCACCCCCGGGCTCGCCGTGTACGACACCAGCTTCCCCCCGGGATTTGACGGTCTGAATCCGGGTTGGATCGCGGTGGGCGGGACGAGCGCATCCGCGCCGTTCATCGCCGGTGTCGTCGGGCTCGCCGGCAACGGCAGGACGATGTCACCCGGTTTCGAGTATCACCACGCCGGAGACTTCTTCGATGCCGTCGGCGGCTCCAACGGCTACTGCGGGAGCCTGCACGACTACCTCTGCAACGGAGTAAAGGGTTACGACGGACCATCCGGATTGGGCTCCCCGGACGGAGCCGGAGGCCTCTAGCCTACCCGACGTGCCGGTAGCTGCGCACCGCGAGTGGTGTGAACACGAGCAGCACGCCCGCGAGCCACACCAGGCTTTCCCACAGTGCCGGGTTGAGCGGGAACTGCGGGCCGCCCAGCGCCATGGCGCGCATGGCGTTGATCACGAGCGTCACCGGCTGATTGTTCGCGAAGACCTGGAGCCAGCCGGGCATCGTCTGGATCGGCACGAACGCCGAGCTGATAAACGTCAACGGGAAGATCCAGATCAGACCGAATGCCTGCACGGATTCCTCGTCCTTGATCGCGAGGCCGACGAATGCTGAGACGGAACACACGGTGACGCCGAATGCCTCTGCGAGGAGCACCATGCCGACGGCGCCCGCGACGCCGTTCTGAAATCGGAATCCCACCGCGTAGCCGACGCCGATGATCACCAGGATCACGATGAGCATGCGGATCGAGTCGGCGATCAGTCTGCCGGCGAGGACCGCCGAGCGTGCTATGGGCATGGCGCGGAAGCGATCGATCACACCCTTGGTCGCCTCCTGCGCGAGCGCGATCGCGGTCGCGAAGGTGGCGAAGGCCGCGGTCTGTCCGATGATGCCGGGCATCAGGTAGCTGACGTATCCGCCCGACCCGGGGGCCTGGATGGCGCCGCCGAACACGTACCGGAAGAGCAGCACGAAGATCACCGGCTGCACGACGGTGAACACGATGTAGGCGGGGACGCGCATCCAGACGAGCAGGTTGCGGCGCGTCATGACCAGCGCATCGCTGATCGCCCAGCGCGCCATCTGCCCCGCCCCCGGGCGCGACCTCGTGTGTGCGGTGTCGGCGAGAACGGTCATGCGGGCACCCCCGTCGATGCGCTGTTATGCGCCTTGCCGGTTCCGTCTGACGATGCCTCGGCTGCATGCCCGGTCACGGCCAGGAACACGTCGTCGAGCGATGGGCGGTGCAGGGCGAGGTTCTCGGTCTCCACACCGGCGGCGTCGAGGCGTCGCACGGCTTCGACCAGCGCGGTCGACCCGTGACTTCCGACTGCCACCTTGACCCGTTTCGCATCGGTCTCGACGCTCGGGGCGGCGTCGGACAGGCCGGCGACGGCATGGACGGCGTCGTCGAGCCGCGCCCGGTCCGGCACCGTGAACTCGAGGAGATCGCCACCCACGTGGTCCTTGAGCTGGTTCGGCGTCCCTGAGGCGATGACCTCGCCCCGATCGACCACCACGATCGTGTTCGCCAGTTCGTCGGCCTCGTCAAGGTATTGCGTGGTGAGCAGCAGCGTGGTGCCGCGACCGACGAGCTCGCGGATGATGTCCCACATCCCGAGCCGTCCATGCGGGTCGAGGCCCGTGGTCGGCTCGTCGAGGAAGAGCACCGACGGCTCCGCGATCAGGCTCGCGGCGAGGTCGAGCCGGCGTTGCATGCCGCCCGAGTACGTCTTGGCCGGACGGTCCGCGGCGTCCGCGATCTCGAAGCGCTCGAGCAGCTCGGCGGCGCGGCCCCGGATCGTCCGCCGCTCCATGTGGTTGAGGCGACCCATGATCTCGAGGTTCTCGCGACCGGTCAGCTCGAGCTGGATCGCCGTCGCCTGGCCCGCGAGCCCGATGCAGCGGCGCACCGCGGCGGCGTCGTGAACCACGTCGTACCCCTCGACGGTGACCCTCCCTGCGTCCGGTCGCAGGAGCGTCGTGAGGACGCGGACCGCCGTGGTCTTGCCGGCGCCGTTGGGACCGAGCATGCCGAGCACGCTCCCGCGAGGCACCGTCAGGTCGATGCCGCGGAGCGCATGCACCTTGCCGAACGATTTGTGGAGCCCCGAGACTTCGATCGCGTTCTCGGTGGTCTGGATTGCCATGGCGCGACGAGGATAGGGCAAGCGGGCCGTCGGACCACCTGCTCATCACAGTGCTCGGGTCTCGGCGGAATCGTGCTTCCTCCCCGGCCGTGTGACATTCTCAGCGGGTGGCGTACCACGTCTCGGCGGAGGAATTCGAGCGCATCGCCGCGGATGCCCTGGAGAGCATCCCGCCGACGCTGCGCGCCCGGATGGACGCCGATAACCTCCTGATAACGATTCAACCCGGCGCGACGGCGGATGACCGCGGCAACGGGATCGACGAGCGCGTGCTCGGGTACTTTCAGGGAACCACCGAGTCGTCGTTCAGCGCGAGTGGGTATCCCAAGCGGATCGTGCTGCTGCAGCATCACATCGAGCGCTGGTGCAGAACGCGCGCCGAGCTCGTCGACCAGGTGCACGACACCATGCTGCACGAGGTCGCCCATTACTTCGGCATGAGCCACGACGACATCGACCAGACTAGGCTCCACCACTGAAAGCGCGCATGGCATGACAGCGGTCAGCGCGCGCTGAGGGTCACCTCGCTGCGATCGGCTCCTGCAGGTCGGAGCCCGACGCCATTCCTGGCTTTGCGTTCGCGGCGTTTCTTGGCGGCGTACATCGCCGCGTCCGCCCGGCCGATCACCGCGCCGAGCGTCTCGCCCTCGCGCGCCGTCGCGGCGCCGAAGGACAGCTGCAGGCGTGAGACCTCGGTCGCCTGGATGCGCCGCACCGCGGCTCGTACCCGTGCCAGGTAGCGTCCCGCTCCGTGCAGGTCAGTTTCGGGCATGAGTATCAAAAACTCATCACCCCCGACGCGAGCGATCCGGTCCGCTCCGCGCGCATGACGGCGGAGCAGGTTCGCGGCCGCGCGAATGAGACGGTCGCCCGCCTCGTGCCCGTAGCGATCGTTCACCGCCTTGAGGTTGTCGAGATCCGCGCTCACGACCGTGACCGAGCGGGAGTACCGGCCGCGTCGTGCCTCCTCGACCGACACGTGCTCATCCCACGCGGCGCGATTCTCGAGGCCGGTCAGCGGGTCGATGCGCGCCTGTCGCGCGAAACGATCACGATCGGCCGTGAGTTGCTCGCGCGAGATGGCCTGCGCGAGCAGCGATTCCGCGACGTCCGCCAGCGCATACCCGATCCGCTGACAGAGTGTGGTGAACCCGCGCGCACGGGTCGCGGCGTGTGCGACGACCAGCACCCCAAAGGGTGTCGGCCTCCCAATGGGGACGGCGAAGCGGGCCACCAGGCCCTGGTCACGTCCGAGCGCGTCACCTGTGGCGGTCTCGAGCTCCAACTCCACAAAGGCGCCGCGCTCGGCCCGCTCGAACAGGCCGACCAGCGTTCCTCGGATCGCCGCCAAGTCCAGGTGCTCCGACCAGTTGCGGGTGACCACCTCCACGACCAGCGCGCCGTTGTGGTGGAGCAGCACGGCGCCGACCTCGCACGCCAGCGGCTCGGCGGCCTTGCCCGCGATGTGCCGCGCCGTCTCCACGACCGTCTCGGGGCGATACTCGATGAGGTCGCGGATGGCATGCACCACCTCGAGCTCATCGGCGAGGAGCTTCGCCGGCGAGACCTGCTGCAGCTCGGCGACGAGGTGCGCCGCAGCCGGCACCAGGGTCGCGTCCGGGTCGGGCAAGGGCTCGTGACTGCCGAACACGACCAGGTGCTCGCCGCCCACGGGAACCAGCACCGCGTGCTTCGCCCAGTAGGGTCCGATCACCCTCACGGGCTGGTCGGTTCCGCCGACTCGCGCGGGACGGCTCGAGCTGTGGACCTGCGCGGCGGTCGGCTCCTGTTCGAGGTCGAGGTCGACGATGCCCGACCATCCCGCTCCGCGACCGCTTCCCCCGATCAGGCTGAGGCCGGCCGGGGAGATTTGAAAGATGAGCGTGTCGGCCGGCATGCGAGGCGATCCCCCAGGATGTCGTTGCACCGCATCTCCCTTTTTGCCGTGTGCCACGTCCCGCAGGAGAGCGAGTCTCACACATTCGTGGTGATGACGACGCAATGCGGCGTCGGGACTTGACTTGCCGCGGCTGCGGCACTATTGTATCAATGTACTGATACATAGATACAACACCGGGCGATACGGTGGAGGAGCGGATGTGGAGACCTCTCAACTGACGGCGGCGGGATCGATCATCCTCGGCGTCAGCGCGGCGATCGCAGTCGCGGCCTTCCTCCTTGCCGTGATGCCGCCGAGCGAACCGCGAATCGAGCGATGGTCAGCCCACCATGGGCTCGCCCTCATGAGTGTCAATCGCGCGTTGGTGGCGGGCTACCTGCGCCGGACCCGTTCGCTCGAGGTCGCCGGGGCATCGCTCGGTTGGCTTGCATCCCCCGTCTACATCGATCTCGTCGGGCGTCCGTTCCCTCTCGGCGACAGCTGGGTGGTGCTGGCCATCGCCGGCTCGCTCCTCGGCTCCGTGGTCGCGGAGATGACCTACCTGAGGCGGACCCCTTCGCGGGAGACGGTTCGAGCCGCGATTCTGGCGCCGCGGACGCTGTCGGGCTACGTCCCCCCGGCGACGATGTGGGCGATGAGGGTGCTCCCCGGCGTGACGGTCGTGCTCGCCGTGCTCTACGCGGTCGCCCCGAAGGATCCCGGGCGCACCGTCGATCCGAGCGTCGCGCTCGTTGGCGCGACAGCCGTGTTCGTGGTCGCCTTCTCGCTCGTGTTCGAAGGGTTTCTCAAGGCGATCGTGGGGCGGCCGCAACCGGCGATCACCGACGACCTGCTCGCGGCCGACGACTCACTCCGTGCCGCCTCGATCCACTCCTTCTCCGCCGCAGGGCTGGCGCTGATGCTCCTGAGCATCGGCTGGGCGCTGGTTGCGCTCGGCGACGTCAGTGCCAACGCTCAGCTCGGCGCGATCCTGCCCTGGGCGGGCGCCGCCTGCGACCTCGGTGCGGTGCTCGTGTGGATCGGGCTCGGACACCTCGCCCACTGGCGGGTGCGCCGCGACATCCCGGTGGTCAGCGGGTGATCCTTCGCGTCGACTCGTCGTCGGCAGTCCCGCCGTACGACCAGATTCGGGGCCAGATCGCCACCATGATCGCGACCGGGCTGCTCCCCGCGGGACAGCGCCTCCCGTCCATCCGGCAGCTTGCGGCAGACCTGGAACTCGCCGGTGGAACCGTGGCTCGGGCGTTTCGAGAGCTCGAGCAGGGGGGCTTCATCGTTTCTCGCGGCCGCCACGGGACCTTTGTCACCGAGCGGCTCCCCGTGAGCCCTGCCGAACGTGAGCGCGCCCTCATCGAGGCGGCGGGGGTCTTCGCGACGCAGGCGGTGCAGGCGGGGGTGGATCCGCGGCGAGTCCTCGACCGAGCGCTCGAGGTGCTGCGCTCCGCCGCGGTCGATCGGACGCTCGCACCAAAAGAATGACCCACCGACCCGAAGGCCGGTGGGTCACAAGGGACCGAGCCCTGAGCTACTGGGTCACGCGGGATGCGCGGCCGTCACCGACTGCGTCGCCGGGCGGGAGGTCCGGCCCTCGGTCTCCGACTGGCGCCAGCGCACGATCTCGAAGATGAAGGCGCCGAGCACCACGATCGCTGCCACGAGGAGGCCGATCGCCGCGTAGCCGGCGAACTGTCCGATCTGCCACCAGCCGTAGGCGTTGAGCAGGATGCTGCGCAGTGTGTCGCCACGGAAGACGGTCTGGACCTGGCCGGCGAGAGTCGTATTGGTCGGAT
>DAIQQM010000094.1:0-11460 GCA_036786805.1 Candidatus Dormiibacterota bacterium | reverse complement strand
TCCCGATCGGCGCCGAGTCGGAGTTCAAGGGGATGGTCGACCTCGTGACCGAGGAAGCGATCATCTACACCGACGACCTGGGTACCAGCCTCCGCCGCTCCGAGATCCCGGAGTCGATGCGCGAGCTCGTCGCCAAGCACCGGCACGATCTCCTCGAGGCCGTGGCCGAGTCCGACGACGAGCTGATGATGAAGTACCTCGACGGCGAGACCCTGACGACGGCCGACATCCTTCGCGGTCTGCGGGCCGGCACCGTCGGCACCAAGCTCGTCCCCGTGCTCTGCGGTTCGGCGCTGAAGAACAAGGGCGTCCAGCCGATGCTCGACGCGGTCGTCGACTTCCTCCCGTCACCGCTCGACCGCCCCTCGGTCGAGGGTTCGGCCATCGAGGGCGAGACCGCCGCGGTGCGCAACGCCAGCGACAGCGAGCCATTCGCGGCGCTCGCCTTCAAGATCGCCACCGACCCCTTCGTCGGCAAGCTCACGTTCTTCCGCGTCTACAGCGGGGTGCTGCGCAGCGGCTCCTACGTCTACAACGCCACCAAGGGTGAGCGCGAACGCGTCGGCCGCCTGCTCCAGATGCACGCGAACCATCGCGAGGAGATCGAGGAGGTGCGCGCCGGCGACATCGCCGCCGCGATCGGGCTGCGCAAGACCACGACCGGTGACACGCTCTGCGACGAGAAGTACCCGATCGTCCTGGAGCAGATCACCTTCCCCGAGCCCGTGATCTCGGTCGCGGTGGAGCCCAAGACCAAGGCGGAGCAGGACAAGATGGGCATCGCGCTCCAGAAGCTCGCCGAGGAAGATCCCACCTTCCGCGTCCGCACCGACGAGGAGACCGGACAGACGGTCATCTCAGGGATGGGCGAGCTGCATCTCGAGATCATCGTCGACCGCATGCTGCGCGAGTTCAAGGTCGACGCAACCGTCGGCAAGCCTCAGGTGTCGTACCGGGAGACGGTCACGGCCAGGGCGCACGGCACCGGGCGCTTCGTGCGCCAGTCCGGCGGTCACGGCCAGTACGGCCACGTCGAGCTCGAGATCGAGCCCAATCCCGGCAAGGGATTCGAGTTCGTCAGCAAGATCACGGGCGGGACGATCCCGCGGGAGTACATCGCGCCGACCGGCCGCGGTATCGCCGACTCGCTGTCCAACGGCGTGCTCGCCGGGTACCCGGTCGTGGACGTCAAGGTCACCCTCGTCGACGGCTCGTACCACGACGTCGACTCGTCGGAGCAGGCGTTCTCGATCGCCGGCTCGATGGGCTTCAAGGACGGTGTCCGCAAGGCGAAACCGGTGCTGCTGGAGCCGATCATGCGTGTCGACGTCTTCATGCCCGAGGAGTTCATGGGCGACGTGATGGGCGATCTCTCCGGCCGGCGCGGGCAGATCCTCGGCATGGAGGGACGTGCGACATCGCACATCGTGCATGCTGAGGTTCCGCTGTCGGCGATGTTCGGCTACTCGACGGACCTGCGCAGCATGACCCAGGGCAGGGCCAACTACAGCATGGAATTCCATCATTATCAGCAGCTGCCAGCGAGCCTCGCCGAGGAGCTCGTCGCCAAAGCCAGGGTGTAATTGAGAGCAGGAGTTCAGTAGAGGCACGAAATGGGCAAGAAGAAGTACCAGAGCACCAAGCCGCACGTGAATGTCGGAACCATCGGTCACATCGACCATGGCAAGACGACGCTGACGGCCGCCATCACCAAGGTCCTCTCCGAGAACGTCGGGGGCGACAACGCCTTTGTCGCGTTCGACAAGATCGACAACGCTCCTGAGGAGAAGGCCCGCGGTATCACGATCGCGACCGCGCACGTCGAGTACGAGACCGCGACGCGTCACTACGCGCACGTCGACTGCCCCGGCCACGCGGACTACATCAAGAACATGATCACCGGCGCCGCTCAGATGGACGGCGCGATCCTGGTGGTCGCTGCCACCGACGGCCCCATGCCCCAGACCCGGGAGCACATCGTGCTCGCGCGTCAGGTCGGGGTCCCGTACATCGTCGTCGCGCTCAACAAGTGCGACGCGGTCGATGACGAGGAGCTGCTCGAGCTCGTCGAGCTGGAGGTTCGTGAGCTGCTGAGCCGCTACGACTTCCCCGGCGACGACATCCCCGTGGTTCGCGTCTCGGCGCTCAAGGCGCTCGAAGGCGACAAGGAGGCCGTCGACGGCGTGCTCAAGCTCATGGACGCGGTTGATACCTACATCCCGGTGCCGGTCCGCCCGGTCGACAAGCCGTTCATGATGCCGATCGAAGACGTGTTCTCGATCGAAGGTCGCGGGACCGTGGTCACCGGACGCATCGAGCGTGGTCTGGTCAAGGTCAACGAGGCCGTGGAGATCGTCGGCATCAAGGACACGGCCAAGTCGACCGTGACCGGCGTCGAGATGTTCCACAAGCTGCTCGACGCGGGTGAGGCCGGCATGAACGTCGGATGCCTCCTCCGCGGCATCAAGCGCGAGGACGTCGAGCGCGGCCAGGTGCTGGCGAAGCCCGGAACGATCACCCCGCACACCAAGTTCAAGGCCCAGGTCTACGTGCTCAGCAAGGACGAGGGTGGGCGGCACACACCGTTCTTCACCGGCTACCGTCCGCAGTTCTACATCAGGACCACCGACGTGACGGGTACCATCGCGCTCCCGGACGGCCAGGAGATGTGCATGCCCGGGGACAACGTCGAGATGGGCATCGAGCTGATCACCCCGATCGCGGTCGAGGACGGCATGCGCTTCGCGATTCGCGAAGGCGGCCGTACCGTGGGTGCCGGCGCCGTCACATCGATCGACAAATAGACACTCGATAAGCAGAGCAGAGGAACCGCAGGAACACCGTGCCCCAGAAGATTCGCATCCGCCTCAAGGCATACGATCATCGCGTCCTCGATCAGGCCGCGTCCAAGATCGTGGAGACGGCCACGCGGACTGGCACACGTGTCGCCGGACCGGTCCCGCTGCCCACCACCATCAACAAGTACACCGTGGTGCGCTCGCCGTTCATCGACAAGGACTCGCGCGAGCAGTTCGAGATGCGCACGCACAAGCGGATCCTCGACATCCTCGACGCCAACCCCAAGGTCGTCGACGCGCTCATGCGCCTCAATCTCCCGAGCGGTGTCAACATCGAGATCAAGCTGTGAGCAAAGGCATTCTCGCCCGCAAGGTGGGCATGACCCAGATCTTCACGCCGCAGGGGACGTCGGTCCCGGTCACGGTGCTCGAGGCGGATACGTGTCGCGTCGTGCAGCGCAAGACCGTCGCATCCGACGGATACGAGGCGCTGCAACTCGGATTCGGCGACAAGACCGTGAAGCGGACGTCCAAGCCGATGCGCGGACACTTCAAGCGCGCCGGGCTGCAGCCGCAGTCGCGCCTCAAGGAGCTGCGCGACGCCGGCGACGTCACCATGGGAACTCGGCTCAGCGTGGAGATGTTCACCGCGGGACAGCGCATCGACGTGACCGGTGTCAGCCAGGGAAAGGGTTTCTCCGGCCAGCACAAGCGCCACAACTTCCATCGCGGTCCGGTGTCCCACGGCTCGCACAACATCAAGCAGGCGGGATCCATCGGCTCCACCGACGCCGCGCGCGTGTTCAAGGGCCTCAAGATGGCCGGCCAGCACGGTGCGACCCAGGTGACGGTGCGCAACCTCGAGGTGGTCCGCGTGGATACCGAGCGCAACCTGCTGCTCGTCCACGGCTCCGTTCCCGGCCACAAGAACCAGGTGGTCATGGTCCGCGACAGCGACCGCTCGGCGACCATTGGAGCAGACGCATGAGCACCGCGCGTGTGGTCGACCAGGCCGGCGTCGAAACCGGCAGCGTCGAGCTTCCCGAGGCGATCTTCGGCATCGAGCCGAACGAGCCGGTGATGCACCAGGCGCTCATCCGTCAGCTTGCCAACGGACGTCAGGGCACGTCGTCGACCAAGACGCGCAGTGACGTTCGCGGCGGCGGGCGCAAGCCCTGGCGTCAGAAGGGCACCGGGCGCGCGCGCCAGGGCTCGACGCGAGCCCCGCACTGGGAGGGCGGCGGCGTTGTCTTCGGTCCGCACCCGCGCTCCTACCGTATCGACATGCCGCGCAAGCAGCGCCGGCTCGCGCTCCGCAGCGCGCTCTCCGCCAAGGCGCAGGACGGTGGCCTGCTCGTGCTCGAGGGATTCGAGCTCGAGGCGCCCCGGACCAAGGCGGTGGCGGACCTGATTCGCGGCGTCGACGCACCGCGCCGGGTGCTGGTCGTGCTCGGTTCGCACAACGAGATGTTCGAGAAGAGCGCGCGCAACATCCCCGAGGTGCGCCTGACCCTGGCCGGCAACCTGTCCGTGCGAGACATCATCGGCGCG
This sequence comes from Candidatus Dormiibacterota bacterium, assembly GCA_036786805.1. Lineage (GTDB taxonomy): Bacteria > Chloroflexota > Dormibacteria > Aeolococcales > Aeolococcaceae > Palsa-851. The sequence goes on along the minus strand of DAIQQM010000094.1, from coordinate 7,111 downwards.
GACACGGTCATCGTCACGCGCGACGCCATCGAGCACATCGAGGAGGCGTTCTCGTGACCGCCGGGCGGAGCTTCGAGCAGGTCCTCGTGCTGCCGGTCATCAGCGAGAAGTCGTACGCGTCGATCGCAGCCGGACGCTATGTGTTCCGCTGCCATCCGTCGGCGACGAAGATCCAGATCCGGCGCGCGCTCGAAGAGGCGTTCGCGGACCAGAAGATCACCGTCATCGACGTCAACACGATCAATGTGCGCGGCAAGAAGCGTCGCCGTTCGCGCGGGCAGACCCGGGTGCTCGGTCAGAGCCCCGACTGGAAGAAGGCAATCGTGACTCTCGGCGCAGGCCAGAAGATCGAAGGTCTTTTCGAGGGCGTGTAGATGCCGACGAAGAAATACAAGCCCACCAGCCCCGGCCGCCGATTCATGTCGGTGAGCAGCTTCGAGGGCGTGACCAAGAGCGCGCCCCAGCGCCAGCTGGTCGAGCACCTCAAGAAGCACAGCGGACGCAACGCGTCCGGGCGCATCACCGTGCGCCACCAGGGTGGCGGTCACAAGAAGACCTATCGCCTCATCGACTTCAAGCGCCAGAAGGACGGAGTCCCCGGCAAGGTGAAGACGATCGAATACGATCCGAACCGCAGCGCGCGCATCGCGCTCGTGGTCTACGCGGACGGCGACAAGCGCTACATCCTCTCGCCTCACGGGCTCAGCGTCGGTGACGTGGTCAGCTCCGGCGATGGAGCCGAGATCCGGCCGGGCTGCGCGCTGCCGATCACGAACATCCCGCTCGGTACGACGATCCACAACCTCGAGGTCAAGCTCGGCCGCGGCGGCCAGCTGGTGCGCAGCGCCGGAACGGCCGCGCAGCTTCTCGCCAAGGAGGGCTCCTACGCGCAGGTGCGCATGCCCAGCGGCGAGGTGCGGCTCGTCGATGTCCGCTGCCGCGCGACGATCGGTCAGGTCGGCAACGTCGATCACGAGAACGAAGTCGTCGGCAAGGCCGGCAAGTCGAGATGGCGGGGCATCCGCCCCTCGGTTCGTGGCATGACCATGAACCCGTTCGATCATCCTCACGGCGGCGGCGAGGGACGGAGCGGTGCGGGCGGCAATCCGCAGACCCCATGGGGCAAGCCCGCGCTCGGTTATCGCACCCGTCACAACAAGAGCACGGATCGGATGATCGTGCGCCGGCGGGACAAGTAACCATGGGTCGCTCGCTCAAGAAAGGGCCGTTCTGCGATGACCACCTTCTCAAGAAGGTGCAGCAGCTCAACATGTCGCGTGAGAAGCGGATCATCAAGACCTGGTCGCGCCGCAGCGACATCTTCCCGGAGATGGTCGGTCACACCATCGCGGTGCACGACGGACGCAAGCACGTTCCGGTGCTCATCACCGAGACCATGGTCGGCCACAAGCTCGGTGAGTTCGCGCACACCCGCCGGTATCGCGGGCACGGACACCACACCGAACGCAGCACGGCGCTGAAATAGGACGAGATGGAAGTTGTCGCAACCGCGAAATGGGTTCGCACCACCGCCCGCAAGGCTCGCCTCGTCTCGGCGATGGTCACCGGGCTGCCTGTCGCCGAGGCGCTGGTCATCCTGCAGTACTCGCCGCGCTCAGCCGCAGCCGATATCGCCAAGGTGATCAAGTCCGCCGCCGCCAACGCGGAGCACAACTACAACCTCGACGCCTCCTCACTTCGGGTTGCGCGCGTCGAGGTTGACGGCGCGATGATCATCAAACGCTGGCGCGCCAAGCCGCGTGGCATGGCCGGCAGCATCTTCAAGCGGACGAGCCACCTCCGCGCATTCGTCACCGACGACGAGGCGCCCGGCAACGTGCGCCGCCGCAAGGCCGCGAAGATGCCGCGCGCCGTGGTGCCGGCACCGGTGGTGTCGCCGGCAGCCGCGACCACCCCAGCCGCCGGCGGTACCGCGCCTGCAGCGAAGCCACGCCCGGCACGACGCCGCGCACCCAAGCCACCAACGGAAGAGGCTGAGTAGATGGGTCAGAAAGTCAATCCGATCGGTTTCCGGCTCGGCGTCTACCGGAACTGGGACGCTCGCTGGTACGCCGACAAGGAGTACACGAAGCTGCTCCATGAGGACATCGCGATGCGACGCCTCATCGGCAGCCGCCTGCGCAACGCGGGCCTCGCGCGCATCGAGACCGAGCGCAGCGCCAATCAGCTCACCGTGATTATCCAGACCGCAAAGCCGGGCATCGTCATCGGCAAGCAGGGTGCGTCCGTCGACGCGCTTCGAGACGAGCTCGAGCGAATCTCGGGCAAGAAGGTGCGCGTCACCATCCACGAGATCAAGACGCCTGAGCTCGACGCCACGCTGGTCGCCGAGAACGTCGCCTCGCAGCTCGAGAAGCGCATCGCCTTCCGTCGCGCGCTCAAGCAGACGCTGATGCGGAGCATGCGGGCGGGGGCCAAGGGCGTGAAGATCCAGGTGAGCGGCAGGCTCGGCGGCTCCGAGATGTCGCGCCGCGAGTGGGATCGTGACGGGCGCGTCCCGCTGCACACGCTGCGCGCGAACATCGACTACGGCAAGGCCGAGGCACGTACCACCTTCGGGCGCATCGGCGTCCAGTGCTGGCTGTACCTCGGCGACTTTGTCACAGCAACCGGCGAGCCGATCGCCCCGGGCAAGGATCGTGCCGAGGACCGCGGTCTCGAGGATCGCGTTCCGGTGCCGGCCGCTCGCGTCGCGGAGGCGCCCGCTGAGGCCGTCGCCGTGATCACCGAGGCCGTCGACGTCCCCGAGGTCGAGATCGAGGAGCTCCCGACTGACGACGTCGTCGAGATCGACGAGGACGAGGAGGTCATCGCCGCCGCCGGGGTCGACCCCGCCGCGGGTGGTGAGAAGGTCGAGAAGCTCACGCCGAAGCGCGCGCCCGCGCGCCGCAAGCCGGTCGTCGCGAAGAAGCCGGCCTCGGTCTCACGTGTTCCCAAGAAGCTCGTCAAGAAGGCCGACGCGCCGGCCGACGTCGCCGAAGAAGAGGAGGAGTAGCGATGTTGATGCCGAAGCGAACCAAGCATCGCAAGCTCCATCGTGGACGGAGGACGGGCGCCGCGCAGCGTGGCAACAAGCTCGACTTCGGGACCTTCGGGCTCCAGGCGACCGAGCAGTGCTGGATGACCAACCGGCAGATCGAGGCGGCCCGTCGCGCCATGACCCGTCACGTCAAGCGTGGCGGCAAGATCTGGATTCGCATCTTTCCCGATCACGCCTTCACGAAGAAGCCGGCGGAGACCCGCATGGGAAGCGGCAAGGGTCAGCCCGAGGGCTGGGTGGCCGTGGTGCTCCCCGGGCGCGTGCTCTTCGAAATGGCCGGTGTAACCCGCGAGACCGCCCAGGAGGCGATGCGTCTCGCCGCCTTCAAGCTGCCCATCAAGACGCGCTTCCTCGTTCGCGAGGAGACCGGGTCGGACCTGGAGGCGGCGACGCTGTGACCAAGCAGACCGATGCGCTCAACGATTTGCGCCGCATGACCGTCGGCGAGCTCGACGACCACCTCGCCAAGCAGCGCCGGCGGCTGTTCGAGGTTCGCTTCCAGCAGGCGACCGGGCAGGTGGAGAACCACCGCCAGGTTCGCGAGATCAGGCACGAGATCGCCCGGGCGATGACCGTGAAGATCGAGATCGAGCGCGGTCTCCGTCCCGAGCTGGTCGAGCTGGCCACCGCCCGCCCTTCAGCCGCTAAGGCGAAGCCGGTCCGGGCGCCGCGCGCCAAGCCGGCGCCTCGCCTCGAGGTCCCGGCCGTCGTTCCCGCCGCAGTACCCGTTGCCGAGTCCTCGGAACCCGCGGGGGAAGTCGCGGAAACCGTCGACGCCCAGGAGGATGTCGATGAGTGAGGGGACACCGGTGACGCGTCCGCGCCGCAAGGTTCGTGACGGCGTCGTCGTGAGCGACAAGATGGAGAAGACCGTCATCGTGCTGGTGCAGATCAGCAAGCCGCACCCGCTCTACAAGAAGGTCGTCCGGCACAGCACGCGCTTCAAGGTGCACGACGACGAGAGTTGCGGCGTCGGTGATCGTGTGCGGATCGTCGAAACGCGTCCGATCTCGAAGGAGATCCGCTGGCGCGTGGCCGAAGTTCTGGAGAAGGCTCGCTGACATGATCCAGCAGGAATCCGTGCTCAAGGTGGCGGACAACAGCGGCGCGCGCGAGCTGCTCTGCATCCGCGTGCTGGGCGGCAGCTATCGCAAGTACGCGTCGGTGGGCGATGTCATCATCGGCACCGTAAAGGTGGCGCAGCCGAATGCCCAGGTGAAGAAGGGCGATGTTGTTCGCGCCGTCGTGGTGCGCACCACCAAGGAATACAAGCGCCCGGATGGCAGCAACATCCGCTTTGACGAGAACGCCGCCGTGCTCATCACGCCCCAGAACAATCCGCGCGGCTCGCGCATCTTCGGCCCGGTCGCTCGCGAGCTGCGCGAGCGAAACTTCATGAAGATCGTCAGCCTTGCCCCGGAGGTGATCTGAATGCCGACGAAAGTCGAACGCAGACACCGCACCATGCTCGTGCACGAGGGCTGGGCGCGTGGACACCTGCGTCCGCTTGACATCCGCAAGGGCGACAGCGTCGAGGTTATCAGCGGCAAGGACAAGGGCAAGCGCGGTGTCGTGGAGCGCGTGCTCCCCGAGCAGCAACGCGTGGCGGTGCGTGGGGTGAACCTCCTGAAGCGCCATACCAAGTCCGGAGTGAAAGGCAATATCCAGGGTGGCATCGTCGACTTCGACGGCCCGGTCGCCTACAGCAACGTCATGCTCGTCTGCAACCGCTGCGAGAAGACGACGCGGATCGCCCACAGCGTCAACGAGCTCGGCCGGCGCGTGATCGTGTGCAAGAAGTGCGGCGAGACCTTCGACAGGGCGCAGGTGTGATGGCCGTCCAGACCGCCGAGCTGCCCCGACTCCAGCGCCGCTACGTCGACGAGATCGTGCCCACGCTGGTCGCCGAATTCCGCTACCTCAACGCCATGCAGGTGCCCTCCATCGAGAAGGTGGTCATCAACATCGGCCTGGGTGAGGCGATCACCAACGCACGCGCGATCGACGCCGCCATCGTTGACCTCAAGCTGATCACCGGGCAGGCGCCGATCGTGATCCGCGCTCGCAAATCGGTCGCGGCATTCAAGTTGCGCGAAGGCATGCCCATCGGTGTCAAAGTGACCTTGCGAGGACGGCGGATGTACGACTTCCTCGACAAGTTGCTCAACATCGCGCTCCCGCGCATTCGAGACTTCCGCGGCGTCGATCCGAAGGCGTTTGACGGCCACGGCAACTACACCCTCGGGTTGCGCGAGCAACTCGTTTTCCCGGAGATCGACTACGACAAGATCGACAAGCTTCGCGGGCTGGAGGTGTGCATTGTGACCACCGCCCGCACGGACGCGGAGGGCCGCTCGCTTCTCACCGGGCTCGGCATGCCCTTCAGGAAGAACTGACCGATGGCAAAGAAGTCGCTGATCGCAAAGGCGAACCGGCCCGCCCGGTATTCCACGCAAGCGCACCACCGCTGCGGTGTGTGCGGTCGCCCGCGCGCGTACATGCGCAAGTTCGGCATGTGCCGGATCTGTTTCCGCCAACTCGCCAGCATCGGACAGATACCTGGCGTCCAGAAGAGCTCGTGGTGACCCATGACCAGTGACAGCATCGCGGATATGCTCACCCGCATCCGCAACGCCAACCAGGCCCATCACCGCACCGTCGAGATCCCGGTGTCGAAGATGAAGGTCGAGATCGCGCGCGTGCTCACCGAGGAAGGCTTTGTCGAGGGGTACGAGGTCTCGGGTGAGGCGCCCATGCAGCTGCTCACGGTCACGCTCAAGCCGGGCAGCCCGCGCGGCCGCGCGCTCTCGGGCCTGCGCCGGATCAGCCGCCCCGGGTTGCGCGTCTATGCCCGCAAGTCCGAGATCCCGCGCGTGCTCGGCGGACTGGGCGTTGCGATCATCTCGACCTCGCGCGGTCTCATGACCGGTCGCGCCGCGCAGCGCGCCGGATTGGGCGGCGAAGTCGTCGCGTTCGTGTGGTGAGTCACTGATGTCGCGCATCGGCAAGCTTCCGATCCCCGTCCCCGCCGGAGTTGAGGTCGCCCTCGAGACGGGCAATCGCCTGAGCGTCACCGGCTCCCGGGGAACGCTCCAGCGCACCTTCGCGCCGTCGATGCTCATCAACGTCGAGACAGGGACGATCACCGTCGACCGTCCGTCCAACGCGCGCATTCACCGCTCGCTCCACGGGCTGACCCGCACGCTGGTGGCGAACATGGTCCAGGGCGTGAGCGGTGGTTTCACCCGTGAGCTCGACCTGGTCGGTGTCGGTTTCCGCGCCGCCCGCCAGGGCGGCGACCTGGTGCTGACCCTCGGCTATTCCCACCCGATTCGGTACACCCCGCCCGAGGGCATCAACATCGAGGTCCCCGTGCCCACCCAGGTCATCATCAGCGGTTCGGACAAAGAGGTCGTGGGCCAGGTGGCCGCGAAGATCCGCTCCTTCCGCAAGCCCGAGCCGTACAAGGGCAAGGGCATCCTCTATCGCGGCGAGAAGCTCCGCCGCAAGGCCGGCAAGTCCGGGAAGGCCGGCAAGACCAAGTAACCGATCGAAGTACGAAAGTAGAAGGCTGATCAGCATGTTCACGAAGCACGATCGACGCGCCGCCCGCGCTCGGCGCCATCGCCGCGTGCGCAAGCACGTCTCCGGAACTGCCGCGCGTCCACGGCTGGCGGTGTTCCGCAGCCTGCGACACATCGGCGCGCAGCTGGTCGACGACGACAGCGGCCGCACGCTGGTCGCCGCCTCGACGACCGAGCCGGCGCTCCGTGCGGTGCTCGGTGACGCCAAGGCCTGCACGACCGCCGGAGCGGCGGCGATCGGTAAGACGATCTCCGAGCGCGCCAAAGCCGCAGGTGTCGACACCGTGGTCTTCGACCGTGCGGGATACCTCTTCCACGGCCGGGTCAAGGCACTCGCCGAGGCAGCCCGCGAGGGCGGGTTGAAGTTCTAGATGGGCATGCGCATGGATCGCCGCGATGATCGCGGCAGCGAGTTCCAGGAGAAGATCGTCTCCCTCAACCGCGTGGCCAAGGTGGTCAAGGGTGG